>JAHLLQ010000005.1:0-300000 GCA_020444065.1 bacterium | reverse complement strand
CCTATCGCGCGTTCGTTGTCAGACCTCTGCGCAAGCAGCGCGCTCCTCACATCGAGGCGATGCAGGACATGCTGAAGCAACTCCGTCTGCGAGGCGTCTCGGAAGAAGCGCTGCAGGACTTCATCGCGCGCTTCAGTGGCCGCCGCTGGGAGGAGTTCTTCGAAGATCTGTTCGGCTACGACCTGATGATCCTGGCGCGTGCGAAGGTCTCGCGCATGGAGGTGAAGCAGAAGCGCAAGCGCTACGGTGTGTGGCGCGATCCGATCGCTCACTGGCTCGACGGGATCGAGGATGCGCGTCGCGAACGCCGCGAGCAGAAGCAGCTCGAAAAGGCGGAAGTTCGCCGACTCCGTTCGCTTGGTATGGGTTCCAAGGAAGCCAAGGCCGAAGCCAAGAAGACCGCCAACAAGCTGGTCAAGGAAGGCCTGCTGATTCCGGAAATCGAAAGCGAAGACGTCGAAGAAATGAAGAGGATGGTGAAGGCAACGCGCTTCCGCCTGCCGCGCAAGTCCATCTTCAATCTTGGCTTCCAGTTCCTTCGCCTCGTGGCCGGCGCCGGGATGATCGCCGTTTATGGGCTGGAACTCTTTCAGATCATCGATTTGCCGATCCCCGGCTTCATCACCGACATGGCATTGATGGACGGAACGAAGATCGATCTGATCGTAATTACGCTGCCATTCTCACCGAACTACATCGGCCTGGTTGTTGGTGCCTTCCTGTTCCTCAGCGCCTTCTCGTCGCGAATCATTGCGCCGTTCCTAGTGACGGCGGGCGCCGTACTGGTCGTCGCCCGCGAGCCATTCATCGCGATCTCCGGCGCCAGCCTGACGGAATACCAGACGGTTTTGGTAGGCGCAGCAGTTGCGCTGCTCGGGTTCGTCTACGGCATCCTATTCCGAAAGAGATGATCGCCTTGAATTGAGGCTTTTGCATGTCGTCGACACCACGCGTTTCGATCCTCCTGCCTGCCCGCGATTCGGCAGCGACAATCGGCGACGCACTGACAAGCTGTCTCGATCAGACGTTCAAGGACTTCGAGATTCTGGCCGTTGATGACTCCTCCGAGGACGAGACTGGACGGATCATCGAGCAGTTCGCCGCCAAAGACGGCCGCGTCCGTCACGTCGCCACCGATCCGCCGGGCGGGCTGGTTGGCGCTCTGAATCTGGCCGCCGCCGAAGCCCGCGGCGAGTTCCTCGCTCGCATGGATGCCGATGACTTTGCCTATCCCGAGCGCCTGGCCAAGCAGGTCGCGCTGCTGGACGCCCGGCCGCAGGTCGCCGTGGCCAGTTGCCTTATCCGCATCCTGGGCTCCGTCGATTCGCGCGAAGGCCACCCGGCCGCGGGATTCCGGCGTTACGAGGAGTGGCTGAACAGCGTTGTCGAGCCGGACCAGATCGCCCGCGAGCGCTTCGTCGAGAGCCCCATCGCGCACCCGACTGTGATGATGCGGCGCGAAGCGTTCGAATCCGTCGGGGGCTATCGCGACCCCAGTTGGGCCGAAGACTACGATCTTTGCCTCCGGTTCCTGGATGCCGGGATGCAGATCGCCAAGGTGCCGGAGGTCCTCCTCGACTGGTTTGACGGGCCTTCGCGGCTGACGCGGACCGCGCCGCGGTACTCGGAGGAGGCCTTCCTGCATGCGAAGGCCCACTACCTTTCCCGCCTGCCCGCCATCCGCGAGCGCGGCGCGGCGATTTCCGGCGCCGGCCCGACAGGCAAAGCCATCGCCCGCCTCCTGGTTTCCAGGGAAATCGCCGTCCATGCATTCTACGACGTCCATCCGCGGCGGTCGGGCTCGCGAATCGCCGGAATCCCGGTGCATTCGGCCGAGGATCTGCCCCCGGCGGGCCCTGACCAGCCGATCCACCTGGCCGCCGTCGGCCAGCCCAACCGCCGCCCGGCGATCCGAGAATTGCTAAACGGCCTCGGGCTCGTGGAAGGGGTCGACTGGTTCGCCGTGGCGTGATTCCGACGATTTGGGCCGAAAAAACCGCCCAAAAGCACTTGACGGCCCCGAGGGGTTGCCACTAGACAACCGAAGCCCTCCGGGGCTGGTGTAGCTCAATTGGCAGAGCACCTGATTTGTAATCAGGCGGTTGCGGGTTCGAGTCCCATCACCAGCTCCAGCCACATCTCAAATTTGAGGACGGGTGGCCGAGTGGTTAATGGCAGCAGACTGTAAATCTGCCGGGCAGACCGCCCTACGTTGGTTCGAATCCAACCCCGTCCACCATAATAAGCGCCCCTGGTTCGCCAGGGGCGGTTCTCTTTGTCCTTACCGGATCTGCTGGCTGAGGGTGTGGTCAGTCGGATGTTTTCGTTTGTTGCGGCTTGCTCAGCCTACGGATGATATCCGCGGCAGACGGAGTCGGGATCTGCCACACATGGACTCTCACTCCCCGCGCGGACAGGATCGGAGCATTGCGGCGCTGCATGGATACGATCAGCGCGACCTTCTCATTGATTGGAAGTCGCGCCAGCCGAGAACGGAATTTCTTCTTGGATTCAGCAATCTGCTCGATGTTCATGATCGGATCCACTCGTCGTACTTCTTCTGCCATCCATACTTTGATACTAGATCCGCCAGGAGCTGTCTGTCCAGGAAACTCGGCCCCTCCGCGTCCGCTCTCCATAGCAGCCTGAAGCGGTCTTTGTCCTTTTGCCGCCCAGCATCGAGCATGATTAGCATGAGGTATTCCGCTCGCGGAACATGGGTAATGACCGTCTCCAGTTCGCCCTTGTATTCCATATCGACTGCTGTTTGAACAGCCTCAACGATGTGCGGTTTCTCCGCAGGAAGAAACTGGACTGGAATCCCCTCGATGATGAGGTACAGATCCTGCCACTCGTATCCTCTGCTCTTCAGTTCTTCGTACAATCCATTGAAGGGATCCAAGGAAAGAGCTGATCTCTTTGGAGTCACGAAGATAAAGACATCAAGGTCGTATGTACTGACAGGTTCAATGGGATAGAACATGGCCGCCATAGCGCCGGCGAGAGCATAGCGCTCAATCAGACCTTCCTGTTCCAGTTCGTTTAGTATTCGAAGCGTTGCTTCCATAATGATCTGATGTTGCCTCTCTCGATCGCCAAGTCAATCAGCATGGATCACTTCCGCAATCGCAAGTCCGGGTTACTTCCTCTGCAAATCCGATGCGACCTCCTGTGATCTCCCCATCTGCTTCTCCCTGCTCCTGTCCAACGATGGGATTGAATCGTCCGGTTCAACTGAGAACCTCCTCTCAGCATCTCCAAAGAGTCCGCTAGTCGGTGAGGCCAGGCTGGGTAAATCCGTCCGATCGCTCCCAGTAATACCAGGAGTCGATGCTCGTTGGAGTAAGGATGTCTATTTGACCGTGACCATCTCTGGTAACAGTCCTTGTACTGGGGCCATCCTCAGCTCGAACAAGTCCACGAAGCCGATATACACTCAAGGAGCCGGCGATCCAGATAGTGATATGGGCACGGATTCCGTCGATTGTTACTGCTCTTATCGACTCCTGCTTCATAAATCGAATGTGTGAAGAGATGGAAGAATCGTCACGAGTCTCGTCCCACATGTACGTCACATTCCAAGTCCCATCTGGCCTAAGATTGATCAGGGCTATGCCGGTGCGTTCAAGTTCATCTATGAAAGCATCGTACTCGCCTACGCGGGCCTGCAAACTCTCGATTACTTCGCTCTGGGTGGGTTGATCATCACTGTCTGAACCTATGCATGCGAATAGGAGAAGCGTGACCAATGGGAGAATCACAGCTCGCAGGCAGTTCCTCATTGTTCATGGGTCCTTAGATCAGTTCGACTAGTAGGTGGATCAGTTCTCACAAGCGCACGCCGCACCGCGGCGGCGAGGAGGTTTGTGGTCTCCCCCGGCGACGGAATCGAAGCGTCCGATTCGATCAGTCCGGTTACTTGATCGGCGGTGAGGAATTCGCGCATCCTGTCGTCCCATTCCACGGAGCCGGCAAGGACTTGGACGCCGATGCCGAGGGCCTTTGCCTCGCGGACGATGCGACCGGGGCCTTTGCCCATCATCGATTGGCGGTCGAAGCGGCCTTCGCCGGTGATGACGAGATCGCTGTTTGCGAGGTGATCGAGAAGGCTCGATTGGTCGATGAGGAAATCGGAGCCTGAGACGATCTCTGCGTCGAAGAACGCCAACAGCGCCCCGCCCATTCCCCCTGCCGCGCCGGCGCCGGACCTTTCAGAAACTCGCCGGCCAACCGTTGCTTCGATCAATCCGTAGACATGCTCCAAAGCCTCCGCCAGTTGCTCGACCATCTCGGGCGAGGCGCCTTTCTGTGGTCCGAAGACGCGCGCGGCGCCCAGTCTTCCGTGCAACGGATTCTCCACGTCGGAGAGAACTCGCACTGTCTTGTCGCGAGGCACACCGCCCGCATCCAATCCCGTAATCCGCCCAAAATCCTTCGGGACAAGCGGTGCTTCCAATGTCTCGCCCCGTTCGTCGAGGAAGCGCACGCCGAGCGCCTGCATTGCGCCCACGCCGCCGTCCACAATTCCGGAATCCCCAAGCCCGACGGTCACGCAGTCCGACATTTCGAATGCTCGAGCGATCAATTGCCCGCAGCCGAACGATGTTGCCTCCATCGGATTGCGTCGCGATTCAGGGATGAGGGCGAGGCCGCTCGCCGCGGCCAATTCAAGAACGACCTCGTCGGGATCCGTGAAATGCGCGAGGTGCGCGATGACTTCCTTGCCGATTGGCGACATCACGGGCACATCGATGCGCCGGCCATGGCGCAGACGAAGAAACACATCGGTGGTTCCACTGCCACCATCCGCGAGGGGAATGCATTCGCACTCCGCGTTCGGCTGCACCGCGCGAATGCCGTTCTCGACGGCGCGACACGCTTCATTCGCCGAGAGCGTGCCCTTGAACGAATCCATTGCGATGAGGATTTTCGGCCCAGCGGCCATTGTCATCCCTTTCGCTTCGCCGCGGCGAATTGAAGGAACTCGTCCATGCTCCACGTGTTCACGATGTGCTGCTTTTCCGCCCAACCCTTGCGCGCCATCGCGATGCCGTACTTCATATGATCGAGCCCCGACATGGCATGTGCGTCCGGGCCGATCGAAAGCAGACATCCTTGCTCGATTGCGAAATGTACGAGTCGCCAATCCAAATCCAACCGATGGGGGTTCGCGTTGATTTCGATGATCGTCTTGCACTGTGCGCAGCGCTTGATGATCTCGCGCTGGTTAATTTCATAGCCATCGCGGGCCAACAGCAATCGTCCCGTCATGTGACCGAGAATCGTGGTGTGAGGATTCTCGATCGCGCAGAGGATGCGCTTCGTCTGATCTTCTTCGGACAAATTGAAGAGGCTATGCACCGACGCCACGATGTAATCGAATCGCGCGAGGAGTTCATCCTCGTAATCCAACGCACCTTCGCGCAGAATGTCCGACTCGATGCCTTTCAGTAAACGCACGCCTTTGTTTGCATACTTCTCATTCACGCCATCGATTTCGTCGAACTGGCGCTCGACGTCGGCCGGTTTCAATCCACCGGCGTATGCGGCTGTCTGACTGTGATCGGCCAAGCCCATCCACTCGATCTTGTTCTCGACCGCCCACTTCGCGTAGTCCTCAACCTCGGGGCGACCATCGCTGTAGTGTGTGTGCAGGTGCATGATGCCGCGCACATCTTCGGCGACGATCAGGTTTGGCAAATCGTCTTCTTCCGCCGCTTCGACCTCGCCCATGTCTTCGCGCAACTCGGGCGGAATCCACGCGAGCCCCAGGTGCTTGTAGACATCCGCCTCTGTCTTCGCCTCGAGCGATGTCTCCGTCCCTTCGCGGAAGAGGCCATATTCATTCGACTTCAACCCCATCTCTTTCGCGCGACCGCGCAACGCCGTGTTGTGCTCCTTCGAGCCTGAGAAGTGCTGAAGCGCAAACGGATATTGTTCGGGCGACACGCAGCGCAAGTCTGCGCCCATCCCGGAATCCAACAGGACGCTCGACTTCGTAGTGCCCTTGCCGGTGACGCGTTCGACCGACGGCAGGCCAACGAAGAAGTCCATCACCGCCTCCGGCTCGTTCGTCGCGCAAACGAAGTCGACGTCTTTGATCGTTTCGCGCCAGCGACGCAGACTGCCCGCGAGTTCAACCTGTTCGACGACGTCGAGACTCACGAGTGCCTCGAGAATCGGCTGCGCAGTTTCGTACGCCTGCGAAAGCAGGAAACGGCCGGAGTGCTTTCGCAATTGCTCGATACCGGCGACGATCTTCTCTGCGGATTTCTTGCCGAAACCTTTCAAGCCGGCGACGCTGCCATCCTCGCAGGCCTTCTCCAATCCTTCGATCGTTGTGATGCCGAGTTCCTGGTAAACGGCGCGCACTTTCTTTGCGCCGAAGCCCGGAATCTTCGTCATCTCGACAAGACCGGGCGGGTACTTGCCTTTCAAGTCATCCAGTTCCTCGATCTGTCCCTGGTCCCAGAACTCCTGGATCTTCTCGGCGATGCCTTTGCCGATGCCTTCGATCTCCGTCAGCGTCCCGGCGTCCACTTGAGATCCAATGTCCAGGCTCTCGTCACCGAGTGCGCGGACGGCCTTGGTGTAGGCGCCGACTTTGAAGGTGTTCGCACCGTCCAGTTCCAACAGGATCGCCATTTCTCGCAGCGCATTGATCAACCGGGGTTTCGTAGACATCGAGGACTCCTGCATGAGATTGCGGCGCCTGAAGCCTGACCGCAGATGGGATGTATAGGCCGTGCGGAACCGATGGGACAATCCCTGAGTCTGCCCTGCTCCTGCATCGATTGTCCAAAATCCCGAACTTTTATCTGGCCCCCCTTTTTTCGATCCTCTAGCGATGAGGTACTCCCTTTCAGCGGGACTCGATGATGCCGGCTCTCAATGCAGTCGTTTCGCTCCTGGACGACGAGCACGCCCACAAGGTCCGCGCCCTATGGGCGGAACTGGAGGAGCGTGTCGGACTGGGTGGCGTGGCGCGTCGGCCGATCCCGCATTTTACCTGGCATTCTGCCGCGTCCTACGATTTGCCGCGGCTCCAGACTGTCCTGACCCGATTCGCCGCCCGCATGACGCCATTCTCTGTGCGTACCAACGCGCTCTCCTTCTTCCCGGGCGAAAGCCCTGTTCTCTTCATCCACGTTGTCCGCGATCCTCGCCTGAACATGATCCACCGCTCTCTGGGGCCGCGGCTCCACGCGATTGCCACCGATCCGACGCCCAATTTCCGGCCGGAAACCTGGGTCCCGCACCTGACGCTGGCCTCCACGGGATTGGACGCCGACAAGGCGGCCGAAGCAGCTCGATTACTGGTAAATCGAGACTTCCAGTGGACGATCCCCATCAATAACCTGGCGCTGCTGACCTCCGAGACACCGGATCACCCACTGCCGCTGCGGGTGGATTTCGCCGAAACGGATTGATTAAGAAGAAAGCCGGAGAAGCCCGCACCAGGCTTCTCCGGCTATTGATAGCGCCCTCATTGTGTCGGCGCCTGTCGGGGGGAAATTTGTCTAAACGAACGCTGTTTGCGTTTCAGTCGGGAAATGCAACTCACTGCGTCGTTCGTGATGCTTTGTACCCTGGACCCCTCACCAGGTCACGAGTTTATTTTCTTGCGCAGACCGGAATTTGATAAAACTTTTTACTCAGTACCCTCTGAGCTTGTGCCCGAAGGCAATATCACCAAGCGTCCACGACTTGGCCTCTGTGTGTCCATAACCTGCTTCTGTGATCCCAGCCCCCTTAAATGCAGGACCGACCGGATTTGCCTCTACTTGACGGCAGGCATCGTATCGCGAACTTCGCCCGACTGGAAGGCAGGACCGATATAGCGACAAAGGTCGTCCACCACGCCGTGGATGAGTTCGTGCGTCGTCACTTTGGACTTCAGCAGTTCCTCCGATCCTTCTCCCCAGCGCACGGCATCATGCAGGCCCTGGAAGCTGTAGAGGCCGATAATTCCCTTCGAATTGTCGAAGATGAAGTCGTTGTCGAGCAGGATGTCGACGGACGCGTCTCCCTCGATGGGAATGTCTCGCGAGCGCCCAAGCACGAGAGATTCACCGGGCGCTAAATTGACGTCTGCCTGGCTGGAACGGAGAATCTGACGAGTGCCGCGCTGAAACAACCACCACCCGTTGATGTCGATGTCTTCATCGGAGATGTTTCTCAGGGAAAGCCATTCTCCTTTGTCGTCGGGCAAACGATCCGGATTCCCACACAGACGATCGATTACGACGCCAAGATTAGCTTTCGCAATCTCGGGGATACTGAGGAAGCCGATGTCTTCGCGCTGGAAGAAGTACACCCTGCCGTCTTCAGTTCCAACAACCATGTTCTCGTCTTTCCCCGGCCCAAGGTCGCCAATCGAAGGCGCGCAGGAGTGCTGGCCGAAGAAGATCGGCTTGCCCTTGAAAGCAAGGACGCGCGGCCACTCGAGAACCGGCTTCTCATTCGTGCCGACGTTCCGCAGCCACAAGACAGAGGAGCCGGGGCGGCCGAGTGCCTGGGGAAGACCGTTATTCGGATCCCCCACCGAAGCATGTCGCGAAGTTCCTGTGACGATATCCACCCGGCCGTCCTTGTCCCAGTCGTACAGCAGCAGCTTCAGGCGACCTCGGCCGCCGGCAAACAGGTACGCGCCGGAAATCGGTTTCCCGTTCGGTTGCAAGATTTTCCCAGCGCTCTCAACATTGTAGTCATCCAACCGCCAATACAGGTGCAGTTCGTTGTCCTTATCCAGAAGGACATACGCCATGCGATCGCCCATCTGCGCCGCGGCCGGTCGAACACGCCACGTCCCATGCAAATCGAGATGTTCCCAGTAGAGATGACGTCCGGCAGCGAGGACGGGCGGCTTCCCAGGACCTGCCTGGTTCAGGAACACTGTGTGCGCAGCGGTTGGATCGCTCATGACGATATCTATATCTCCATCGCCATCCCAATCGACGGTCGTGGGGCACGAGTACCCCCAGCGCGCCTCGCCCGGGCCCTGGATGTCGTAGTAGCCAGGTTGCACATGAATGTCCTGGCCACCGCCAACGATACGTTCGCCGGGCAGCATACGTGGGACTTCATTTGTGCCAGCATTCCGCGAGAACATCACGAAGCCATCGGAATTGCCGGCCACAATGTCCAGCGTCCCATCCTGGTCCCAGTCTACGATGTTCGGAACGGTCAGCGCACCCAATTGTAGCGTGGCGTTCTTCACGTTTACGACAGAGGGCTCGTCGAAGATCGGTTCGCCACGATCCGTGAACTGCCCACTGAATCGGTAGTACATCGTGAACCCCTGGGTTCCGATCACAAGATCGTCCAGCCCAGTCGATTCGTTCGGGTATGACTTGATGTACGCCATGACCGATGGGAAGCGAATCGCGTTGCCATCGTGATCAACCGCCCGCAAACGCTTAGGATAAGTCGGAATGCCATCCTTCCACTCTGCGGGGAAGTAATTGAGCGCCCCCAGACGCGTCCCAACAAGCAGGTCGCCGCCGTGTTCCTTCCGAAGCTGCAGCGCTGCAACAGAATCGCAGCTAATCAGACTTGCCCTGTCGCCCGGCGAGACCTTTCCGAGATACTCCGATTTGCCATTCGAGAGGTCGAACGTCTTCCCATAGAGCGTGAATTCACTCAGGTGGCCGCGGTAGATTCCGGATCCATCGTACGGGCGATATTCGGGCTCGCGCCAACTTGGACCTTCCGGCCGATGTGGGATTCCGTCGCCAACACCCAAGATGACCATCCACTGCCCCGACTCCATAGTACCATCGTCGAGAGGCAGCAGATAGAAGCAGGAGGGGCCCCGAGGCAACTCAGACACATCGAGCGACATCGTTGCCTTCGCGAACTTGCAGGTTGAAGGATCGAATGGCGCGATCTGGATTTTACCAGGACTGTACCATGCGCCATAAGCTTTTCCGCTACTGTCCTGCACGACCGCGGCACAATGGCTGCCATTGAAAGGAGCATTCGTGCGCTGGGGATCGGCGAAGATAGGGGAGTTCGTCTTCGGATCGCGTCCGATGGCCTTGTAGTAATACACGCCGGAGGGATGACTGAACTTGTCGGTGCCCATCACCATCGAGGGGAGCCCACCGGCCGCATCGGCGATGAATCCGAGCGTCCAGAAGGTGACGCCGGGCGCGAGCGGGCCTTCGCGGTTCACTGTGCCCACGGGAATTGGCTCGCCACTCTTCCATTCGGAATGAGGGGTGACTCCGGCGGCCGCTTCGATTTCATATGCGGCGATCATTCCGCTGGGGATCGAGAGGATGACGAATAGAAGGAATGCAAAGCAGCGACGCGTCAGCATACGTGGCTCCCAAATTGAAAATGTCGATTCGTTCTCGACGAGCGACTTACCCTCGTCAGACCTTTCCTGCATCGCCCATCAATTCACGATAGGTGATCTGGTCATGGTACATGCGCTTGAAGATCTGATACTTGCGCTTGTGGAACTCCTCGATGTCGGAGTTCGCAGGATCGATGATGCGGCCGGGCTTGGACATCTCCGCCATGGCCTGTTCGATCGTTCCGAACTCTCCGGAGGCGACAGCGCCGAGAATCGCCGACCCAAGCAGAACGGCCTCGGGCTCTTTGCTGAGGATGATGCGGCAACCCGTGATGTCCGCGTGTTGCTGCAAGTAGACGGGATTCTTGGTCCCGCCGCCACACGCACAGATTGTCTTGATCCGATAGCCATCCGCGTTCATCGCCTCGATGATGTGGCGTGTCCCGAACGCAACCGCTTGGATTGCAGCGAGGTAAAGCAGCGCCAAGTCCGACATCGGGGCGCCAAGTCGCAACCCGCAAACCATCCCCTTGAGCGTTGGATCGGCGCGCGGCGAACGATTCCCATGGAAGTACGGAAGCACATGAAGCTCGTGCGTCAGGAGCGAAACGGGACACTTCGCTTCATCCGCAAGTCGGTCCAGTTCCGCATTAAGCAACTCGTACACGCTTTGTCCGGTCTTCTCGCTCAGTTCCTTCAACTCATTCGATGCCGAATGCGAGAAGATCACGTGGTCGATCAGCGCACCGGTGGCGCTTTGCCCGCCTTCATTCAACCAATAGCCTGGGATCATCGCTGAGTAGTACGGCCCCCAGACGCCATCGATGAATGTCGGATCGACCGAGACAGCCATGTGGCAGGATGACGTGCCGCCGATCAGGGCCAATCGCGTGCTGGCGTTTGCCGGTGAGAGCGGACCATCGTCGAGTTCTGCACCAATGATGCCGATGCCTCCTGCGTGCGCGTCGATAATCGACACGCCGACGGAAGTGCCTTCTTCCAAGCCAAGTTCCGCCGCGGCCCTCGCAGAGAGTCCTTTGCGAACGCTCGATCCCATCGGGCGAATGTCCGTTCCGATGCGCGACCAATTCTCCTCGGCCAATTCACCCAGGCCGATGGCCCGCCAATATTTCGCGTCCCAGCGTCCGTTGGGTTTCTCGTGTCCCATATAGGTCCATTTGCAGACCGTCGAGCACAGCGAACGGATATTCGCGTCCGTAGCACGCCAGACCAGGAAATCCGGCAGATCGAAGAAATGCGCGGCACGATTCCACGCCTTTGGCATGTTCTGCTTCAGCCAGAGAAGTTTCGGACTCTGCATCTCAGGGGAAATCGTTCCGCCGACGTAGCGAAGAACTTCATGATCGCCGGAGTTGATGAACTCTGCCTGCTCGATGGCGCGATGGTCCATCCAGACGATGATGTTCCATTGATCCTCGGCCGAGGGGGAAACTGAGACCGGCTCTCCTTCAGCATCCACGACAACGAGCGAGCATGTTGCATCGAATCCGATTCCCCATACATCCGAGCCCTTGACCGATGCAGAGGCCACGGCCGACTTCACACAATGACAGACGGCCTTCCAGATATCGTCGGACGATTGCTCGACGAAATCCGGCTGCGGACGATTCATCGCAATGGCCTGCGTCGCCGAAGCCAACATCCGACCGTTGCGGTCGAAGATGCCCGCGCGTGCGCTTCCGGTTCCAACGTCAACGCCGATGAAAACACCGCTCATTTGTACAGCGCTCCGTATGCCTGGCAGGCGCGGAAGTCGCCGGCCTCGAGGTCAGTCGTCCCGAAGCTCGACCAGGAACTCGGGCGGAAAACGCGAGTCGCCTCGACGTTGTGCATGTAAACCGGAATGCGAAGCATCGAAGCGAGCGTGATGAGGTCGTCGCCGATGTGCCCGGGGCTCAAGACGCAGTGATTCGCGCCCCAGTTATTCATCACTGAATAGACGGACTCGTAAGGGAATGTGCCTGTCAGGCGCGGGGCAAACCAAGTGGTCGGCCATGTGGGATCGGTACGCAGATCGAGCTTCTTGTGAGCATCCTCCGGCAATCCGGTGGTGATGCCCTCGGCGATCTGCAGTGCCGGGCCAAGCCCCTTTACAAGGTTAAGGCGGAAGATTGTACATGGCATTCCTGCGCGGGTGACGAACTTTGTCGACCAGCCGCCGCCACGGAAATACTCCAGCGTTCCAGGATGCCAAGTGGTCGCCTTCAGGCAAGCCTTCACGTCGGGATTCGTCATCTCCCAGAATGGCTTCATGGTCGGCTTTCCGTCTACATCGTTCATCTCGGCACAGCCGTCGAGAGCAGCCGGTCCCGAGTTGATCAAGTGCAGGAAGCCGTTTGCCGCGTCGCCGCTCACACTGTGCCCGGTAACGCGTTTCACGGCGTCGGGGCTCCAGTATGTACGAACATCGGCGAAGATCTGCGCGGTGCCCGTCAGCATGTTGCCAAGCAACATCGTCAGGCCATTGAGCGAGTCATTCTCTGTGGCGACGATGTAGGGCTGGCGGATGCCATTCCAATCAAACGAGGAGTTGAGAATCGCCTCGAGGAAATCGCCGTTAGGATAGTAATCGGTCCACTGACGCTGGCCCTGGAATCCGCCACAAATGGCATTGTGCCCTTCAGCTTCTTCGCCGAAACCGATATCGCGCAAAGCAGGATTGCCGACCATCAGATCGCGAGCAATCAGCGCCATCTTCAGGGACATCTCCCAATCCTGATCTTTCTGTTCGCGAGTGTGCTGCTTGTCGGGTGGATTGCGATCTTCGCCCTCCTGGCAGTTTTCCTTCACCCATGCGAGGGCCTTGCGGAACTCGTCACGATCGTAGATTCCGAGATTCATGCGCCGGACGAATTCGGTCATGTCGATCTGCACGACACGCATGCCGAGATATTCCTCGATCAGCGGACAATCGACGATCGACCCGGCGATTCCCATCGAGACACCGCCCATCGCGAGGTAGGACTTGCCACGCATCGTCGCGACAGCCAATCCACCCTTCACAAAGCGCAGGATCTTCTCCTTCACATCCTCCGGGATCGTCAGGTCGCCGGACTCCAACACATCCTGGCCATAGATGCCGAAGCATGGAAGTCCCTTCTGCGTATGCGCAGAGAGCGTTGCCGCGAGGTAGACGGCGCCCGGGCGCTCGGTGCCATTGAATCCCCAAATTGCCTTTGGACGCAGGGGATCCATGTCCATGGTTTCCGAACCATAGCACCAGCAAGGAGTGACGCTCAGCGAAACCGTCGCGCCTTCCTTTGCGAGAAGTGCATCGACGCGTCCGGCCTCCGTCGCTCCACCGATGCAGAATTCAGGAACGACGCATTCCACCTTCTGCCCACTCGGATGGCGCAGGTTGTTCTCAATCAATTCAGCAGCCGCTCGCGCCATGGCAAGCGTGGGCTCTTCAAGAGATTCACGGATGCCATTGCGCCGGCCATCGATGATCGGCCGAATGCCGACCTTGGGCAAATCGCCCGGGTATCTGTTCTCAAAACCAGCCATTTGATCAACTCCGTATTAGAGATTGTCAGGGTGCGTAGTCTTCGGTCTGGAAGCCATCGGACAACCGAGTGATTTCACCGGCACTGATGCTGCCGTTTGTGGGATCGTACGGGGTGCTCCAGGAGAACGAGCTACCGTCGGGAGCCGTCGCGGAGTTGCCGTTCTTCTCCTTGTCCGGTCCGTAGGACGAAACCCACCAGGACGTCCCGCGGCGCGGCCCCCAGAGATACGGTTCGTCGTAGCTCCAGTAGTCAAACACCGGCAGGCCCCAAACAGGCAGATCGGATTCACGGCCACCGAAGAACGGGTCGAGCGGAACTGTCGTGATGTAGGCGATTGGCGTCGTTAAGCGCACATACCGCTGCACGACCGGCGTGATCTTGATCTCGGTGGAACCGAACCTAATGTAGACTGGTGGGTACTTATTGAAATCCACGCGATAGGATTCCATGGCCGTCGCAACGGTCCGCATGTCGGCCTTGACGCGCGAGACTTTCGAACGCGTTTGCGCCTCGAGGAAGTTCGGCACGGCAATAGCTGCGAGGATCGCAATGATTGCGACGACGATCAGCAGTTCAATGAGTGTGAAGCCTCTTTGCGATTTCATGATCTATCCTTTCGTAGGTGCGATCTCTTCATTGATTGTGGATTAGTATTCTTGGAGAAGTTCCGAGGACTTATCCCTCTGGTAGTAATAAAGGCATCCGTCTTCCGCGCCGATCAGCAGATCGAGCACACCGTCGCGGTTCCAATCGACGACCGTGGGATAGGTTGTATGGCCCGCCAGACGATGCGGCGTGATACGGCCGTGATCCTTGAAGACGAACTCGCCTTTCTTGCCAACATTCTCGAGGAAGTTGATTCCGCGTGAATTCACGAGTAGGTCCAGGTCGCCGTCTGCGTCCCAGTCAGCCATCACGTACTTGCGGCGTCCGGCTCGGCCGGCCCATCCCATGTTCATGCGGAGCAGAGTTTGCTCCTTCATGGTTGGCGTGAGAAGTTCAGTTCCCTTCTCCACCATCCCCTGTTCGGTCACGGTGACCGTCTTGCGATCAATCGGGGTACGGGATACATAGACGACTCCACCATCGAGGGAGCGCTGCAAGAGGTCGTTCACGCCGTCTTCGTTGAAGTCGTAAGACTCGACTTCGCCATTGTTGTTGAACGTCGAATCGGCCGAAGCCATACGGAAGATGCGCTGCGGTGCCGAGACGACGCTGGTCTTCGTGGGATCTCCAGTGCGTTCGTAGAATGCCAGAAAGCCTTCGGTATCAAGCAGAACGAGATCCATCTTTCCGTCTTCGTTCATATCGATCGTCATCGGCGTCGTGCGCCATTGCGTGACGAGTTCCTTGCCTTCCGGCTTCCACCAGTTCCATGCGGGATAGGGTGTCTCGCCGTCGACATCGAGCTCGATGCTCAGCGGTCCAGTGAGTTTCGGTTCTGTCCGCGTGCCAACGTTCTTGTACCACACGATCTTGCCGATGATCGAATTCGTAACGATGTCCGGAAGTCCGTCGCTGTTCCAGTCGGCTACGGTCACGGCCGTGTAACCCCATTTGGCCTCGGCCGGTCCCTGGATGGAGAGATTCTCTCCCGCCATGATGCGAATCACTTCACCGTCTGCTTCCAGGAATTGCGGAGTGCTGAACTGCGGCGGGCTTCCACCATCGAGATTCTCCAGCAAAGCAATGAAACCAGCCGTATTGCCGAGAATGATGTCATCGTCCCCATCGCCGTCCCAATCGACGGGCCAGGGCGTATCGAGAGCACCGAACTTGATCTCGTAGGCGCGCTGCTTGAAGTAAACCGGCGCTTTTGCGCGGCCCTTTCCTGCATTCTCAATCAGCGAGACGCGGCCGTCTTCCTCGCCAACGATGATATCCGGATCACCATCCTTGTCCCAGTCGAGGACGTCGACCTGCAGCATCTCCAGGTCCATGTGGATCGTCTTGCCATCGGCTTCCAGGAAGCGACCTTCGGCAAACTTCGGTGCTTCGCGCGTACCAACGTTCTCGAAGAAAGTGATCCGATCGAGGAATTCTCCGCAGAGAAGGTCCATGTCGCCGTCGCCATCCCAATCGGCGTAGTTCGGCGAAGGCGCACCATACGTATCCAGCAGGGAATCGCCGGCCTGAACTTCGAAGGGTTCCACGTAGGATGGATGTTCATCGCTACCTTCGTTGATCGAGATGTAGACGTGTCCGTGGAGCGGCCCGGCTATCCATTCGCCCTTCTCGTTGAAGGCATCGTCCCAGCCGTAATCGCGCCAGTCACTGATACCGATCATCAAGTCGAGGTCGCCGTCGCCTTCCCAATCGGCGAACTCCCACTGGTTTACACGTCCCGCATAGAAATCCTGCTTGAAGGGAATCGACTCAGGCTTTCCGAAGAGTCCATTCGAGAAGTCGCGATACATGACGCCGGGGGTTACAATAATGGGGCCTTCCGAAGTATGCGTAATCGTCAAGTCCTTCTTTGCGGGCCCCAGTTCAACAGGAGGGCCAAAAACGTCTGTGCCGTAGTTCTCGAAGAGGAACGTGCCGCTGTACGGTGCGGCGCGGGACGACATGATCATATCATAGTCGCCGTCATTGTCCCAATCCATCGGCAGGGGAAGCCCCCACAGGCCAACGCCAAGTTGATCGACGAGGCCGGGGTTTTCGTACTTCAGGCGATTGGCTTCCCGGGGCTGCGCCCACTTCATCATCGCGGCCCGAGCTTCGAGAACGCGTTGCGAGACTTCCTCGTGCCCCATCGCCGCATCCCACGTTGTCCCGATGCGCAAATCATCGGCCTCGTAGGAGCCGACGCCGTCCCACTGGCGGAAGACGAACTCGTCAATGAGCGATTCGGAGCGATCCAGCCGAACAACGTCTGGTTGTGCCGGTTCATCGGCGGAAGGATCGGGGTCGAGGAACAAAGCGACTTCATCCTGGGTCGGTGTCGCATCGAACCGATAGCGAACAACAACCAGCACTGTCTCGCCAGGTGAGAATGTGCGGTCGGCGTACTGTCCGGCCGTTGTGTTGGAAATGCCGATCTTGTACTTCCCATCCCCGGCATCCAGAAACAGGATGCGCCCTGAATAGCGACTCCCATTCAGGTGCATTGCATAGGTCTTCTCGGTTGGAATCTTGGTCAGGTTCACAAGCAGCGAGTAATACACCGTGCCACTCGTGACTCCCGGGATGATCGCCATGGAGACGCGTTCGTCACCCTCGTCATCAACGATGGCGCGGCCGCCGGTTGACTTCGGCAGACCCTTGTACTCGAGGGAACTATCCTCGATCATGACCGTCTTGGAACCGGGTGTGCCGAATGTCGCCCAATTCGGAGTCTGCGTAATGGTGCCAGCCGGGTAATCGAAAGACTCCGACACGAGGAGTTCCGCCGAGACACATAACGGCAGCGCCGTCATGGCTGCCAGGGTCAGTGTTCGCTTGAGTAACTTCATTAGCGAGTCTGCTCCGTTTCGATAGTGATAGGTCCAAACACGGGGACGGTCAGATCGAGTTCATCTGCCAGTCCGATAACGGGGTTAATTCCTTCCCCGAATGTCACCGTGGCGCCGTCTCCGATGGGATACAGCATGGTGAGAATCACGGCGTTTCCATCGTTCGGATCGATGGAGATATCTTCAATCGTCTGGTAGCTTCGATGCGAATCCCGCACAACAAAGCCGGGGAAAGGAGCAGTGGAAACAAGCGATCCGTTCACGGAGTCGAATTCGAGGCGAATCGTCTTTGCATCTGTCCGAACCGCAGACTTCAAACGAGGGCCGCGCTCGATATCGTATCCGTAGACACCGCCAAGCACAATATCGGCGAGCTTGCGCCCAAGTTCGCGCTGGCCCTTGCCGTCGAGGTGAATGTGGTCGCTCATGCTCTCGCCGGTCGCTGCAGCCAGCCACGCATTGCCAAGCGATTGCTCGAGTTCCAGTTGCTGCGTCTGAATGCTCATCCAATACGAGGAGTTCCGGCGCTTGTCGTAAACTCGGCCCAATTGCACGAGAACAAACGGGAGATCACGGGCGTTGAAATCGCGACGAAGCTGCTGAACGAAGTTCGTCGTACGCTCGCTGTAGTTGTCGATCTGCTCCTGCGATTCGGCGTCGGATTCGCCCTGGTACCAGACGATTCCAGTCACCTCGCCGCCGAGCAGATCGACGCGACGAAGAAGAGACCCATAGAGCGATTCGCCGCCGTAGCTGGCCAGGTTCGGGTCCCATTGCGACATATTCGTGCCACCGTTCGCGTTCATGATGAGCCCGATCGGGACACCGGTTTCTTCCTGCAGGTGCTTTCCGAATGCGACGCCGAGGCCCGCACCTCTATTCCGCCGGAATTCCGATTCCAGCGCCGCACCTTTATCGGGACGCATGGCTTCCAGGAAGTCATGCCACTCGACGCCGGCATTCGAAAGCGCCTTGCGAACAGGTTCCGCGACCGGGCGCTTGCGCACCACAAGATCGGTGCTGCTGAACCCATTCGATCTTGCGATAAAATCCAGGTTCTCTGAATCGGGGATCTGAGAAATTGTGCTCCGCCAATGAACGGGATCGACTGCGAGGTTAGGATCAGAGAGCGGATCCTTGGCGATTGTCCATTCATCATAAAGCCGGAAAACGTGGACCATGTCAGATGGCGGCTCCAGGTCCTGCAGGTGCGCCGTGCCTTCCATGTTCGACTGACCGGCGAGAATCCACAGATCGCCAACGAGGAGATCTGTCGAAGTCTGCGTCAGAAGCAACCCATCCGCGGTTGAATACTCTACGGCAAACCGATACGGCCCGCCCACAGGCACTTCGTCGATCGCACCGGAGACATCTCCGGAGGGATTCGCCAGGTGGCGCGCAAAGAATGACTTCCCTTCCGAGTCCACGAGCGACACCTCGATCTTCTTGATCGTCGCAGGTACCGACTCGATCCTGAAAGGAATGCGAGCTGTGTCTTCGCTACTGCGTTGATACACACGGAAAGGTTGCGGCTCGCGGATCGTCTGAGCGGCTGCCGGTGCAACCATGGCAGCGGCCGCAACTCCTATCGTCGCAAATGTCTTGAATGACGTGCAGTTCATATGAATTCCCTGACTCCCTTAGTATGTAATGAATCCGGACAGTTTCAGGAGGTTATCGTCGGCTACGCGCTGAACTTCGCCGAGGCTGTTTGCAAACAGCAGTTGCGTCCCAGATGCGCCAGGCACCGCGACGGGAGAGCAGGTCTCGTCCCCCAGATCGATCGGCCCGTTTTCATCGGCGAGAATCAATGGATCGGCAAATGCCGGCGCTTCATTGCTGGCGACATTTCTCATCAGAAGAATTGCCGCGTGATTGTAGTCGGAATGACGAGGCAATCCGCTCTCAGGGCTTGGAATGGACGTTTCAGGACATGCCCCGAGAAGAAGATCGAGCGCGCCGTCGCCATCCCAATCATAGAGCTGCAAACGAACTCGACCAGTACCGCTCGAGTCGAGTTCGTTTGCATCGATGGCCTCTCCCCCCTCCGCCAGAAGAAGGCCGCCATCCATCACGTTCTGCGCGTCGTAGTGCCAGTACAGATGAAGTTTGTCGTCTGCATCAAACGTCACAAGAGCCGGCTTGGCTTCGGTTCCCAGGGCAGCGATCGCCGGCTGGTTACGCCACGTCGTGCGCAGTTCCAGACCATCGAGATAGATCGGCACCGGCGCGTCGAATTCTGCCGAATCGGTATCGCGGTGACGGACCAGGAAGTAATCGCCGCTGATATTGGAAAGTAGCAGGTCGTTGCGGCCATCGCCGTCCCAGTCGAAAACCGTCGGCGCCGTGTAACCCAGGCGACCCTGCGCCGGCCCCTGTAGCGAGCCACGATATCCGGCGTCGTAGTTGTAGGCTTCACCGTCGATCGAGAGAGGCGTCGGAGCACTGTATTCGGTGCTCGTGATTCCCTGGGCCCAGAGCAGTTCACCCGAGGCATTGCCGGCGATCAGATCGGGGATGGTGTCCCCATTGATATCGCCACTGGTGATGACTGCGTCGCGACCGAAGTACAGAGAAACAGCCTCCGCCTGAATCGGCTGAATCGCTTGGAAGATCATGTCTTCCAGCGAGATCGGGCGATAGAGATGAAGTCCTGCGGGAGATTGAACGAGAAGATCGTAGCCATCCTGAGATTCGTTCGCGATCGCAATTGGTCGCGCGTCTCCGTATGGATGAAGAAGGAGTTCCTGGCCTTCGTGCCAGAGGTAGCGTCGGCCCGTGATCTCCCCTGTTTCGTCGGTCGTGTAAGAGTATAACATTCCCAGTTCAGAACCGGCGACAAGCCCATCGGCATAGGGCGCCAACCCAGCGATCCCGTATGGAACTTGTGGGACATCCTGGCCCGTTTCGCTCACATCCGAGAAGATCGTCGAGTCTCCGAAGAACGTCACTCCGGCCTGGTAGAACAGATCGTACGGTTTGCCGCCGAGCCAGATGCCTGCGCCGTCGTACGGCATGAAGTCTTCGCTGTAGAGTGGGTGGCCATAGGACAGGTAGTCCGCCGGACCGCGCGTCGACATGTGCAATGCGATTCCGTCGCTCCCATCGACCGAGGCGGCCAGCGAGTGGAGTGTTCCGACACCGGGGATAGCCTGCCGCGCGATTTCCTGGAATTGAGAACCTTCGCGATCATACTGCATGAGAACCAGGCTGTTGCCGGCGAAGGACGCCGCAATCAGGCGATCGTCCGGCATCGTCACAAGATCTCCGGCGTTCAGTTCTTCCGCAGGAATGATGTTGTAGGTATTCGCACCAGCCGCGGCCATTGCGGTCAGTTCGGCCTCGGACATATCGCGATCATACATCCGGAAGTCGCGGATTGATCCGTCGAGGATGCGAAGACTGCCCGTATCGGAATGATAACCGATTCGCAAATCGTCCAACGCGGGAATCGGAGCGGTTGGGTCGCCACTTGAGATCGTTGCGGGCTGCTCCAGGCCATTGACGAAGAGCCGCGGAGCAGAACTGCCATCGATCGTAACCGCAACGTGAACCCATTCTCCCGTGGCGATCGGCTGTTCGATTGTCGACAGCAGATAGCGCTCTCCATCGTACCATCCGGCCTGAACCTTGCCCTCAAAGAGGCGGAAGACTGCGGCGAGCGAACCGCTGGAGTAACCGCTCAGAATCGTGTGGGGATGAGTGGTGGTGAACGCGCCGGTCTCGTACGAATCAACATTGATCCACGCCGACCACGTACACGCACTCATCGACATTGCTGCCGCTGGGATTACATTCAAGCCCTGGACGCCATCGGCGGGGTCAAGTACCAAACCACCGCCCGAGGCAACATGCGAGGTCCCGAGCAACGACGGCGCGTACTCGATCCGCGTGCCGGAAACCGTCTGCAACGATGGCGGTTCTGCGACGGGCTCGAACGTCAGGGCGACTTCCCCCGGAAGTCCATCCTGGCCTGTGTCCTCGACCATCAGGAAGCCATCGCCTTCCCAACTGTTGAAACCGAGATCGAGGTTGGCCTGAGAGAAGAGGGTATCGACGTAAGCGGGTGCGACTGCGACGAAATCGTTGAATCCATCTCCGGCCAATAGCGCGCCCCGAAAATCAACGGTGTTCGACGAGACGGAACCCGCAGAGAGATTCGTCGTGAATGTCAGTTCCGAATCATCATTCTCGAATCCGGACCTTGCTATCGAAATGACTTCAGAACCGCACGCTTCGAGAATCTCGATTCCGTCGATCCCAACTTCTTCCCCCCCGTCGACGTCGACCAGGATACGAAGCGTGACCGGCCATTCGCCTTCGGGAATCGGGAACGTGTAACTGCGGAAGGCAACATCGAGCGGAAGTTCATCGCCAACGCCGTCCCCATTTGTATCAAGTGCCAGGCAACCGGTCGCCAGTTCTGCATCGCCCCGGAATGATCCTAAAACGACGCTCGAGCCATCGTTGAATTCGACCTCGAATGTAATGTAATTATCGGGCTCCATAGTCTTGACGTGGCCCGCGGCAATCGCGATTCGTGCGAAGTACGCATCGGCCTCGGCCAGCGGCGCAGCCAGGAGGAGGTTTTCCTCGTCGATCGCCCCGTTCAGCATGGGCGGGTGAAGTTTGATTGCCGGGCCATATTCGGGCGCGCCACTGGAATTGTGCTGTGCATACGGATACAACTCATCGTAGGCCAAAAACAAATCGTAGGGCCCATTGCCTTTGATATCCGCGACGCCAAGAACCTGCGACTCATTCCGCTCCCCAGGGACCAATGGTCCTTGAGAGAGCTCGATGCTCTCCAGTGCCCCTGGCACCGTCTGGGTAATGCTCGAATCGCCCTGTGCGATGGCACTGGCGGCGATCGCGAGGACACCGGCGATCATTGTGATCTTGCGTTTGCTATGAAGTCGAATCGTAGTCATCAAGGGCTCAGGTCACTCCGAGAATAGAACATCACGCTTCCAGTTTCTTCAGCAATCAGAAGGGCTTTGCCCCCCACTCCCATGTCGAGCGGTGCCACCGAAGCGGAGTGGGCGCCCAACTCGATCAAGCTTCCATCGTACTGCAGACGAACGGGGAAATCGAAAGCAGGCGATGCGTTACTGCCGACGTTCTTCATGAAGAGAGCGCCGGATTGACGCGTTCCACCGGCGGCTTGCGGAAGGCCTGTGACGGGATTCGGAATCGAGTGCCAACGCCGAACGCCGAACAGCAGATCGTACACTCCGTCGCCATCCCAATCGACGACGTTTGTCTTCGTGCGGCCGTACTGGCCACAGAATTTCGTGTTCGCTGTAATCGGTTCTCCATCCGCCAGTCGCAGGACTTCTCCGGGGACGACATTCGTGGCATCGAGTCGATGGAAAACGCGCAGGAAATCGCGTTCATCAAAGGTCACCAACTGATCGTTGCCTTCGATCCCCCAATTCGTTCCGGCAACCTGCTGGCGCCACGTAATCCCCATCGGCTGGCCGTCGGAGTAGACTGCCTGCGGTTTGCCAAATGCGACGGGATCTGACTGTGTCTGCAACAGGACATGGACGAGGCCGAGGCTGCTGCTAAGGATGATATCCAGTTTCCCGTCCTTGTTCATGTCGTACAGTGAAGGACATGTATAGCCCCACGCGCTCTCTGTCGGACCCTGAAGTGACTTCACCGGTCCCGGACGCATGACGAACTCCGCTCCGCCGGCAGTCAGATACTCCGGCGTGGCGAATTCAGGAACCGACTCCGTCCCTACATTCTTCATCCAGAAGACGCGCCCCGCGTCGTTGCCGCCCAGAATATCCTGCAATCCATCGCCGTCGATATCTCCCGCCGAGATCACCGGCAGATCTCCAAGCCGATGTTCAACGTTACGGCGCCGAACAGGAATCGCCGGTTCGTACATCGGAAACCCAGAAGAGGTCGTTGAACCGGCGTACGGATAATACCACAGGAGCCCGGTATCACCGACGAGCATGTTGCTCCACTGTCCATCGGCCGCGGGCATGCCGGTCGCATTCGGGTAGACGCAATTGTGGATCATTCCAATCCCATGACTGTCGGGAAGGATGCTCCGCTGCTCTGAGATGCTGCCGTCCGCGGCGATCTCGAACAGACGGATGATTCCTCCCTTATCGGTTCCGACGAGAATCGCCTCGTTCGATGGCGTTGGCGGCTCCAGGAAACTCAGCGACGTGTTCTCATACAAGAAAACCTTCTCGCCGCCATACGCAGGGCCATCCTGTGCTGGGTATCCAAGCGAAGGTGAGGCGAACAACTGCGTGTAGAGCTTGTATCCGGGCGTTCCCCCGCGCCAGCGCCGGCTGCCATCGTAGGGATAGTAACCAGGTTCGTCGGCATCGGGAGGCGAAGGAGGCATATACCCTTCGCCGTCTGCCACGGTCGTTGCCACGAGCAACTTCCCGTCCGGCCGCAGAATTCCGGTCGCGCGATGGATGTTTGCGGGAAGGCTCAATGTCCGCGAAACATCGGTACCGAATGTCAGAGTCGACTTGTCGAATTCCCGGATGGTCACTGTCTTCACGGACCAGAATAGACCGTAGATCTTGTCGTCCGAACCAAGAACGATTCGTCCATTTCCCGCGCCATTTGTCGTCGCCACGGGATCGCCGTAGATCGGTGCGCCGGATGCGTGAAAACCCTCGAACGGATAGATGTATTCCAGGGAGACAAACGCATCGTAGGGACCGTTTCCGAACACGTCCGCCACGCCCGCGGGGAATCGCGATGTCGAAACACCATCGCTCCAGACAAAGGACGTCGGGTCCGCATCGGGCGGCATCAGGGGCTGCCCACTAATCGGCCCGGCGGCAATCGCCGACGAGGCCAATCCCGCTGTCAGCATGACTGAGAGCAGCGACTTCTTAGTCATTGGAGGCAGCCCTTGCGCCTGGTTCCCACGTTTCAAGACTCAGCTTCAGCGCGTGGTAGAAGACAACGCGGCCCGATTCATTGGCGACAACGATGCCCTTCCGACCGAACGCGCCAAAGTGACAGACGTCCGGCCCGATCGAGTGCCCGCCGTAGTAGATCTGCACGCCATCAGAAGCGAAGTACTTCGGGAATTCGAAGACGGGTTCTTCGTCGGTGCCGGCATTTCGCAGAAGGAGGACAGAGGATTTCTTGAGAAGGTGAGATGGAAGACCGGCATCCGGCGAAGGAATAGAAGTGCGCCCAAACGTGCCAACGAACAAGTCCGTCGCGCCATCTTCGTCCCAATCGTCCAGGTTGATCTTCACGCGCCCCATTGCGCCGGAGCGCCGGAATTCGGGTGTCGCTGTAATCGTTCGGTTGTCGTCCAGGTGCAGTTTTCCGCCGTCCTCGACATTGTAGTCATCCAGGCGCCAGTACAAATGAAACTCGTTCTGATCATCGAGCGCCACGATCGCCATGCGATCGCCGAGTTTTCCAACACCCGCCTTCGAGCGCCAGGTTCCGTGCAATTCGCTACCGTCCAGGCGAAGGACTTTGCCTTCACCGAACTGCGGTTCGGTGGGGGTTCCGACGTTCATGTACACGATGTACTGAGCAGTTGATCCACCGGTAATGATGTCGGGCAGCCCGTCTTCATTCCAATCGGCGACCTCGGGGCAAATGTACCCCCACCGCGACTCCGCAGGCCCCTGGATGTCTCTCCAGTAGCCAGGTTGCAGTTGGATCGGTTTGCCGTTCGCTTCCACATACGTGCCGGGTTGAAAAAGGGGCACTGTGTTCGTCCCGGCATTCTCAAAATACCAGATGTGTCCGGTGGAGTTGCCGATCACCAGATCGTCAACATCGTCGCCGTTCCAATCGACTGTATTGGCAACTCCGAGAGAGCCATGATAGAGTTGGGCATTCGCCTCGAGGACGGGGACGTTTCTCCCGTAGATCGGCGCACCGTTTTCGGTGAACTCGCCGGTGAATCGATTGAAGCTGATCATTCCTTCGCCGCCGGAAATCAGATTGCTGAGACCAGTCTCAGGATCCGGATAGGCGATTGTACTGGGACGAATGTTCGGATGGCGCATGACAAGACCATCGAGATCCGCGACGAACTTCATTTCCTCGAAAGAGGCCCCGGTCTCACCTGCCGTATTGTGCCGATAGGGAAAGACCCCTGTGCGGGCCCCAACGATCAGATCCCGCTCGTAACCTTCGCCCAGATTGACGAAAGTTGAGCCGGGCAGGTAGAAGAGAACTTCGTCCGTCCCGTCCGTGATGCGTGCAATATTCGTGAACTTGCCAGTCTCGTCGAGCTTCGAGAGACGCATTCCGTATAGATAGTAGTAGGACAGATAACCGCGCGTGATGCCGGCGCCATCGTACATGCGATAGCGCCAGTCCCAGCGATCGAAGTCGCTCGCCGCGCTGGATGTTCCATCGCTGATACCAAAGACAATCTGAAACGTGCCGTCCGCATTCGGTCCGATAGTCACGCAGACTGGATTGCGTGGAACTAAGCCATCGTAGGAGAGCCGGGCCGTTTCTGTAAACTTGAGTGTCGGGAGATCGAACGTGCAAATGACCAGCTCGTCTCCTTCGATAAATACTCCGTAGGTAGTACCGTCAAGTTGCAGGACAGTACCTCTGCGCGCATCGATGTCTGCATCCCACGGATGGGATACTCTCACTCTGTTTCCGAAGACGGGAGCGTTCGTCTCGGCGTCGGTCTCCAGCCATTGATACAAGTAGAGTCCACTCGTCGAACCCACAAACAGGTCGGGTTGTTCTCCTCCGTAGAGGTACGCATATCCGTACGGCTCCGAGGTGATCGCATCGGCAGAGAGCGGACCGTTCATGGTTCCATCGCCGAGCATGATCGGTTCGCCGCTGACCAAATCTGCGGAAGCGAAAGACGCCATCAGGCAGAGAAGGAGAGAGAAGAGATTGAGTGGAAGATATGAGCAGCGCATTAAGATTTTCTTTTCCCAGAAAAGAGACTCGTGGCCGGCCTTGCAGCCGGCCACGAGCTTCACCACCACATGGTTCAGGAGGGTTGGAGATTCGTTTGGGTTAGTTATACAGCGCCCAGTCGACCACGCTCGTATTGCCCGGGCCTGCGCCACCGAACAGCGGGCCGCCACCGGAGGCTGCTGCATCGTAGGCGGCAGCGGACGGACGAAGGAAGTCGTCGCTGGCACCATAGGTGTAGGTCGTGCTGACGTAGGCCGGATCGTCGTTGATGACGTTGGTCTGGTTCAGCGTGAAGTTACCTGCCGAGCCGTCGTACGTGCCGTCGAATTCGGCGGCCAGAGCGTCGGTTCCAGCCGTCACGAGGGCGGTGTTCGTCAGGTTGGTTGTCGACTCGCCACCAGCGCGCATGTTGATGCCAGTGTCGCCTGCGCCGGAGAGGATACAATCCGTCACGTTGAACGTGATGCCGTCCATCAGGCCGTAGAAGTTGATGGCATACTGCGTGCCCGCGGGGTTCTGGCCATCGTGGAACGTGCAGTTGCTGATGGTGCGATCCGTCGTGGTCGAAACGGCCGCGGTGTCGCCGTAGCCGTAGCGAATGCCGGTGTCGGTGCCGTCGGCATCGTCGTTGGTCTGGCTGTTGTAGGCGAAGCGGCAGTATTCCATGAGCGTCGGGCCCTGGCCCGGTCCCATGTCGTTCTCGCCGCCGTTCTCAAGAACGTCGACCCAGCCCATGTACGTCCAGTCGTAGTCGGCATCCGGAACAACCGTCATGCCTTCTTCATCAACGTCGACTTGGCCGCTACCGCGAACGAGGATGCGGTCTGTGGCCGTTCCCTGAATGTTCAGCGTGCCCGTGTTCGTGCCGCCAACGACGAAGCAGGACTCGCCGGACCATGCAAAGACGCAGCCCTCAAGCACGTCGAGGTTCATGTAGTCGCCGCCGTGGCTGAAGTTCTCGAGTTCCGTGTTGAAGATCTTCACATTGCGCATCACCATGTTTGCGAATGTCGGAGAAGGATCTTCCGTTGAACTGCTGAACGTATTGATACCGCGACCGTAGTGCGTCGTGTCCGCCCACTCGTTCGTGTCTGGATCCATCGCCGCCACGTTGCCGGTCTTGCTGCCGGCGATCGTGATGTCTTCGAGCGTCAGATCAAAAGCGGTCAGAGGACCGTTTTCGTACGTGTCGATCGTCATCACACGCACGCCGGAGGAACCGCCGACCGTGTCATCGAGAGTCACGCCGGCACCAACGTACGCCGGCACGAAGATCAGGTTGTTGATGTTATAGGTTGCCTCATCAGCCTCGAGAACCAGGGCGGCGTAGGTCGTGCCCGTCGCGTAGTTGGCCTGGCTGCCGGCGGTGGCTGCATCGGTGATGATCGTGTAAGGCGTGTCATTGGCATCTGCATCGCCATTGATCGTGACGCCGCCGAAAGCAGCCGTCTTCAGATCGATGCAGGAAGGCTCAACGGCCGGGCCGTCGGTGGTCACATTGATGACCCACGGCGCGCCGACTGCGTTGACGTCGAGATAGTCGACGGCTTCGTCGATGGTTCCGAAGGTCGTCGGCGGATTCTGAACACCGGAAACCTCAACGGTGACCGGGGTCGTCGAGAATACGCGACCAGTCAAGTTGACGTCGTGCGTCGCCGAGACATTGTCGTTCGAGTGCAGCGTCAGCAGGGCGTCGTCAAAGATATCTCCACCGCTCGCCGGTGCCGTCAAACGAACCGTCACATCTTCCGATGCACCCGGTGCAATGTTCAGAGGAAGCGCCGTCTGGATCGAGAAGTTGCCTGCATCGGCGCCTGTGAGGGCCGTTGTGCCGTCCACGACCAGCGTTGCAGTCGCTGACGGGTGATTCGTGATCGTGACGACCTGATCGACGGTTCCACTCTCGGCAAGACGACCGTAGTCAAGGTCGGTGGCCTCAACCAGCATGATCGGATCGCGAACTGTTCCGCCCGGAGTGCCTTCGATACGAATGTTGTCGATGAAGACCTCTTCGCTGCTATCGACGGACACGTCGAGTTCCAACTGGAAGCTGACAACACCGGTCGGCACATCGAACGTGAACTCTTGGTAGGTCAGACCCAGGGCCGTGCCATCGCCGACATCGTCGAAGTCGGTATCTTGCGCCATGGCTGCGGTGCCATCGGCGGTGAATCCACCAATGCGGGTCACGGGACCAAGGACCTCGTGGCACTCGACGCGGATGTAGTCGGAAGTCTCAAAGTTCAAGGCGTCGGTCGACGCCAGGAGCATCTTGACCTGAACATTCGAATAGCCATTCACATTGACCGGATCGAACGTGATTGAGACGGTCCCACCGCTTATGCCGTCCTGACCGACGTCTTCCGCGGTCAGTTCAGCAGCGCCATCGCGTCCGGTTACTGCGGGGTTCGATGTGGAAACCAGGGGAATCGTGCCGGGATAGTTGACTGTGAAGTAGTCATTATAGCTGTCGCTGGCGAAGATCGCCATATCCGCGTCGCCGGGATTCGGTGTCGCGGCGCTGGGATAAATCCACCAGATGGCGGGCGAGGACGGGACGGGATCGGGCGCGACGATACTCGTCACAAAGCCCATCTCACCCACGGCGTCCTCGAACGACGTGAAAGCAATCTGGTCCGCCTGTGCCAGTGGTGCCGTTGCGACCATCATGGCGCAGGCTGTCAAAATCGCCTTGGTTTTCTTCGGAATTCTCTCCTTGAATGTCATTACATTCTCCTTTCAGAAGATGTCTTGCTAGGCTGGGTATTCCTCGGGATTGATTATTTTCTAGTTACAGAATGTATCGCGAATCGAGACCTTACGGTCCCCAGCGCGAGATGTCTCCATCACTGATCGAACCGTTCGTTGGATCGTACTGGATGTGCATGTAGTACGGACCGTCGCCACTTGGGCCCGTTGCATTGTTGTCGCTATCGATCTCGCCATCCGGTCCCCAGGAACTGAGGAACCATAGGGCGGACTGAAGCTCTGAATCCGGTCCCCAAGGGTTTGTGACGAGCGGAGTCGACTGGCGCTCGAAGTAATCGAACACGTCCGCTCCCCAGGTCAGGGGGATGTTTTGCTCACGACCATTCCAGAAGACATCCTTCGGGAT
This sequence comes from bacterium, assembly GCA_020444065.1. Taxonomy (NCBI): domain Bacteria; species bacterium. The sequence continues at coordinate 270,687 of JAHLLQ010000005.1, read as the reverse complement.
CGTCGTGATGTAGGCGACGGGAGTGGTCATCATGATGTAGCGATCGATGACCCGATTGCGAACGCGCGTGTTTCCGAACGGACGCGATGCCGGCGGATAGCGGTTCCAGTCGATGGAGTAGGATTCGATGGCCGTGACAATCGTGCGCTGGTCGGCATGAACGCGGCTGACCTTGGAACGCGTCTGCGCCTCAAGGAAGTTCGGAACCGCAATAGCCGCCAGGATTGCGATAATCGCGACCACGATCAGAAGTTCGATCAGTGTGAATCCTGCTTTCTGCTTTTGAATGGTCTTGTTCTTCAATGTTCTTCCTTCCGTCGGTTATCGATCGGCCAGAGGGCCGACCAACTAGATGAGTTCCTCTTTTGGAGAGGCGGCAAAAACGGACGCCATGCAGGGAGAACAGATCGCCTTGTCGAAGAGGGCCGACTTCAGCTTGCGCATCATGCCGAGCCATCCTCCCTGCGCAATGGCGTCCGCAATCGGCTCGTTGAGAACCTTCTGAAGCGCTCGGGCTTCAGCCCAGCTCTCCTCGATACAGAGCTTCCACAAATGCGCGAATTGTCCGGGTAACAAGTTGGCAGTCGACGGAACGATGCCGATGGCACCTTCGCTGGCTGCCTCAACAATGGCCATCTCGTCGCCCGCCAGCACACCCTTGCCATGCTTGCGTGCGACTTCGATTGCCTGGACTCGATAATGCGGATCCCCCGTGCTGTCTTTCAGCGCGATGACCTTCTCGCGACCCATCAGTTCATCAACTAGCTCCAGCGAAAGGCCGTTTCCGGTAAACGATGGAATTGTGTAAAGCTCCACCGGCACCGGACTGCGATCGATGACCGCCTGGTAGAACTGAGAAAGCGAAGCATCGTCCAGCGGGAAGTAGGGGGGGGGATGCAGGGCCACCGCCTGCGCGCCAGCCTCGCCGGCATGCTCACAGAGGTCGAGAACCTGCTCGAGAGACGTCGAGCCGATGCCCACAACGACAGGCACGCGGCCGGCGGCAGCTTCTACCACCGCCTCTACCAGCCTCCGGCGCGTTGTCGGCGAAAGCGCCAATGCTTCACCAGTCGTCCCTGTCGGCATCACCCCGTCAACTCCACCCTGCACCACATGATTCACCAGCCGATGGACGGCCTCCACATCACACTCTCCATTCTCGCAGAGAGGTGTGACAAGAGGAACAACGACGCCATGGAGTAGACTGCGATTCAATGAATGCCTCCTTGTCGATAAGATGCAGAAACGAACATTGGTCCGCTCCAAAACCGTGAACGACGAGTACAAATAGAGATCACTGAAGTCAACAGAAATGTGCAGAGAACTATACCACAAGAAATTGGCCATCAACTCCAATAAAACCAAGTCTTTCCATCTCAATATCGCCAGTTGGCGCCCATAGTTGCGGCAAAAAAACATAGTTATCACCACTTAGAGCGGAGTTTTGGCGACAACTCTACAACAAAGCCGTTCCATAACCGACAAGGAATTCATGATAACTCTATTTATATCAATCATAAAGAAAACTTGATTGGCCGCAAGTTTTCCCTCGACAACTTCACATCTCTAGGCCTAGAGTCTCCACAATTAGAGCGAGCGGCGAGGGTGTCCTGGCTCTGAATCGATCGCATGGGGCATCATAGACGGCTCCAAGACTCCCCGGAAGTTCGAAACTCTACATCTCTAGTCGGTTACACTTCTGGATGGACACTGGAATTGGGATTGGATGAAGATTCGGGACCGCGGAAAGAAAGAAGAAGCCATGGGAGCTCATGACGAAATAACACGGCCAAGGCCTCCGGCTGCGGCACGTCCAAACGGGAACTCGCCAAAGCCACAGTATCTGAGGATTGCAGATGATCTGGAGAAGCGCATCCGAACCTCGGTCTATGCCCCGAATGATCCGCTGCCGACGTTCAATGAGTTGTGCGCGGAGTACCAGGTCAGCCTCGCCACGGTGAATAAGGCGATTCAGGAGTTGGATAGCCGCGGATGCGTGATCCGCGTTCGGGGCAAGGGCGTTTTCGCGGCTTCTCGCGAGCATCGGGAGAGCTCCGATGGCAAGGCCGCCACGGCTCACATGAGCATTGGTCTCGTGATTCCCGATCTGGCCAATCCCTACTTCGCATCGATGGCGAAGAAGATCCAGGCCTTGCTGCACGCCGAGCAGTACACGGTGATCACCCACAGTACGGACGGCAGTCTCCAACTCTGGAATCAGTACTTGAACCGCCTGATCAGCAATCGTGTGAATGGGATCATCATCGTCCCGCTGGATACCAGCGGAACCGAAAAAGAGATCGTGCTGTGGCGTCTGAAGATCGCGCGCATTCCATTCATCTATATGAACTCGAATTACCCGCGCGTACCAACTGACTATGTGAAATCCGATGTCAGCCAGGGCGTTCGAGATGTTGCCGAGTACCTGGTCTCGCTCGGGCACACGCGTTTCGGCTGCATCAGTGCCCAGCCCTTCATGAATCTGACTCGGAAGAAGATGGATGTCTTCCGCGATGCGCTGCACGAGCACGGAATCGAGCTTCGCGAAGAAGATATGATCGTCAGTTCCTTCGAGCATGACGAGGGCGGACATGAGGCCGCTCGACACCTTCTCTCTCGCCCGGTGGGTGAGCGTCCGACAGCGATCTTCGCCACCAACGACGTCATCGCCTTCGGCGTGACGGCTGCAGCGAAAGACTTAGGCCTGAAGGTTCCGGACGATGTGTCCGTCGTTGGTTTTGACAATATCGAAGCGACTCGGTTCACTTCTCCCCCACTGACGACCGTGGAGCAGCCGGTCGACCGAATCTCAGCCAAGGCGGCCGAACTGATTCTGAAGCGAATCCAGGGGAAACTCCCCGCAGACTTCCAAGAGCATATTTTCCGACCGCAGTTCATTGAACGCGGAAGTTGCCGACCATTCAAAGAGACGAATTCCGGCAAGAAATGAGGGGCAAGCGACAGTGAAATCCTGTCCTTCTCAGCAGAGACGTTCCCGTTTCGCTCCAAAACCGTAGAAGACGAAGCGGAATCGACCAAGCCTGAAAGGACATGGCATGAAAGTATCATTCATTGATTTGGGAATCATTGCGATCTACTTGCTCGGTACAGTCGCATTCGGTTTCCTGTTTCTGAAAAAGAGCAAGAGTTCCGAAGGGTTCACGGCAGCGAACCGATCGCTTCCCGGGTGGGCATGCGGCATGTCCATCCTGGCGACCTATGTCAGCAGCATTAGCTTCCTCGCCATTCCCGGCAACGCGATGGGGACGAACTGGAATGCCTATGTGTTTTCCCTCTCGCTGCCGATCGCCACACTCCTGGCGGTGAAGTTCTTCGTCCCCCTGTACCGTAGTAGGAACGAAGTCTCCGCCTACAGCTATCTTGAAGCACGATTCGGAACGTGGGCGCGCATCTATGCTAGTAGCTGCTATCTCCTGACTCAGATCGCTCGCATGGGAACAGTCATGTACTTGATGGCCTTGCCGGTCAGCGAGTTGCTCGGCATCAACATCATCTGGATCATCATCATCACAGGCATCGCCGTCTCCGTTTACACTCTCGTGGGCGGATTGGAAGCGGTTGTCTGGAATGATACGATCCAGGGGTTCCTGCTCGCCATTGGTGCGCTGGCATGTCTCGGCATCCTGATGTTCGGCATGCCCGAGGGTCCCGGCCAAGTCTTCCGCATCGGTGCGGAGAATCACAAATTCAGCCTTGGCAGCTTCGGACTCGATCTGACCAAGTCGACATTCTGGGTCGTGATGATTTACGGCGTTTTCATCAACCTTCAGAACTTCGGCATCGACCAGAGCTACATCCAACGCTTCATCTCCGCGAAGTCCGACAAGGAAGCGACTCTCTCGACCTGGATGGGCGGACTTCTTTACATCCCGGTTTCGGCCCTCTTCTTCCTCATCGGAACGGCCCTCTTCGCCTACTACAAGGTTCAGCCCGATCTGATCCCGGCCGAGTACCTTCAGCCCGGGAACTCGGACAAGGTCTTCCCGTACTTCATCGTCAACGGGTTGCCGACGGGTGCGACGGGCCTACTCATCGCCGCCATCTTCGCCGCCGCCATGAGTACCGTCTCCACCAGCGTGAACAGCGCCGCCACCGTGGTCTATTCCGACTTCTACAAGCGCCTGATTCGCCCTAATGCTACCGAAAAGCAGTCGATGATGGTTCTCTACGGAACGACGATCGTCCTTGGCATTCTGGGAATCCTCCTGGCACTAGCCATGATCAACGTGAAGAGCGCGCTCGATGTGTGGTGGAAGCTCGCCGGCATCTTCAGCGGCGGTATGCTCGGTCTGTTCCTGCTCGGCTACTTCTCGCGCTTCACGCGCAACACCGAAGCGGTCATCGGCGTCGTCGCCGGCGTCCTGGTGATTACCTGGATGAGCCTTTCCTCCTGGAAGCCAGAGCTTCTCGGGGGGCTGGCCAGCCCGCTGCACAGCTACATGACGATCGTCTTCGGCACGTCGACCATCGTCCTTGTCGGCTTCCTGCTGACGTTGGCTTTCGGCAGAAAAAACGCCGCCGGGACACAAGCTTAAGCGCAGACCCTAAAAAGTCGCTGCAAATACCAGAACTCCGCCGGGAATCCTCGGCGGAGTTCTTAAAAACGAGCTGCTGATACACAATCATGTTCAATCGGTTGCCCCGGACATGGCTCAATCCGGCAGGTAAATCTCGCCGCCCTTATCTTTGAACTCTTCGCTCATTTCTTCCATGCCCTTGGCCCTAGCTTCCTCGGCGGAATACCCGTGCTCGTCGGCGTAGTCGCGGATCTGCTGGGTGATTTCCATCGAGCAGAACTTCGGCCCGCACATGGAGCAGAAGTGGGCGACTTTCGCGCCCTCGGCGGGAAGCGTCTCGTCGTGGAAGGACTTCGCCTTCTCCGGATCCAGCGACAGGTTGAACTGGTCGTCCCAGCGGAACTCGAAGCGCGCTTTGGACAGCGCATTGTCGCGGGCCTGCGCGCCGGGATGTCCCTTTGCCAGGTCGGCCGCGTGGGCGGCGATCTTGTACGTCACCACGCCTTCGCGGACGTCGTTCTTGTCCGGCAGACCGAGATGCTCCTTCGGTGTCACATAGCAAAGCATCGCAGTGCCGTACCATCCAATCATCGCGGCGCCGATCGCCGACGTGATGTGATCGTAGCCTGGCGCAATGTCCGTCGTCAGCGGCCCGAGCGTGTAGAAAGGCGCTTCGCCGCACCACTCGAGCTGCTTGTCCATGTTGTCCTTGATCATGTGCATGGGAACGTGCCCGGGACCTTCGTTCATGACCTGCACGTCGAACTCCCACGCGCGGCGCGTCAGATCGCCTTGGACTTTCAACTCGCCGTACTGTGGTTCGTCGTTTGCATCTTCGATGCTGCCCGGGCGCAGACCGTCGCCGATCGAGAAAGCCACATCGTAGGCCGCCATGATCTCGCAGATTTCGTCCCAGTGCGTGTAGAGGAAGTTCTCCTTGTGATGCGCCAGGCACCACTTGGCGATGATCGATCCGCCGCGGCTGACGATGCCCGTGCGGCGCTTTGCGGTCAGCGGAATGAACCGCAGCAGCACCCCCGCGTGAATCGTGAAGTAGTCCACGCCCTGCTCGGCCTGCTCGATCAGCGTGTCGCGGAAGATGTCCCAGGTCAGTTCTTCCGGTCGGCCGTCGACTTTCTCCAGTGCCTGGTACATCGGGACGGTCCCGATTGGCGCCGGCGAGTTGCGCAGAATCCACTCGCGCGTTTCATGAATGTTCGGGCCGGTGGACAAGTCCATCACCGTGTCCGACCCCCAACGCACCGCCCACACCATCTTCTCGACTTCTTCCTCGATCGAGGACGACACGGCCGAGTTGCCGATGTTCGCGTTGATCTTCACCAGGAAGTTCCGCCCGATGATCATCGGCTCGATTTCCGGGTGATTGATGTTCGCGGGGATGATCGCGCGGCCGCGCGCCACCTCGTCGCGAACGAATTCCGGCGTGATGACCTTCGGGATCGCCGCGCCGAAGTTTTCGCCCGGGTGCTGGCGCAACACTTCGCCCAGCGCTTCGTTCTTCATGTTCTCGCGGATCGCGATGTGTTCCATTTCGGGCGTGATGATGCCCTGGCGCGCGTAGTGCATCTGAGTGACACGCTTGCCGGCCTTCGCGCGGCGCGGCTGACGGGAAACTGGGAACCGGATCGCCTCGGTCGCGGAGTCGCTCCAACGGCGGCGCGTATAGTCGGACGTGTAATCGCCGAGCCGCTCGGTGTCGCCGCGCTCCTCGATCCACTTGTCGCGAAGCGCCGGCAGTCCCTTCCGAATGTCGATCTTTGCGTCCGGGTCAGTATAGGGACCGGACGTATCATAAACGGCAATCGGCGGATTCGGCACATCGACGGGCTTGCCGCTCATCATGCCGGCCGTGGTGACCGCCTGGGAAATCTCGCGCATCGGCACGCGGATCGATGGGTCGCTGCCCTCGACGTAGATCTTGCGCGAGTTTGGAAACGGCTCGCGGGTAATCAATTCGGCCTGAAGGGCCGCTTTGGACTTATTGGAGTCGGTAATCGACATGAAGCTCTCCTCATCGATAGTTCCGAGGGGAGCGAGAGGCGGAATTGCCAGGGGACAATCGGGGCAAGACGGCTTCGCTTCCCTACGCCGGTATGATCCGGTTCAGGTTCAGGGGCTCCCGCGGTGCATCTTGGCCGAAACCGCGTCTCAGGCGCTGATTGGCGCCGCACCCAGCGAACAACGGGAGGCTATGCGAAGAGCGTTCCCAAACTCAAGGGAAGGCTGGGGCAGGCGGCGGACACCGCCGAAACACTTTCTCCTTTCCTGGCTCGGGTTTCGCTCTATCATCGCTCCCCGGGAGGCATCACCGTTGGCACCGTCGAAATCTGGACACCCACCGATCCGAATCACCGGCGCGCGCACGCACAACCTGCGCGGCGTGGATATCGAATTCCCGGCCGGGCGGCGCACAGTCGTGACCGGGGTCAGCGGTTCCGGCAAGTCCTCCCTGGCCTTCGATACGCTGTTTGCCGAGGGCCAGCGCCGCTACGTCGAGTCGCTTTCCACCTACGCCCGCCAGTTCATCGCCCGCATGCCGCGGCCGGATGTCGACGCGATCGATCACATCCCACCGGCGATCGCCCTCGAGCAGAAAAACCCCGTTCGGAACGCGCGGTCGACCATCGGCACGGCCACGGAGATCAACGATTTCCTACGGCTGATCTTCGCAAAGATCGGAGAGATCGTTTGCCCGGACTGCGACGAGCCGGTGTGGGCGGACACGTCGCGTTCGGTAACGGACGCGATCTTCGATCTTGGCGACGGAGCTCGCTTCTACATTCTCGCGCCGATCGAGTTGGAAAGCGCCAAGCGACTCGACGGGACGCTGCGTGAGATGAAGCGCCAGGGCTTCACGCGTCTGTTCATCGGCGACGAGATGGTTGATCTCGATGCACCGGATTGGAAACCACCGAAAGGGCTGACGGCATTCTCGGTTCTGATCGATCGCATGGCGGCAAAGGAATCCGCGCGGACACGCTGCGCCGATGCCGTGCGCCAGGCCTTCCGTGTCGGGCATGGGCGCGTGATCGTGCGGACGACCGATGGCGAGGAGACGACTTACCACTCCGACTTGGTCTGCAATTCGTGCGGTCGCCAGTTCCGCGTGCCCGAACCGCGACTGTTCAGTTTTTCCAACCCGCTCGGCGCGTGTCCGATGTGCCAGGGATTCGGCCGCGTCACGGGGCTGGACTGGGACCGCGTCATTCCCGATCCGACGCTTTCGATCGAGGAGGGCGCCATCGCGCCGTTCCGTGGCGAAACCGGCGGAGAGTGGCTCGACTGGTTCCGCGGAATGAATCACGATTTCGGCGTCGACCTGTGGAAGCCGTGGAAGGATCTCTCGGAGCGCGAGTTGCGCATCATGCGCGACGGCAAAGCGAAGTGGACCGGCATCAGCGGCTACTTCGAATACCTGGAGTCCAAACGCTACAAGGTGCAGGCGCGGATTCAGATCGCGCGTTATCGCGGATTCACGGAGTGCGAAGATTGCGGCGGCACGCGCCTGGTGCCAGATGCCCGAGCCGTCCTTGTCGGTGGCAGAAGCATCGCCGATCTGTGTCGCATGAATGTGCTCGCGTTGCGCGAGTGGTTTGCGGCGTTGGAGCTTTCGCGCGAGGCCGAGCAAACGGTCGAACGCCCTCTGCGCGAGACGCGCGCACGACTCGATTATCTGGCGGAAGTCGGTCTCGGCTACCTGACGCTCGATCGCCAGACGCGCACATTGTCAGGCGGAGAAGCCCAACGCATCAACCTCGCGACGGCACTGGGCAGTGCATTGACCGAGACGCTGTATGTGCTCGACGAACCCACCGTTGGTTTGCATCCGCGCGATACGGATCGCCTGGTCGGTGTTCTCGATCGATTGAAGACGCTCGGGAATACCGTCGTGGTCGTGGAGCATGATCTGGACGTCATCCGTACGGCGGATCACCTTGTGGATCTCGGCCCGGCCGCCGGCGAACATGGCGGGCGAATCGTGTATGCAGGACCGCCCGATAAGATCAATGCGGAAGCCACCGAGTCGCAGACCGCGCGCTTTCTGAAGACGAATGGCGCCGAAGCGAAGCCTGCGAAGAAGGGCAAGACGACAACGCGATTCGGACGACGTGAGCCGAACGGATGGGTCGAGGTGCAGGGCGCTCACGAGAACAACCTCGACTTCTTGACGGTGAAGTTTCCGCTCGGCGTGCTGGGAGTCGTGACCGGCGTCAGCGGTTCTGGAAAGTCCACGCTGGTTTCGCGCTGCATGTGGGCAAACTACCGGCGCGAGCAAGGCGACGTCGATGTCGAGCCGGGAAAGATCACCGGACTTGCCGGCTTTGAGCAAATCGATGACGTCGTTCTAGTTGATCAGTCATCCATCGGACGGTCGTCGCGGTCGAATGCCGCGACGTATTTGAAAGCCTACGATGGCATCCGACGATTACTGGCAGATTCGCGCATCGGCCGACGCAAGAATCTGACGCCGCGGGACTTCTCATTCAACGTCTCCGGCGGGCGGTGCGAGGCATGCGAGGGCACCGGCACAAAGGTCATCGACATGCAGTTTCTCTCCGACGTCGAAGTTGTTTGCGACGTGTGCGAGGGGCGCCGTTTTCAGGATCGCGTGCTCGACGTCGAATGGAACGGCTACAACATCGAACGCATTCTGAACCTGACCGTCGAGGAAGCGCTGAAGGTTTTTGCCGGCTATCGTGCCGTTACAAAAGGCCTGGAACCACTGGTCGATGTCGGTCTTGGATACCTGCGGCTGGGCCAGCCGACAAATACGTTGTCCGGTGGCGAAGCGCAGCGCCTCAAGTTGGCAAGCCACCTGGCGACGGCCGCATCAAAGCAGGGCAATCTGCTGCTCATTTTTGATGAGCCAACAACCGGGCTGCATGCCGCGGATCTCGAGGTACTGCTGCGTGTATTCGATAAGGCAATCGACCGCGGCTTCTCGCTGCTGGTCATCGAGCACAATCTCGAACTGATTCGCCGCGCGGACTGGATCATCGACCTCGGCCCGGAAGGCGGCGACGCCGGCGGCCACGTGGTGGCTCAAGGAACTCCAGAACAAGTCGCTGCCCGCAAAGAGAGCCTAACCGGCCAGCACCTGGCGCGGGTTATTGGAAAATAGGGACGGAGCCGACCGCCGCTACTTCTTCCTCGGCATCGGATGCGGCTTGATCTTCTTATTACGGGGCATCGGAGCGTCGGGTTTCAGCAGTGCGTTGCCTCCGACAACGACGCCCTGTTCGATGCGCACTTGAAAGAGCTCGTCCAGCTCGCCCTTGATCGCCACGCTGCCTTTGTCGCCATTCATGTGGACGCTGATCAGTGAATCGCCGGCTTGCTCCCGCAGTTCATCGTACGACATGCCAATCTTCACGCCCTTCTTGGCTAGGCCGGGCGGAATCTTGCCGGAGCGCTCCCACCCGGGCGGGACTTTGCCTTCCTTCGCCAGTCCGGGGGGCATGCCTTCCTCTGCGTTGAATTCGCCGGCGACGGGCGCCATCTCGCCATCGATCCGCCCGGGATACTCGCCCTGGATTTCGATATTCGCCTTTTCGGCAGTGGAGCACGCAGCAACGGCAAACATCACCGCCACCAGAAGCATCATCATTGAATAGCGAATGAATCGCATGGAGCTTTCTCCCGCAGGAAGTTTCACAACACGACGAATGGTACCCGCGCCCCGCCGGATTGTCACTCACGATCTTCCTTGCGACCGATGGCCGTTTTGTCGTGTGGCGCGGAAAAGGCGCTTGTTCCGGGAACGGGGCGCGCCACAGGCTTTGGGCAGGAGCGACTCATGGCGGATCTGATCTCCGGTTACGGCAAGGAGCGGCTTGGGCTGCGGAATGTGGATTCGTGCCTGGTGCGGCGCGGGATCGCGGAGTCCGTAGCACGAGCATGCGAACGATGGCGCGCGGAGCTATCCGACGGCGGGCGCCTGCTGGATATCGGATGCGGCGCACAGCCCTATCGCCCATGGGTCGAAGCAGCCGGCCTGGAATACGTCGGCACGGACTGGCCGAAGAGCATTCACGAGGCGCAAACCGGCGACACGGTCACGGCGGATTTGTCGCAGCGCCCATGGCCGTTCGGCGACTCGGAATTCCACGCGTTGCTGTGTACAGAAGTGCTGGAGCATCAGCCCGACCCGGGCGCGTTCCTGGCCGAGTGCGCGCGCGTTTGCCGGCCTGGAGGCACACTGGTACTGACGACGCCGTTGCTCTGGCCGGAGCACGAAGCGCCCTACGACTTCTACCGCTATACGCAGTATGGCTTGCGGCACTTGTTCGAGCAGGCGGGCTTCGAGCCCGAGATGATCGAGCCTCGTGGTGGCTGGCACACGGCAATGGCGCAATCGCTTGGGCTGTGGTCCGTCAAGGCAGTGGGAAAGCCATGGAATTACGCAACCCGCCTGGTGGTGCTGCCGATCATGGCTGGGTTGCTGCTCACCGAAAAGTGGGGACGGAGTCAAAGCGATCTGCCAATGACGTTGGGCTACACGGTAACGGGACGAAGAAAGGGCTGATTGTTCTCGCCTTCACTCGTCCGGCTCGTCCTCGCCTTTGTGGCGCTGTCTTTCGCGCCTGTCTTCCTTCCAGCCAATTCGCTTGCGGCCGCGCTCCGACTTGAGGCGCTGCTTCTCCCAAGGGGCCAGTTCGTCACCGGCCTCGCGCAGCCAGACCTCCGGCGGCGGAGCAAACGGCAGCTTCCCCTGCTCGCGCGCGGCCTGGTCGATCTCCGGCTGCGGCTTCTTCTTTTTCTTCGGCGGCGCATCGGTCTGGCGCTTGCGGAATTCCGCGCGAATCGGTTCGCGCAGGGCCTCTTCCTTGCCGGTCCACTTCCGCTCGTCCGCCAGCCATGCCTCCTCCGTATCCGGAGACGGAGACAGCGCCAGTGCTTCCGCATCGCGCCAACCCAGCGTCTTCGCCAACATATCGTCGGGAATCTGATCGATACCGTGGCGCGCTCCCATCAGCCCACCAATCAGTGCCGCCGCCAGCGGCGTTTCGCCGCCACGATTCACGGCATCTTCGATGGCGTTGATCGGAGACATCGGCCCCAACGCGCGGTAAAGCACCCACGGGACAAGAATCGGCGCAAAGCCATGCTGGACATGCGCCACGCCGCGATCGGGAACGAATTCCTTTGCCTGATTCAGCAGCGTCTTTTCCGCCAATGCATCGTCGCCGGTTCTCAACAGGCTCGCAATCGGGCTGAGGCACTCGCTGAATCGCACGATCGGCGTGCCGAAACCAATCTCGCGCCATTGCTCCCCCACTTCGCCTTCGCGCAGTTCATCCTCGATGACACGCGCCCCCGCGATTAGCTCCTCCAGCAATTCTTCTGCGTCTCGATTTTCTGCCAGTAATTGCGCGGCGCGCCAGATCGTCCATGCAGCCACGAGGGGGGCTTCGCGCAGATGCGTCAGCCGCGCATACGCGATCGGATCGGCATCGCCACTGATTGCCGCAGCAAGCCCACGCATGCACACAGACGCGCCTTCACTCGCTTCGTCAGTGGCGAAGTGATCGGCGGGATCCCAGGGGAATTGCTCGGCCCATCGTTCCAACGCCTTGCGCAACGGCCGACCGGGCTGGCGCAACGCCCCGACGTTTTGATGATTCGCTTCTACAGTGTCTGCGAGGTCGCGCAAGTTCGCCGCCGTACGCGCGACGGGATGTTGGCCGGATTGATCGTCCACCATGCCCGCGAGAACAGCGAGAAACTCCTGGCCATGCCCGGTGTGCAAACCCGGGAGAACGATCTTGTCCGGCTTGTCGGGAAAGACGTTCGGATCGGCAAGGAAGTCATCGACCCAATCGCCGGCGAGCTGCTGAATGTGCCCGCCCTTCACATTCTTGAACGGCGCCCCCAACGCATCGCCCAACAACGCACCGGCAACAAGTCCCAGAGTCTTTTCGCGATTCATGACGCGCTCCTCTTCCTGGCCTCTTCCTCGCAATCAGAAGAGACGAAGCTCAGGATTGCGCCAAGGGAAAACGGTCATTCAACCCAATCAACCGATTCAATCCTGACGCTCTGCAGGAAGATCGAGCCGCCAGGTGCAATCTCCTCGCGCGACGGATCCGCCAGGAAATCGAAGGAGGCGAGCAAGTTCTCATCAACGCCGGCCCCTGGCGGGAAGAATACAGTGTAGGTGCGCGGGTAACCAGCCACTGGACTGTACTCTGCCGAACCGGTGGAATTTACCACCGTGAAGCGACCCACGCGGAACAGTGATTCATTTAGCCTAAGCCGGAACGTCGGTACAAGCTCTGGGTCCGGGATGTCCGTGCTTACAGTGAACACGCCATAATACAGCCTCTCGGGTTCGATCTCGACATTGTTCGCGGGATCCAGAGTCGAACCCCAGAACCCGAATTGGAATTCCTGTGCGTCGCTCGTCGAGATGCCGAGTCCACCGTCATGGGCGAAGTTGGGGACAGCGAAATACTCCGGCACGGTGTAGTGCTGCCAATCTTCCGTCCCCTTGGCGAAGTCATAAATCCTCTCGATTCGGCTGTTCATGATCGTTGGATTAATGGAGCTTGCAACGGCAACCTGTTCGAGGAACACGGATGCTGTCGCAGAATCCCTTGGATCAAGACCGACCATGTCGAATTGACAGTGAAACCGTCTGCTCGGGATCGGAGGATGAAAGAGCATTGTGTAGTCACGATTTTGAGGCGTCGGAGACCAGGATGCGTCTGCGTTTGATTCAATGGTCATCAAGTCCGCGAATTGGCTGTTATCCGCGGTCACGCGTAGTCGCAACTGAGGGACTAGCATCGCGTTCGGTTCATCGGTGCGAATGCGATAGACAACAGAGAACACCGTTTCCTCGTCAAAGGAGGGGACGCGAAGGTTGATCGCGCCGGCCGGTTGGTCGTCTCCGCGCTGGACGACTTCCAATGCGGGTGATTGCCATATACCCACAAGATTGCCGCTGGATGTCGCCTTCATTGTCAGTGTTCCCGCCAAGACTGAGAAGTCTGGCGCCAGAAATGGAGGTAGCTCGTGAGAGTCCCATCCTTCGCCATCATCAGTAAAGGTGAAATCCCGGAAGGAATGCGCGGGGGGTTCGAGAACAAGACGCAGTCCGATGATGTCCGAGGCGAAGTAGTTACATGCCAGACTGCTCTCCGGGATGTCGCAGAGAGTGGTGGTTCCACCAAAACCCATGGAATGGGCTGATTCAATGCCGCAATCCGCGCCTTCGCTCGAGACGCTGCCTCCGATGGCGGTGACGGAACTATACCACATGCCAGGAGTCCACATCCCTCCACCTCCGCACGTGAACGTGGTATGATCAGTCCACTCTTCGACGTTCCCACTCATATCATAGAGCTTCCAGGTGTTGGGCAGCTTCAGGCCGACGGGCTTTTTTCGGCCGCCGTATGTGTTGCCCTCCCACCAGGCATAATCATCTATCCGCTCTAAATTCGGGTCGTCTCCCCAGTAGAACGGCGTTTCGGAGCCCGCGGCAGCAGCGTACTCCCACTGGTCGACAGAAGGTAGAGAGAAAGTCCCCCACTTATGCCCATAGGTGTTCTCGATGTACGCATTCACCGATGATGCGAACTGGCGCGCGCGTTCCTGTGTCATCCCTGTGGCGGGCGGGGTAGGGAAGTAGTTGTCGGTCGGGTGGTTGTTGAGTGCCTCCCATTGCCCAATCGTAACTTCGAACTGGGTCATGAAGAAGCCAAATCGCTTCCACCCCGGGTCCTCGATATCACTAGTGCCGGGTACACGAACGAACCAAATCGGCGTATCGCCCGGTAAATCAAGAACCAAATCCGCAGGAAGAGGATCATCGTACGACCGGACGTCTTGCTCTTCTGCCGAAAGAACGAGTGGAATCGCCCCAAACAGCAAGGCGAGACCAGGGACCAAAAACCGTGATATCTGCAGCCATTTCTTCATAGTCCCCCTCCTCCTCAAGAGCCTGCGGAGAGCAGAGAATGGCAGTTATTTTACAACCATCGATATACATATTGGGGGTAGCACGCAAGCAAAAAGACGGGTGTAATACAAAACTCGCGGCGCCATCGGCGCCTGCCCTCACGCCCGCCGCCGTTTGCCGGCGCGGCCGTTTGTTGTCATTCGCTTGGCCGGGATGTAGGTGACCTTGGGCTTGCCGGGTAATTGTTGGAGAGCGTGAACGGAATCCGGAGAGACCATGATCTTCAAGCCATTCTTCGGAACGTACGCCGCCGTCATGTCCTTGTGGCGGACGATGATACGAACGGGACGGTTGCCGTTGTGACGACGAACGGTTTCCTTCAGGTCCACCAGCGTCTTCTCGTCGAGCTTATCGGCGTCCCATTCCACGTTCACGCCCTTTGCGTCGGCGCGCAATTCCTCCGCGCGGCGCACGACGTTTCCATTCAGCGAAACGCGCTCGTTCCACAGCTCCATCACGCCTTCGATCTGCACGACTTCATCCAGCCGCAGATCGTCGCGATAGGTTTCGTACGTGTTGCTGAAGAACTTCACATCGTAACTGCCATGCAAATCTTCCAGCTTCACAATTCCCCACGGATTGCCATTCTTGTCGGTGCGTATGTTGATGTCGCTGATGTAGCCCACGGTCGCGAAGGGCCGGCGTTCGCGTTCGCGGAGCGGCGGATTGGGCTCGCTCAGTTGCGCGCTGTCCTGTTCGCTGAACGATTCGAGTTCCACGCGGAAGCGATTGAGCGGATGATCGCTGAGATAGAAGCCAAGGAATTCCTTCTCAAACTCGGCGCGCTCCTTCTCGTCCCACGGCGGCACGTTGGGCAGCGCGATCGTCTGGATGAGCGCCTCGCCTTCATCGCCATCCGCGGCGAACATGTCGTCGAGCCCGGAGGCCTTGTCGCGATGGACTTCGCTGGCAAGTTCCAGGATCTGCGGCAGCACGGCCAGCAGCGCCGCGCGATTGATTTCGAGCGAATCGAAGGCACCGACCTTAATCAGCGCCTCCAGCATGCGCGAATTAATCTCCTCGCGCGGCAGGCGCAGACAGAAGTCCTGCAGACTCTTGAACGGTCCGTTCGCGGCGCGCTCCGCCGCAACAGATTCCGCGAACCGGCCGCCAACGCCCTTCACGGCATTCAGCGCATACCAGATCTTGCCATCGTCGGGGTTGAAGTACTCGAGCGACTTGTTGATGTGCACGGGATGGACTTCGATGTCCATCTCGCGGCAACTCACGATGTACTTCGCGATTCCGTCCGTCGTGCCATAGATTTCATTCGTCAACAGCGCTGCGGCGAAGTACGTCGGGTAATGCGCGCGCAGGTACGCCGTCTGGAACGTGACGACGGCATACGCCGCGGAGTGCGACTTGTTGAAGCCGTAGCCAGCGAATGTCACGATGTTGTTCCAGATGTACTCGGCCAGTTCACGTTCGACGTCGCTGTGTTCCACGGCGCCATCGACGAACTTGGCCTGCATCTTGGCCATGACGTCTTCCTTCTTCTTGCCCATGGCCTTTCGCAAAACGTCTGCTTCACCGCGCGTGAAACCGCTCATCGCCATAGCGATGCGCATGACCTGTTCCTGGTACAGAATAACGCCGTAGCTTTCCTTCAGAATCGGTTCGAGAATCGGATGATCGTAAGCGACCTCCTCGACGCCGTGCTTACGCCGAACATACATGTCGTCCATCTTCGCCTTCAGAGGCCCCGGGCGATAGATGGCGAGAAGCGCAGTTAGGTCGGCGAACTCGGTCGGCTTCAGACGCTTGACGAGGTTCGTCATGCCTTCCGATTCGAGCTGGAACACGCCGAGCGTCTGGCCCTGTTGCAGAACCTCATACGTTGGCGGATCGCTCATCGGGATCTTGTCCCAGTCGATCTCGATGCCGTCGCGTTCGCGCAGCCAATTGGAGACACGATTAATGATCGTCAGGTTCTTGATGCCAAGGAAGTCCATCTTGAGGAGGCCGAGGCTCTCCTCGCATTCAGTCATCGTGAACTGCGTGGCGGGTTTTTCTTCGTTCGGCGCCTTGTAGAGCGGGCAGTACTCCATCACGGGCTTATCGCTGATGATGATGCCTGCCGCGTGCGTCGACGCGTGGCGCACCATGCCCTCGATGCGCTCGGCAGTCTGCACCAGTTTCTGAACCTGCGGATCGGCCTCCATCAGATCGCGTAGTTCCTGCGATTCGTTCTGCGCCTTTTGCAGTGTCATCTTCAGTTCGGCGGGAATGGCCTTCGCGACCTTATCGACGACATTCAGCGGAATGTCCATCGCGCGCCCGACATCGCGAACGGCCGCCTTGGCCTTCATCGTTCCGAACGTAATGATCTGCGCGACGCAATCCTCGCCGTACTTCTTGCGAACGTACTCGATCACATCGCCACGACGTTCGAAGCAGAAGTCGATGTCGATATCCGGCATCGATGTACGGTCGGGGTTCAGGAAACGCTCGAACAGCAAGTCATGCTCGAGCGGATCGAGTTGCGTGATCTTCAGGCAGTACGCCACGACGGAGCCGGCTGCAGAGCCGCGGCCCGGGCCGACGGGAATGCCGATCGAACGCGCGTGTCCGATGAAGTCCGCCACGATCAGGAAGTACGCCGGGAATCCCATGCGATCGATGGTGGCGATTTCAAACTCGATGCGTTCGCGCAGATCCTTGTCCTTGTCGGCGCGTTCGCCATAACGCTCGTACGCGCCTCTCCAAACTTCGTCGCGAAGGTGCTCCATCTCGGACTTGCCGTCCGGGCACTCGAAACGCGGAATGCGATATTGGCGTTCGGGCATTTCGAGATTACACATCTCGGCAATCAGGCGCGTGTTCGTCAGCGCTTCCGGAATGTCGCCGAACAGGCCTTCCATTTCCGCCGCGGACTTGACGTAGAACTCCTCGCCGGTGAAGCGGAATCGATTCTTATCCGACATGCGCGCGCCGGTCTGCACGCAGAGCAGCACGTCGTGCATCTGCGCGTCGTTGCGTGTCATGTAGTGACAATCGTTCGACGCAAACAGCTTCAACCCGTGGCGTTGCGCCAGACCGATGATGTACGGGTTCGTCTCGCGCTGCTCGGGCAGGCCGTGGTCCTGCAGTTCCATGAAGAAGCGCTCGCGCCCGAACAACTCCGCAAATTGCGCGGTGTACTTGTCGGCCTTCGCTTCGTCGCGATCGAGCAGCGCCTGCGGAATCAGCCCCGCAAGGCACGACGACGTGGCAATGACGCCTTTCGTGTGCTGCGCCAGCGTCTCAAAATCGATGCGCGGCTTGTAGTAGAAGCCCTCGAGGTAACCGATGGACGAGAGCTTGCAGATGTTCTGATAACCTTCGTAATTCTCCGCCAACAGCAACAGGTGGTGCGTCTTCTTTTGCTCGCCAGGGCCGCGTGCCGTGCGTTCGCCGGGCGTGATGTAGACCTCGCAACCAACGATAGGCTTCACGCCCTTCTTCTTCGCCGCGCTGTAGAACTCCAGCGCACCAAAAAGCACGCCGTGGTCAGTCAACGCGATCGCATCCATCCCGAGCGTCTTCACATAGTCGAGCATCGGCCCGATGCGGTTCGCGCCGTCGAGCAGGCTGTACTCCGAGTGGACGTGCAAATGAACGAAGTCGTTGGGACTGATCGGCATGGGACTGTGGCGAGAACGGGCGAGGGTTGCGGGCGGTTACTGGTAGCAGAACCAGCCGGATGCGGAAGAGGTGTTTGTCGTTTCGAAGAGCGTTACGGCGTTCAACGGTCCCTGGATATGCCAACCGCGGCGGGCGGCGACTTCTCCGTTCACATTGACGTCGGAGATCAAGTGCGTGTCCAGCTCCGGCATCACGCCATGATCGGCGAGCAGCGGATTCGGATTCACGATGGTCAAGAAGCCAAATGGGGAACCGTACTTTTCGAGGATTTCGGGAAACGTGTCTTCGGTCGGATCCACAGCGCCGGAGAAGTTGTGCGTGCCGCCTTCGATCGTGCCGAGCAGGAAGTCGTCGGCCCAAAGCACGTTGTCCCAGACTCCGGAAGGCAGCAGCCCGCCCGGACGAAGGTTGCCGATGGCGTCGCGGAAATCCAGATGATGCTGATAGTCGACGATCTCGTCGGCCGTACCATGGAATTCAAAGTAGCGAATGACGCTGTTCGGATCGGTGGGGATCCACTGTGCCGTGTACTGTGGCGTGCGCAATTGTCGCTCGGCCGCGCGATAAGCCAATTCCACATTCGACAGACCAACCGTCGGCTGCAGCCACTCGTTCTCCTCGGTCCAGCCGTTCGGATCGGGATCGACCTCGTAACCATTCAGGTCGCGATCTTCGGCCGTGGTGATCTTCGTGATCGCAACGGAGCAGAACGACGATGCAAACAGCCCGGGATATTCGCCCTGCGCATCGCCGGCGACCGTTGAGCTGGCCAGCATACTCAACCCGATCTGGCCGCCACCGCTGATTCCCCACAGATAGATGCGCCGCCGATCGATGTCGGGGTACATCTCCAGCGTCTTGCCAATCGCGCGGTACATATCGATCACCTGGTACTTGCCGAAGTCATAGGGGAAGCCCTCGCGATAGCTGGTTGCCAGGTAAACAACGTCCCACCCATCGGCGAAGTAGAGGCCGTTCTGGTTAGCCATCCAGGTGTAGTAATCGGGATCGGGGCAAAGGCAATGCACCTCAACCACCAGCCCGGTCGCGGTGGTCACGCCAGCGCTTGGCTCCACGATTGCCATTGGGATCTCGTCCATGAAAGCCAGATCGGGCGGATTCGTGAACGGAATGGTCTGCGTGGCCGTCGACGTCAGTATGAGCGTCGTCTCGCCATCGGCGACCTGAGTATCGGGAATAGCAAAGGCATCCGCTCCAGCCGAAGCCGCGAGCAGAATGAAACCAAGCAAAATCAGCAGGCTGTGTATCTTGTGCATGAACAGCTCATCCCCCGGAGTACGCCCATCCCGCCAGTCTCGACTGCCCGAACGAGCCGGATCTCTTTTGCCCGACGGCCTGAGGCAATCCAACCCTTTTCTTGAGTCGAAATTCGGCTTGATCGCGGCTAAATCACGCGCTCGTACTCGGCCAGATCCTTCTTCCAAACCACGACCCCACAGAACCGCGCGCCTTCCGGGCAGATGGGTTTCGTACGCGCCATCGATCGCAACGTGCACGGCGGCAGCAGCAGCCGGCCAAGCTGTGGATGGACCTCGCGAATCTGCCGAGCCTCGTCCACGGACGCCCGCCAGATCTCTTCCTGTGCATTGTAGCAGAGCCGCATCTGATGCTTGTGGCGCAGGTTCAGCAGGTCCGAGCTTTCCGTAAAACGAATCGCCACAGCATTCGGCAGCAAGTACCCGAGCCACTCCGGCTCGACGCCGAGGCTGCGCAGGCGCTCGATGCCTTCCCAGGTGCGCGCCATCGTCTCGTCGAAGAAACGGCGGGCGGCCTCATCCTGGGCGATCAGCTCCGGCACGATCACGTCCGGCTCGGAATCGAAGTGCGCCGCCAGGAACGGCCTCGACCCAGGCGTCATGCGGTGGCGCTGGTCCTGGCTGTCCGCGGTGTGACTCAGTTTGCGGCGGAAGGAGTAGTGCGCGTGGTGCAGCGCGCGGGTCAGCTTCCCGATGGTCGTCAGGTTCAGCGACTCGCCCAGCAGCCGATTGCGCGACGGGTCCATTGCCAACGCAATCGCGTCGGCGTCCGCCAGGTCCGCGCGGCAAAGGCCCAACATCTCCCGCACGGCCGACGCGACCTGCGCCTCCGCACCGGATGTGTGGGAAATCAGCTTCGACGTCAGGCCATCCAAGGACTGGTCGAACTCCGCGCGAAACGCCGCCGCACGCCCGCCGTCCAGGAGATCCGGCTGGGCGCAGAAGATCTCTTCCTCGGGAAGAGCCTCCGCCCCGAGAGGCCCCTGCAGTGTCAGCTCGTAGTCCGGATCCAGCTCGAGCACCTGGCGAACCATCTCGCCGAGCACATAGCGCTGTTCCGCCGGGGTGTCGCGCTGGTTCGCCATCCGCCAGTACCTGAACAGCGTGACGGCGGAAATCGTGTGGTACAGGTACGCGTGCGTCGCGACAGGCAGGACGTAGCGCGCGACTTCCTGCGACTTCTTGCGGATTGTCCGCGCGTGCGACTTCGCCATACGCTCGCTGCGCTTGAAGCGGCGATAGAATTCCGCCTCTGTTGGCCCGGAGAGCATCTCGCACAACTTCTGATAGGCCGCGAACTGCATGTCGGCGATCTCGCGGTACAAGGCCGCAGCCGGGCCATCCAGCACCGGCACCGAGATCGTGTCCGGCTTCACCGTGACGTAGCGCTGCGAAACCTGCTCCGAGTTGTAGAATGGGTGCGCGTGCAGGAAGGACCAGATAAACTGGCGTGAAACATTCGCGATGGCGAACTGAAAGTTGGCGTGCTGGAACGTCGTGTGGTGCCCGGCCTCGTAGATCGATTGGGCGAGCGGACCGAATCGCTCGCGCTCCCCCACCTCGTCGTCCGAGATAATTCCGCGCCCGGAATAGCACGTCCGCGCGGTCGCGACCGTGTTCTTCATCGGAGTCGCAAACGCCTTGGTCAGGCGAATCGCGGGTGGGGCGGACACAAAGGGACTGGGGGCGGCTTCAGGGAGGGCAACCAACGGCGGGGCTCCTGCGAACGGGGATCGGTCGTTGGCCGTGTGCTAGGTTGGCGCGGCTCTGAATGCAAGGGGAAGGGGGATCAGTCCTGCAACTTGTCGAGATTGAACTCGATCGCTCGAATCAGCCCCAGGAATTCGTCATTCGCCCAGGCCGCGGGGAGAATTTCGTCCAGTTGATCGGCGCGGAATCTCTGTGCTGCCTGTTCACCCGCAGCAACGTGATCTGGGAGACCATCGAGGAGCCAGTCCTTCAGTTTGAGCAACTTGCCATAACTTGCGCCGTGGATGATCTCGTAGGGCGCATACTGGTTCCTGCAGATTCCAAGAAGGGCCTCCAAGTCACAGGCGGATTTCGATTGCGAGCGTAAGTCGCGATCTTCCACGGTTGCGCTTATGTTACAATCCCTCCGATTTGCTCCTGCCTCCCAGGCGAGAAAGGCCTTCTGTTTCATGCGATCTGTGCGAACTGTACTCTCTGTCTCCGGTGTCCTGGCTGCCCTGGCGGCACCGTTGCCGGCCGCGGTCACTTCAAGTCTCTTGGTCGATGCGCTGACCGTCGAGACGACGGCCGGCGATTCGGTGACGATCACCGATGACGCCGGTGTTCTGAAAGTCAACGGCAGCGATCCGCTCGGGTCGGAGCTCAATACGGCCGCGGTCAACGCGATCACCGTGATTGGCGACGATGCGGTGAATACGATCGATCTCTCCGCAGTCGCGACGCCGGCGTTCAACTCCGGCCTCCTGGTCCGCATCGAAGGCAGCATCGGAAGCGACATCATTATCGGCAGCAGCTTCGGTGACACGATCCTTCCCGGCCCAGGCACGGACGATATCGATGGTGGCCCCGGCAACGATCGCATCGAAATCTGGCCGGGCGACGGGTCGAACAACTTCGATGGCCAGGGCGGGCAGGCCGACGAGATGGTTGTCTTCGGCACGGAAGACGGCGACCTCCTGCTGGTTGACTCCGGGTTCGATGGCTCGCCAACGGTCTCGCGCTTTCTGGACACGACATGTGTTGGGCTAAACGTCGAACGCGTCGTGGCGATGGGGCTCGGCGGCACGGACCTGATCGGCGTCAGCAGCAGCGGCACTTTCTCCGCGGACCGCGTCACGATCTGGGGCGGACCGGATGACGATACGATGGATTTGAGTCCGGCGATCGGTCGCGTGGATGTGCGGTACGAGCCGGGCGACGGCAACGACACAATCGACGGCGCCACCGCCGCGCCGGTGAATGCGATCATCGACCTCTCCTCCTTGAAGGACCCAGTCAACGTGGTCGGCACGCCGGGCACGTCGTATTACAACGTGGCACTGAGCGGCTCCACGACGGGCGGCATTGACTTCATCGACGTGCGGGCGTTGGGCATCTTCAGTGGCGCCGATTCCGATGACATCGACATCCAGACGCCCGAATTCCAGGGGCTCCAGGTCGTCAATATCGACAGTCGGGAAGGGGACGACACGATCCACGTCGATCTCAGCCCCCAGGTCTCTTACGACATCGATGGCTCGATAGGAACCCTGGATACGCTCTTCGTGCGCCCCTGGGGAGATCTGCCGCAATACGGTAGCGGCAAGGTAACCGCGCCCGGCACGCAGGCGATCGACTACACAGGTGTCGAGAAGATCAATATCGAGGCTCCCCCGCCGTCTTCCTATTGGGTGACCCGCTAATCCCGCTCGGCTATCTCGTAGCGCACGACGTTCGGTCTCTCCGCGGGGTTTTTCTCTTTACTTCCCCGGGGGTGATGGGGATCGTGCTCGGTTGAGTCATCAGATGGACACTATGGGTCCGCGCTCGGGCAGGAAGTGTCGTGGGGCGCGGCGACAGAAAGGAAAAACCGGGAGATGACAGTTGGAATGACCGCTTATCACCGGCCGGCGGATCTGAAGGAGGCCCTGGGGCTGCTGGCTGAAGACGGCGCGGCCCGGCGGCCGGTCGGGGGAGGCGTCTCGATTATTCAGACGAAAGACGCCAAGGGCTTCGAAGGCGTGGATCTCGGGCGCCTGGGGCTGGACAAGATTGAAGAAACGCCTGCGGGGCTGCGCATCGGCGCGATGGTGACGTTTGGCCAGATGCACCGCGACGATCGCGTAAAGAAGGCCTGGGGAGGACTGCTGGAGAAGGCGCTGCTCGGCGCCGCCAGTTGCAACGTTCGCAACCTGATCTCGGTCGGCGGCAATGTGGTACAGTGCTACTACTGGTCCACCCTGCCTCCGATTCTGTTGGCACTGGACGGAACGGTCCGCGTCGAGAACGCGTCCGGCGGACGCGACATCCCCGCGGCTGAGTTCTTCGCCCAGCACCCGGTCAAGACGCTCAACAAGGGCGATCTCGTCACGCACGTGACGATTCCGATGCCGAAGACCGGCGAGCGCGCCGCGTTCCACAAGTATGCAGAAGTGCAAACCGAGTACGCGCTGATTCAGGCCTGCGTGAAGCTGACAATGGACGGCGCCAAGTGCAGTGAAGCCCGCGTGGCGGTCGGTGCGCTATCGGTTGTGCCGTTTCGCTCGGAAGCGGCGGAGAAGATCCTGGCCGGCGCCGAGTTGTCCGATGAAGTGCTGGCCAAGGCCGGTGCCGCGGCGGTCGAAGGCGTGACGGTGCGCGAGGACTTCCGCGCCAGCCGCGATTATCGCTCGAAGGTGGCGCCGGTGATCGTGCGCCGGACGCTGGCGGAAGCGCTGGCTGTCGACAGTTCCGGCAACGGCAAGGGGGCATAACGATGATTATCCGATTCAAACTGAATGGCAAAGAACGCGAGTTCGACGTGGCGCCGGATCTGCCGCTGGTCGATCTGCTGCGAGACAATGCGCACCTGACGGGCACGAAGATCGGCTGTCGCGAAGGCACATGCGGAACCTGTACGGTTCTGATCGACGGCCGGCCGGCGAACTCCTGCCTGACGCTGGCGGCGCGCTGCGAAGGTGCCGACATCAAGACGATCGAGGGCCTTGGTTCGCCGGCGAATCCGCATCCGATCCAGGAAGCCCTGGTGGATGCGGCGGGTGTGCAGTGCGGTTACTGTACCCCGGGCATCGCGCTGACGCTCGAGGCGCTGCTGAAAGACAATCCGAAGCCGACCGAGGCGGATGTTCGCCTCGCGCTGGACGGCAACCTGTGCCGCTGCACCGGCTACGTGAAGATCTTCGACGCCGCCGTTCTGGCCGCGGAACGACTCTCCAAAGGAGGCGCCAAGTGACTGACACACGCAAAATCACGGCGCCCGCCCCGGCGGCGCTGAAGCAGGATGCCACCGGCAAGGCGAAGGACGCCCTCGTTGGAACGAGCCAGCGCAAGGTCGACGCGCTCGGCATGGCTTGCGGCCAGGCTGAGTACGCCATGGATCTGCTGCCGAAGAATCCGTTGATCGGTATTATCAAGACCTCGCCCCACGCTCACGCGCGCATCAAGAGCATCGACACGTCGAAGGCCGAAGCGATGCCGGGCGTCGAGGCGGTGATTTGCTACAAGAACGTGCCACGCATTCCGCACACGACGGCCGGCCAGGGCTATCCTGAGCCATCGCCGTACGACACCTTCCTGTTCGACACGAAGGTGCGTTACGTGGGCGATCGCGTGGCTGCCGTCGCGGCGGTGGATCGCGAGACGGCTTTGGCCGCGGCGCGCGCGATCGAAGTTGAGTACGAAGTCCTTCCCGCCGTCTATGACGTCGACGAAGCAATGTCCGAAGGCGCGCCGCTATTGCACGATGAAGAAGACGCCGAGTCTTTCCTGCCGTGGGATCCGACGAAGAACATCGCCGGCATGAGTGACGCCGCCGTCGGCGACGTTGAGAAGGGTCTGGCGGAAGCGGACTTCATTCTGGAAGGAACGTTCGACAATCACTACACCTCGCATGCGGCGCTCGAGCCCCACGTGACGGTGTCGTGGCTGGATCCGAACGGTCGTCTCGTGATTCGCACAGCGACCCAGGTTCCGTATCACGCGCGGCGCATCTGCGCGCAGGTTCTGCAGATTCCCGCGGGGCGCATCCACGTGATCAAGCCGCGCGTCGGCGGTGCATTCGGCGGCAAGCAGGAGATTCTGCTCGAGCCGGTCGCAGGTATGCTGACGCTGAAAACCGGCAAGCCGGTCATCATGGAATACACGCGCGCAGAGGATCTGGTCTCCGCCCGCACGCGCCACCCGTTCCGCATGCGGATGAAGGTCGGCTTGATGAAAAATGGCGACATCAAGGCGATCGATTTCTACGCGATTCTGAACAGCGGCGCCTACGGTGCACACGCGCTGACCGTGCTGACAAACGCGGGCTCGAAGTGCCTCCCGCTGTATCGTTGCGAGCACCTTCGTTGGACCGGCCGTTCCGCTTACACGAATCTGCCCGTCGGCGGCGCGTATCGCGGCTACGGTGCAACGCAGGGGATGTTACCTCTTGGCGTGCTGATGGACATGGCAGCCGAGAAGTGCGGCATGGATCCGGTGGAATTCTCGCTGCGGAACCACATCAAGGAAGGCGAAACGTCGCCGCTATTCAAGGCACTCGGCGAAGGCCGCGAGGGCGTCGACATGAGCATCATGTCGTGCGGCCTCGAAGAAGCGATCAAGAAGGGCGCAGAAGCCATCGGTTGGAAGGACAAGTTCCGCAAGGGACGCAATGCGCCAGGCCCGAAGAAGCGCGGCGTCGGCATGTGCATCCTGATGCAGGGCTCGTCGATTCCCGAAATCGATATGGCCGCGGCCGCGATGAAGTTGAACGACGACGGCAGCGTGAATCTGCACGTCGGTGCGACCGATCTCGGCACGGGCAGCGACACGGTCCTGACGCAGATCGCAGCGGAAACGCTGAAGGTTGCGTTGGACGAAGTCGTTGCGTTCTCCAGCGACACGGACATCACGCCGTTCGATGTCGGCGCGTACGCCTCGAGCACGACCTATCTCTCCGGCCAGGCCGTGAAGAAGGCCGCGGAGAAGCTGATCGACTCGATGATGGACGTTGCCGCGGAAGACCTCGGCGTTGCGAAGGATCAGCTCGTTCACGAGCACCGCGGGTTCTCCGTCGTGGGCGACGCGAACAAGCGCATGACCTTCCAGGACATCGCGCTGCGTACGCTGTACATGCGGAACCAGCACCAGGTAATGGCGCACGCGTCGGCAATTTCGCACGCGTCTCCGCCGCCGTTCGCCGCGCACTTCGCCGAAGTCGAAGTCGACGAAGAGACCGGCCACGTTCGCTGTCTGGAATACGTCGCCTGCGTCGATTGCGGCACGGCGATCAACCCGGCGCTGGCGGAAGGCCAGACGGAGGGCGCAGTCATCAATGCGCTGTCCTCGGCCATCACCGAGCGGTACATCTTCAACAATCAGGGCCGCATGGTGAACCCGACGTTCAACTACTACAAACTCTACAGCACGCAGGATGTACCTCGTCTGCGCACGTTCCTGATCGAGACGCACGAACCGACCGGCCCCTACGGTGCGAAGTCGGTCTCGGAAATCTCGACCAACGGACCGTTGCCGACCATCGCCAACGCAATCTACGACGCCGTGGGCGTGCGACTGTTCGAATCGCCCTACACGCCGGAAAAGATCCTGGCAGCGATCGAAGCCAAGAAGGCGAACGCCTGAGCAATACTCGACATGCAATGACCCAATCGGCCCGGCAGCAATGCCGGGCCGATTTCATCTTGTTTCGGATGGAAACTTCTCGTAGTTACTTCGCGGCTTCCAACTTGGCCGTCCTCGTCTTCAGGCCTTCCTCAATCTTCTGCAGATCCTCTTCGGTCAGCTTGACTTCTGCGGCGCGTACGGTCTCTGCAACCTGGCGCGGATTGCGTGCGCCGACGATGGCAGATGTGATCAGGTCGCCGCGCAGTGTCCATGCGACGGCGATCTGTCCCGGAGCGACTCCGTGCGCGTCGGCGATGGGACGCAGCACGCCTTCGATGAACTCGACATTAATGTCGAGCGCCGGCGATTGGTAGTTCGGGTTCTTCGTCTTCCGCCAATCGTCGTCGGCCAGGTTCTCCACCCACTCGTGCGTGACCTTGCCGGTCAGCAAGCCGCTGTGCATCGGTGAGTAGCAAACGACGCCGATGTTGTTCTTGTTGCAGTACGGGATCTGGCTGAACTCGGAATCGCGAGCAACCATCGAGTAGGGCGGCTGCAGCGATGCAATCGGATGAATCTTCGCAACGCGATCCATCTGCTCCGGATTGAAGTTGGAGACGCCGATCGCGCGCACCTTTCCCTCCTCGAGGATCTTCGCCATCTCGGTCCAGGCTTCCTCGATATCCTCGGGCGGGTTCGGCCAGTGAATCTGGTAAAGGTCGATGTAGTCGACATCGAGCCGGCGCAGCGAACCTTCCAGTTCCTCGCGCACGCTGGCCGCCTTCAGCTTCGGCATCGCTTCGAATGGCTTGGCGGGATTCTGGAGCAGGCCGCATTTTGTGGCAACCAGCACGCTGTCGCGATCGCGGCCCTTGATCGCGCGGCCGACGACTTCTTCGCTGTGGCCGAAGCCATAGACGTGCGCGGTGTCGATCCAATTGATGCCGCGATCGAGGCCTTCCTTGATGGCTGCGACTGCCAGTTCGTCATCCGTCGGCCCCCACCCGAACGCCCACGGGCCACCGATGGCCCAAGCGCCGAAGCCGATCACGGTGAATTCAAGATCTGTATTTCCCAGTTTCCGTGTATTCAATTCACTGCCTCCCGGAAAGATTCTGTTATCGTTGACTTGAAGCAAGACCGTGGCCAAGGCGAAATCCATTGGCGCCGCGGCAAAGCGGGACTAGGAATTGCATGTGGACCATTGCGAGGGGCGTTCACCATGTGGTTCCTGAACGAGATGACCGCTGCAGCGTCGACCATTCACCTGGTGATGGCGGCGCTGACTATTCCTCGCATTCTCAAGATCAAGCGCAACTCCACCAGCGCCATCGCCTGGATGTTTGGCGTGGCATTCTTGCCGTTCCTGGGCGTGATCTTGTTCTGGACGATCGGCGATCCGGAGGTGCGCAAGCCTCTGCGTCAGCTGGGCCGCGGCCCGATCCATAAGTCCGACAGCCCAGTCGCCCAAACCACGCTGGCCCGCGCCGGAGTCGAGCGACTGCAAAGAATGCTGGCGCGACTGGGCGAAACCCCCTCCACGGTCGGCAACGACGTGCGTTTCTTCACCGATGCGCATGTCTTCTACGATCACCTCGAGGAAGCCATCGAGGATGCTCGCCACGAGATCTGTTTTCAGTTCTACACCCTGCGGCCGGATGAATGCGGCGAACGTTTTGCGCGGCTGCTGCTGCGCAAGGCCCGCGAAGGTGTGAACGTCTACCTGCTCTTCGACGCGATAGGCTCTGTGTCGTTGCATCGCCGTTTTGTGCATCGCCTGCGCGAAGGGGGCGTTTTCTGTCACCCGTTCCTGCCGCTGAACCTGTTGCGCCGACGCATCCAGATCAACTTCCGCAACCACCGCAAGCTAGTCATCATTGATCGTCGAGTCGCGTTTACGGGCGGGATGAATGTGGGCAGAGAGTACCTCGGTCGCGATCGAGCGCTCGGCCCCTGGTACGACTGTCACCTGCGAATCGAAGGGCCCGCGGCCAGGCCACTGGTGGAGGAGTTCCGGGCCGACTGGGAGTTCACCGCGACGCAGCGCAAGGAGCGCCTTCCGGACAGAACGGATTGGGAGCCCACGTACGACTCCTCGCACGAGACGGACGCAGAGGCGCGACGCCGGGGCTGGGTTCAGTTGGTTTCCTCCGGTCCCGACCAGATCGTGAATCGCACGCGCAGCGTCCTGTTCCTGGCCGGAACGCGCACCCGCCAGCGCCTTTGGCTCGCAACGCCCTACTTCGTTCCGGATGATTCGCTGATGCAGGTACTGATGACGGCGGCACTGGTCGGCGTCGATGTGCGCCTGCTGACCCAAAACAACCGGCCGGATCGGTGGGTTCCCTACTTCGCGATGCGATACTACTGGGAACCGCTCCTCAAGGCGGGCGTGAAGATCTACCAGTACCAGGGCTCGATGATGCACGCGAAGATGTTCGTCTCGGACGATCGCCTGGCGGGCGTGGGATCGGCGAATCTCGACGTGCGGAGCCTGGCGCTGAATTTCGAATTGGGGATGCTATTCTACTCCAAGCAAGAGATCCAGATGGTCGAGCGCCTCTTTGAAAAGGCCTTCGGGCGCAGTATCGAAGTGGGCGATCCGTTCCTCGATCGGTGGGCCGGCGTGAGATTGGTGGAGAATTTCTGTCGGCTGTTCCAGCCCGTCTTGTGACGTCAGATTAGAAAATCGGCGCGAAATTCGAAAGCTCACTGTGAGTAAAGGTGATTTGGCATGAATGCGGGCCTCGGGTGGGAATTGACATTGATTTCGGATACAACCGGTCAGAATTATCCAGAAACTGCGCAGGGTTGCTTTTTTCCGCACACATTTTTTTGCACAAATGCGCAATTTTGTCCTTGCCCCGAGAGAGCCGATCCATGAGGGTAACTCTCGGTAGTCGCGTTTTGCGCCCACCATGTACTGAGCAGCGAGCGGCCCGTCCGAACAGGGAAATTCCCTTCGGGCGGGCCGCCCGCTTTTATTTGTACGTTTTTTGCGCTGACCAGCCGCAGCCACTCTGCCCCAGGGCTTGAAACGCCAAATCCCCGTTGCTGCCAGGGCCTCGCCCAACATACGAACACACCAGCGCAACGTTCGAGGCTCACCGTCCATGCCCCTTCACAATCTCTTTCAACGCATCGCCGACAAACGCATCCCCCGGACGCGACTGGAGCGAGCCGTCCAGTCCGCCATGGCGGTCGTGGCGCCGGTTTATGGCGCGGGGGCCTGGGCAAACCGCGCACTCTACGATTTGGGGGCCAAATCTCGCACGCGTCTGCCGGCCATGGTGCTCTCTGTGGGCAATATCAGCCTGGGTGGAACCGGCAAGACGCCATTCACGATCTGGCTGGCGGAGTGGTTGCGCGAGAATGGACGCCCGACGGCAATCCTGACTCGGGGCTACGGCCGGGCCGACGAGGACCGCTTGACAATTGTCCACGATGGCCGGCGGCTGCGCTCGAATACGCGCCAGGCCGGCGACGAGCCGGTCATGATGGCCCGCGCGCTGCAGCGAACGCCGATTATCGCCTGTTCCGACCGCGCCCGCGCGGGTCGCGCGGCGATCGACAACCTCAAGGTCGACACGCTGATCCTGGACGATGGCCTCCAGCACCATCGCCTGGAGCGCCAGGCCGAGATCATCCTGCTGGACGCCACCCGGCCAATCACGGAATTGCGCCTCTTCCCGCGCGGAACGTTGCGCGAGCCGCTAACAGTGCTTTCCAAGGCCCACCTGATCGTTCTGACACGCGCCGATCAGTCGAAACGCACGGATCGCATTCGTCGAGAAATCCGCCGCCGCCTGCCGCACGTGCCAGTCGTCCGGACCCGGATCGCCGTGTCGGGGCTGATGGATCTCAGTGCTCGCCGTGCTCGACCTGCCTCCGACCTGGAAGGCGCGCGCGTGCTGATTGCGTGCGGAGTTGGCAATCCCGCCTCGGTGAAGCACACGGTTCAGGATCTGGGCGCAACCGTTGGTGCAATGAAGGTTCTCGCGGATCATTCGCAGGTCACACGCGCCGATGTCTTGGCGTGGGATTCGGCGCGCCGCCGGGCAAAGGCTGACTTCCTGGTCGTGACGGAAAAGGATGCCGTAAAGCTGCGCGAACTCGGCAAACTGCCCGATGGCATTCTGGCTCTCCGCACGCAGATGGAGTTCGTCAGTGACCGCGACCAAGGCTTGGCGGAAAAGGCTCTTCGTGCGCGTCTGCGAGCTGGTCAACTTCGCGGATATCTGAGCTGAAATTGCCTCGTTTGTTAGCCCGCCGTTAGTCCTCAGTTACCCCCCTGCGAACCTCTGTCATTCCAGTCAGGATATTCATCTTGCACCTTGCCTCCCCATCGGGAGAAGCCTGTTCGTTTTGATGCCGAGGCAAGAATACAATAGGAAATTCTCGGCCATATCACTCTATCCCAATGGGGGAACTGGAATGATGAAGTGTACGCAACTCCTTTCGGCTGCATTGCTGACGGGGAGCCTGATCGCGACCGGCTGGGCGCAGCAGCAGCCGGCGATCGCTGACAACAATCAGGACGAACAGATCAATCTGAACCGCAACGTTCCGGAAGGCGTCTCGGACTTCACCATTTTCCGCACGGGCGACAAGCAACAGTACAATCACTATATCAGCGAAGTCATTCCGCTGGAGCACGCCGAAGCTCTCGAACTGCTGCCGCATGCACTTCGCGCCGTTCAGTTAGAAGAAGGAACCGCGCGTCCGTTGAAGTACACCGATCCGGAGACCGGCGAGAAGACCTACTACCTGCAGGTCGTCACAACCGCCGAGCAAATGCCGTCCGTCGTCCAGACGATCAAGGCACTCGATCTGCCTGGAGTCGTTTCCTCAACGGGCAACATCAACTACCACATGCGCACGAAGTACCGTCGTGCCTCCGAGGTCGCCGCGGCCGTGGCGAACACAACGCTCTCCGGCGAAGGCAGCGTCTCGGCGGATGATGATACCAATACGATCTACATCGAAGATTCGGTGAGCGACGGGAAGCGGGACATCGTCGTGGCACAGTACTATGACGTTCCCGCGCCGCAGGTAGAGTTTGAAGTTCTGGCTGTGGAATTGGAAGAAGACGACATCGACAAGCTGGGCCTCGATTGGGATGCATGGAAGCGCGCCGTTGGCGGTCAGTTCGAGTTCACCGGCAATTACTTCGAAGGCGGTGAGTCGTTCAATCGTCTCGACAGCCTTGTGACGATCGATGCGGGGGTGCTCGCCTCGTTCCTGAACTTCACGGTTCAGGCAGGCACCGGCAAGGTCGTAACGCGCAGCACTGTGACGGCGACGAACAATCGCCCGGGCATCGTGTCCAGCCTGCGCCGCCGTCCTTCGTACGGCTACAACACGGTCTTCCAGACACCGTCGGAGTTGACCGAGACGGCTCCGGGCGTCTCCGCCGTGGCGGAAGATTACGACAGCCCCGCCGGTCCGCGTCCGGTGACCATCGTCCCGAACACAACGTCCCTGAAGGTCAACACGACACTCGGCGCGGCTCGCCCGGGCTCCACGGCAAGCGATCCGTCGACCCTGACGAGTGAGAAGGCCGAGGGCATCTACATGGTGATCCAGCCGGTGATCGGAACGGAGATGGTAACGGCCGAGATCCGCCTCGTGCTCAACAGCCTCGCCGGCTACACGGCACTGGACGAGCCGATCATCTCAGAGCGCCTCGTCGAATCGATGGTAACGCTGCGCGACGGTCAGCCGCTGAGCCTCGGTGGACTGGACAAGGAGACGAACAACTTCGTGCGCCGCGGAATTCCGCTGCTGAAGGACATTCCAATCATCCGCCCGCTGTTCAGCATGGAGCAGGAAGTGACATCGCGCTCGAAGGTCTTCGTCGTGGTGACACCGAAGTTCAAGAACCAGGTGCTCTACAGCTCCCCGAGCCTGATGAGTTCCACGCCCGAATCCTCACCTGCGGTCATGTTGAACGACGATCCGGACCTGGCAGCGCCGCTTCCCGTTTCGAGCAACTAACTCGACTTTCTGACATCGCAAAAATACATGTGCCCAGGGCAGACCGTTGGGATTCTTGCCCTGGGCGATCCATTTAATGGCCGCGACGAGAATTCCACAGGCCGAAAAACCGTTGCCTTTCACGCGAGGGACTCGGAACATGACGATAATACTACTGGCGCACCCTCGGGCCGCCGGAAGGAAGGAAATCCGCTACGTATTCACCGGCGCTGATTCATCAGATTCGCGAAGAACTGCTTGCCCGAACCCGGCCTGATCGACAGGCCCACGTTTTGGGAGTCGAGGGTATGAGTGTCGTTCTGGCCCATCGATGGGGCATCGATCTCCAACGCGTTCTTCTCGCCGCTCTCCTGCACGACCTCGCCAAACCCTATCCAAAGAATGTCCAGCGCAAGTTGGTGGAGAAGGTCACCATCTTCCCCATGACGGAGGAGGATCGTGAGCACTCCGCCATCTGGCACGGATTGATTTCAGCCCAGGAAGCCCATGATCGCTATGGGGTCGAGGACGAGGAAGTGCTGGAGGCGATTGCTTTTCACCCCACCGGCCAGCCAGAGATGCGGCCCGTTGGGATGGCGGTGTATGTGGCGGATTTCATGGAGCCATCGCGCAGTTGGCCGGGCGTCGAACCGGTCCGGCGCGAAATTGGCTCGCGGGACATGCTCGGGGCCGCCCGACTGGTGGCCGAGGGCAAATTGACCAACCTCAATCAGAAGGGGCGAGTGCCTCACTCGCGCACCCGGGCCATGCTTGAATGGCTCGATTCCAAGAACGGGAAAGGTGACAATCGATCGTGATGGATGCCATCCAACGGGCAATTCAGGCCGCGCGCCTGGCCGATTCAAAGAAAGCCGAGGATATTGACGTCCTGGACCTGCGGGGAGTCTGCACGTTCACGGACGCGTTCGTAATCTGCACAGGCGCCACGCGCCTGCAGTTGAAAGCCATCGGCGACGCCATCGTCAACGGCATCAAAGAGATCGACAACTCGACGCCGCTGCAGGACGGCGCGCGCTCCTCAACGTGGGCCGTGCTGGACTACGGCGATTTCGTCGTGCACATCATGAGCCCGGAGTCGCGGGACTACTACCGCATCGAAGACATCTGGGGCGACGGCAAGGCCATCGACTGGGCCGGCAAAGAGGTGGCTGTCTCCGAATAAGTCCCGGAGCGGAAGGACGAAAGCACTCTTGTCTGGCCACTGAACACTGGTCACGGGATGTCTGTTCCGCGCCCCTGGCGGCCCGCCATCCGCCGCCGTCATTCATTTTTCGCTTGAAATCGAGTGTCGCCAAAAGCGACGTATTCAATCAGTCGTTCTGGGCTGGACCTTCTCGCGAGGGACGAGAGGCCGGCCTTTTCCTTTCCCAACGACTCCAGTTTCCAGAATGAGGACGAATTCATCATGATGAAGTTTAACAAGGGCGAAACGATCGTCGAGCCGACCATCGGCATCTGCACCGTGATCGGAATGAAGCGGATGCACGTGGATGGTCAGGACATGATCATGTACATCTTCCAGGCCCAGAATGCCCAGGTGTACGTGCCGGCGGATCAGCTCGAGAAGCGCGGTATCCGCCGCCCCATGACTCGCGACGAAGTCAAGCGCGTGCTGGCCAACCTGAAGGTGCCGGCG
This sequence comes from bacterium, assembly GCA_020444065.1. Classification (NCBI taxonomy): domain Bacteria; species bacterium. Next base: position 236,340 of record JAHLLQ010000005.1, on the reverse strand, counting down.
TCGCCGAACCGCAGCGATGCGCGCCTGCAGTACGTCAACTACCGCGAGATCATGAAGTCCGGCGATCCCGCCCGCATCACCCGCCTCCTGCGCGATCTCTATATCCTGGATCAGAACGACGATCTGAAGGGCAAAGAGAAGGAGATCATGGACCAGGCCAAGAAGTTCCTCTGCGACGAGATTTCCTTCGTCCGCGAGGTCTCCAAGACCCAGGTGATGGAGACGCTGAACGAAGCCCTGCGCCAGATGTACAAGAAGAAGATCCAGAAGGACAAAGAGAAGGCCAAGAAGTCCGGCGTCGATGTGTCCATGGGGATCCTGGGCTACGAGGATGACGAGGAAGAGGAGCGCGAGGGCGAGGAAGTGCGCGAGGAGAAAGAGGAGAAAGAGGAAGACGAGGAGTACGAGGAGGACGAAGAGGAAGAGGAAGAGGAAGACGAAAAGGAAAAGTAATCTCCCAATCCCTCCCCTGCTGGTTTCAATCCCGCCCCGGTTCACGCCGGGGCGGTTCCATTCCCATGGGGTCGTTTCTTGCCAGGATTCTCGCTGACAGCCCCCACCGGGCCGGAGAACGTATCTTCATGCCTCACCTGAACCTCAAAACGGCTCTTTTTCTTGTCGCGATAGCCATGCTGGCCGTCGGTGGGTGGGCCCAGTTTACGATTCCGTCCGAACACGAGCCGTTCCACCTGCGTGTGCTGAAGGATACGGACGAAATCCGTCCACGAGAGGGACCACTCAAGGTTCTCGGCCTGGACGATCGTCCGAAGCTGCGCGATCAGATCGAAGACCTCGCTTACGAAGCGCGTATTCGTATCGCGAGGGAGACCTTGATCGATTGGGACGGCACGGCCTACATCGTCTGGGTCGAGGATGAGGACGACTTCATCGAGCAGACGGGCTTCCGGCCCGAGCACATCGCCGCCGCCGCCAGCGCGGAGAAGCTGACCGTCTGGATCAATGCTACGGCGTGGCACCGCAGCCCGCTTTCCGCGCAGTCACAGGTTCTGACGCACGAACTGGGTCACTTGCTGGTGGGAAATCTTCCTACGGGGAGACGATTGCCGCTCTGGATGAATGAAGGCCTCGTCCAGCACCTGTCCGGCGAATGGGATGCGCGCCGCGAGATGGCGCTGGCCCGCGCGCGAGTGTTCGGGACGCTGCCTCGACTCGAGGATCTGGAAGAACAATTCCCGCGCGATCCGGAGATGCAGACGCTCGCCTACGCGGTGAGCTACAAGGCCGTGGATCTCGTGGCGGCCAGCGTTGGCGACGATCCGGGACATGTCGGCGACATCATGCGCCAATTGGCGCACGACGACTACGGCCCGCGTCTCACGAAGGAGCTCTGGGATCCCAAGATTCGCGATGCGTGGAATGCGCGCCTGACACTTTCGCTGGGGTCGCGGATGCACAATTTGTTCATCCTGATGACGACCGGGACCGCTTTTTGGATTCTGATCATCATGCTGACGGTGCTCGCCTACTTCATCCTGCGTCACCGCCGCCGCATTCGAGCCCAGCGCGAAGCGGTCGAAGAGGCCTGGGCCGAGTCCCTGACGGAAGAAGATGTCTACGACATCTACGGCCGGCCGGAAGAAGATTCAGAGCCGGAAGAATTGACGCCCTGGGAACGTCATCTCCTCGAGAAAGAGCAGGAAGAAGACGAACATTGGCTCTAGATGCGCTGGCAATCGAAGAGGCGAAGCACATAGTTTACACATCATCCGAGCGATAAGTTCCAATGGCCATCGAACGCTTTCCCGCCATCGTCATGCAAGGATACGAAACCGGCGAAACGTCGGAAGTGCTGCATATCTTCTGCGGTGCGTTCGGCCGCCTTTCGATCATGGCGAAGGGCTTGCGGAATCCCAAGAACCGCCTGCGCGGAGTTCTGCAACCCCTGGCGTCTGTGGAACTCACCGTCTACCTGAAGGAAACGTCGGAGATGGGGACGCTGAAAGAAGCGGCCCCGCTCCAGTCGCGCGATGCCCTGCGGGGCGATCTGGAGCGCCTGGCGCTCGGTGCGCTCCTGGTTGAGATCGCCAGCGCCTGCTGCGAGATCCACCAGGAGAGCGCGCAGATGTTCGATGTTGTGCAGGCGGGACTGGATGCACTGGAGGCCGAATCGCAGGCACCCGCAACGCCCGCGCTCCATCACTTGCTGCGAGCGCTCTCCATCGCCGGCTACGAGCCTAACATCGATCCGGCGCTGCTGCGTCCCTGGGACGAAGGCGCCAAGCCGCACGTGTTCTGGCTGGATATCGCAGAGGGCCGCATCCACACAACACGCCCGCAGCCGCGCACGATTTGCTGGCCTCGCATCACGAATATGCAGGACTTGGAGTTTCCCCTGCCACCGGAAGCGGTGCGTGCGCTGTATGAGAATCAGCGAACGGAACTCGAAGACCTCTCCAAGCTGCCTGCGCTGGAAACTTCCCACGCCATCCAGCTCATCGAGGGTCTTGTGCGCCTGATGCAATGGCACCTTGACCATCCCATCCGCAGCGCCCGCTTCTGGCGCAGCATGGCGAAGCTCTGAAAACAACAAAGGGGGCGGCTCGAAAGCCGCCCCCTCTTGGTTGATGGTTTCTGGTTCGCCGTTACGGCATTGGGATCATCGGCGCCGTGCTGGATCCAATGCTCCAGTAGTAGAGCAGGGTCGCATCGGACTTGTCGACAACGCCGTCGAGGTTGATGTCGAGCATCGGGTCGTAGGGCAACAGTGCGCCGCCGGTCGTTGCACGACTCAACAACATCGCATCGGTCATGTTGACGACGCCGTCGCCGTTGTAGTCGCCGAAGAGCGGACGGCTGTTCGGATCGCCCTTATCGGATCCGTAGGAGTCTTCGACTGCGTCGGAGAATCCATCGCCGTCCGAATCCTGGTCGTTCAACGTCGTCAAGAAGTGCCAATCGTTGCCGCTGTTGTTGTCCCAGTTGCCAGCACCGTCATTGAACACCATATCAAGCTGCGCCGCGTTGGCGGGCACCGTGTAGGTGTACGTGAAGTAGCCGGTGAAGCCGTCCTGGATCATGAGGTGATCGGATGCATCAACTTCGGTCCAGGCGTTGATGCCCTTGTGGATGTAGACGTCGCTGGCTGCAGAGATCGGTCCCTGCGACGCGTCGTAGATCACCGTCACACTGTTGCCCGGAACCGCCGGCAACGGAACGATGGTCGCACCGTTTGCGATCGGGGTCGGCGTGGGGGACGGAGTCGGAGTCGGCGTCGGAGTCGAGGACAGCGGATCGGTCTCGCTGCTGTTGAAGGTCGCCGAGATGGGGTTACCACTCGGATCGACCAGCGGTTCGTTCAGGCCGTCGGCGGCGATCGTCACGCTGTGGGAGCCGTTCGGGCTGGCCGTCGTGTTGAAGGTCAAACGGCAGACCGTCAACTCGTACTGCGTGCTCGATCCATTTCCGAGAGCGTTGACCAGGCGAGAAGTGCTGGTGCCGCTGCCGGAGACGGTGCCGAGAGTCGGAGGATCGCCACCGAGGTCGACGTCGCTGACGCTGACCAGCGAAGCCGAGTCGCCGTCATAGGTCACGAGCATCGTGTAGGAAGCGACCGGCGCGATCGTGTTGTTGCGCACCGCGATATCGACGGTGAACGAGCTGCTCGCCGCGTACGGATTGCCAATCACGTTGGTCGTGTAGATCTCCGCGTCCGGTCCTGGAGTCGGGGTCGGAGTTGGCGTATCCGATGGCGTCGCAGTAGGTGTATCCGTCGGCGTCGCCGTTGGGGTGTCGGTCGGCGTAGGCGTAGGCGTCGGGGTATCCGTCGCCGTCGTCACGGTGAAGTGCCAATCGTTGCCACTGTTGTTATCCCAGTTGCCCGCGCCATCGTTGAAGACCATGTCGAGCTGCGTGGCGTTCGCCGGCAGAGACAGATCCTTCGTCCAGATCTCGCCTCCGGCGTTCGTCATGGCTTCTTCGGTGATCGAGCCGGCATCCCAGTTATTGATGGCCCAGTAGATATTCACTGCGGCGGCACCGGTGATCGGGCCCGCACTGGCATCGTAGGTCACTGTAACGGTCTGGCCGGCAACCGGCGGATACGGCGAGACAACAACGCGGTCCGTCGGCGTCGGGGTGGGAGTCGGGGTTTCGGTCGGGGTCGGCGTGGCGCCGATGTTGATGGTGATGGTGTCGCTGCCCTCGAGCAGATCGTTGTCGATGGCGCGCGCCTCGAGGCTGTGTGAGCCATCGCTGAGCGTGCCGGCATCAATCGTGATCGAGTAGCTGTCGCCCGTGATCGGCGTCGGAGACGGAGTCGGCGTAGCCGTTCCGCCGGCACCAACGACCGCGAAGGGCTCGGTATAGGTGTCGTAGTCTTCCCACTCGTTCGGCGAGTTGGAAGCCGTCACGCCAGGCGTATCGACCGTGGCCGGATCGTCCGGCAGCGAATCGACGCCGGACATCAGCGGGCCATCGCCATGGCTGACGAACAGGCCGATGGACTGCGTGCTCAGGTCCGGGCTGCCAATCAGTTCGAGCGGAATGGCAACTTCGAAGAACGAGTCGCGGTTCGTATCGTGGCCGGAGGTCAGGTAGTTCTTGCCTCCCGGGCCAGTGATCGGGCCGCCGGCCCAATGGTTCGCCGAAGCGCCGTCAAGGCCTGCGTGCTCGTTCGGATAGACGCCGTTGCCCGTCGGGCCCGTGGCGTCGTTGTCCGGATCCCAGCCCGCATTGTACGGGCAAACAAACGGACCCTGGAAGAAGTTCGAAGCGAAGTAGACCTCGTAGTCGAGTTCGTTCGAACCGCCGAAGCCGTGGCCCTTGCCCCACATGTCGCCGTTCACCGTGTCCACTCCGTAACCGCCGGAGGTGACGTCGATGCCGATAAACTGTGGTAGATTCATCTGGAAGGGCTTCGTGCCGGCGGACGAACCCGCGTTGGCCGGATCTTCAACGTCGATCACGTCGACGATCTGGATACCGACGTACAGGTTGTTCGCATCCCACGCAGCGTACAGTTCAGTGTAGTCGAACTGCGGCTCGTGCGTCGACCAGGCGCCGACAACGTTGGCGTGATCGAAGGCAGCATCGGTGGCAATCAGCTCGGAGCTGGTCCACTCGCTGCCGGTGTTCACGCCATCGATGGTAATGGTCTTCATCGTTCCCGTGCCGCGCGCGGCGGACTTGCTGCCGCGGCGTGCGTTCGGAGTCGTGTCCTCGCCAACCTTGTTGCCGTCGACGTAGAACTCGACCTTGCTGACCGTGCCGTCGGTGTCGCTCGCGAGCGCTTCAACCGTGAAGTTGCCACTGACGTACGCGCCATCCGCCGGATCGATGATCGAGACGATCGGTGCATCCGGGTTCGGCGTAGCCGTCGGGGTCGGAGACGGAGTCGGCGTATCGGACGGCGTCGGCGTGGCCGAAGGCGTCGGGGATGGAGTCGGCGTGGGCGTCGGGCCTGTCGAACCGGCCGTCAGCGTGATGCCGAATGTGAAGTTGCCTTCGCCGTACAGTTCCGCCATGTGAAGCATGGCCTGGTTGCGCGGCGAGTTCGCGGTGCCGTCGCCGGCGCCCGAGTTGTAGTTTGCCGTGTGCGAACCGTCTGCGTAGCCAAGCGAGACGCTCGCGTTCGTTGCCGTGTTTGTCAGGGTCGCAACACCGCCAGCATCCGTCAAAGTCAGAGCCGACTGGCCCGTCTCCAACAGATTCGCGATATCCGGCGCAAGGCCGTTGCGAACGTACAGACGCGTCGCGCCACCGGTCAGCGCGTAGCTGACTTCCAGCGTGCTGCTCGAATCGCCCAGCGTGATCGTCTTGCTGATCTTGCCGTCGGCGGAAGTGAGTTGCACGCCGTTGCTCAGCACGCTGGCCGTATAGACGTCGTTGACGTAGCCGGCTTCGACACCGGACGCCCACCAGTCTGACAAGCCGGAAGTACGTGTGCCGCCGTTTGCCGACGCTTCGGTTTCATCGTCGTCATCGGGGAAGCCAAGCAGGTTGCCGATCACCGACACGGCGTTGCCGGAACCGGCATCGCGCGCAAACGCAGTGATCAGGCGACCGCCATCGTTCTCGAAGACCGCGAACACGTTATCGTTCTTGATCACGTACTCGTTCTCGCCGTCCTGGTCGAGGTCGACCGCAACGGCGCTAGTCACTCCGCTGTTTCCTGTCGCAGCCCAATCGGCGGCGGCAGCGATGAAGCCGCTGCGGCGCAGGTTGAGGAACTGCAACTGGCGGGCGAAGTTGGCGATCGCATCGTATGTATCGTCGTCGTAGCAATCGAAGGAGCCGTCCGGGCAACGGGCCGAGTTATCCTCGTCGTGCCAGGCGGTTTCGAAGATGGCCGTCGAGTAGGCCAGGCGCGCCAGGTTGCCAAGCGCATTGGTCGGCGAACCGAACGTTGCGTCGTAGACATCCTGAGCGATCGTGCCCGGGCCCTTCGTGGCCGAACCGGAAGTCGGAACGTAAGTGGACAGACCGCCGAAGGGCTTGGTCATCCACTGGCTCAGGTCCTTGCGGATCGGAGGCGCGAAGTCGTCGAAGTCCTCTTCGATGCTCGAACCGAGGTACCAGTTTTCGTAGCTGTGCTCGGTGGCGTGATCCAGCCAGTCGTAGGTCTGGAACGGCAGCGTCGTATCGGTGCCGTGGTCAACCGGCGTCCAGCCCCAGGAAGCGACTTCCTCGAGCGAGACGACCTGGACCCACTGGTGGTTGGCCAGCCAACGGATGTTGGTGTTGAAGTTGTCCGGGTTATCCGTACCAACGTTGAAGCTCGTGAAGGAGCGGCCGGCATAGGCCTCCCAGTCGTCGAAGACGAGCGTGAGCTGTTCCTGGTCCGTGGCGCGGGCCATGTCGATCAGGTGCTCGCGCGTATCGAACCACAAGCCGTCATCGGTGTTGGCGAACTTGAAACGATCCGGCTCATCGTTGATCATGAACGCGTTCACGCCATTGATGCGGTGGACCTTGTGTGCCTGGCCATTCTCACCGAACCAGTGCCGCAGGTGATTGATCTGGTCGAGAACGGTGTAGTTGTAACCCGTCGCGACAAGATCGGCGAACGTGGCGCCGCGGACGACGCGTTCCGGAATCCAGAACGTCGAATTCGCATCCGGCGCGGGCAGACCAAGGACGTCCATCAGGTACTGCTCGTTGCGGTCGATCGAGTCCTGGTTCACCACGCCTTCCCAGAAGGGCATGATGTGTTCGCTGAACACGCCCCAGACGATCTCGCCTTCGCCGTTTCCATCGTATCCATCCACAAAGTCGGACAGGTAGTCGACGAAGTTCGGACCGTCGGCGGGATCGGTGGTGCCGGGCTTGTCCGCCCACATCAACGAAGCAACGAGCGTTGCAGAGATGTGGATATTCGGCGGCACGTTGAAGATACGCGCCGTATCGAGTGCACGGTGATAACCGGTCGGGTTGCCGTTCGGAGTCGTTACAACATTGTTGTAGACGAGTTGCTGGATATACTCGGAGTCGCTGATGGCCTGGTTGCCGTGCAGAATGAAGGCATACTTGGCCGTCGGGCAGTGCGAGTCGGTCGCCGTCTGACCGCTGTCGGGCAGACGGTCGGCGATGGTCGCGTTCATGTCCTGCGCGGTGCAGACCTCGACGCCGATTGGCGACGAGCCGTCCCAGCCGCGGTCAGTGAGCAGCGAACGATCGATGCCGAACTCGACCGAGTCGAGGTCCGCGCGGAAGTAAGCGCCGGCGAACAGACCCGGGTTGGAACTGGCACTGCTGAGCGATGTCAGCGTGGTGTCGTAGATGTTCCAGTAGGCTGCGCTGTAAACCGCAACAGCGAGATCCCACTGACCAGTCGAACCACCAAGACCATCCGGGAAGCCCGTTGCGCCACCGGACGTGAAGTCCAGCAGCACGTACAGGTCAAGCTGGCTGTTCTCGGCTTGCTCGTAGAGGTCGAGGAAGTCGGCGCGCATGTAGAAGGCACCGGCGCCAGGATCGTCGAACGTGTAGAAGGCGACGATGTCGCGAGCATTATCGGATCCACTGTCGATCGAAACACGATCGTTGTACGGGTCAAGCGCACGGCAGTCGTCCGTCGCCCAGTCCTGGAACTCTTCGTAGTAGGTCTGGCCGGCGGTCGTGCCGAGCATCGGGCCCTGGCCAATCGTGATTGCGCGATCGGTGGGCGTCGGGGTCGGCGTTGCCGTCGGTGTCTCGGTTGGAGTTTCGGTAGCCGTCGTCGTCGGTGTCGGCGTCGGCGTGTCGGACGGTGTCGGCGTCGGGCCGGAGTTCGTCGAGAAGCTCCAGTCGGCGCTGTCGTTGTTGTCCCACGTCGACTGACCATCCCAGAAGACGAAGTCGAGCTGCGTCGCACCGTCAGGCACCGTGTAGGTGAACTCGTAGAAGCCGGTGCTTGCGTTGAGCGTCATCTGGACGTCCGGCGAATCCACCGCCGCCCAGCCGTCGATGCCCTTGTGCAGCCAGATTTCGGCAGCACCAGCCAGCGGTCCGCCGGCCTTGTCGTAGAACACCGTCACAGACTGGTTCGTCACCGGTGGGTTCGGGTCGACTGCGACGCGGCCGGGGATCGGCGTCGGCGTCGGAGTCGGCGTCGGGCCGGAGGTAACGGTGAAGGTCCAGTTCGCGGAGTCGTTGTTGTCCCACGTTCCTGCGCCGTCATTGAAGACCATGTTCAGTTCGGTCGCGTCGGCCGGAACGGTGTAGGTCAGCTTCCAGAAGCCCGTCGCGGCGTCCTTCGTCATTGCCGTGTCGGTCGCATCGACGGTGCCCCAGTTGTTGATGCCCTTATGGATGTAGATGGCGGATGCACCGGCCAGCGGTCCGCCAGCCTGATCGTACAGCACCGTCACCGGCTGGCCCGCGGAGGCGGGATCCGGGCTGATGGCTGCGCGACCCGGGATCGGGGTCGGAGTAGGCGTCGGCGTTTCAAAGCCGGATGTGGCGAAGTGCCAATCCGCACCGCCGTTGCTGTCCCAGTTACCTACGCCGTCGTTGAGGGCGTAGTCGACCTGCTGTGCTGTCGACGGAACCGTGTAGGAAACCGTCCAGTTTCCGCAGCCATCATCGAACATCTCGACGTCGACTGCATCCACGTCTGCCCAACCGTTGATTCCCTTGTGCAGGAAGATCTGGCCGGCACCGGACAGCGGCCCGGAGGCCTTGTCGTAGTAGACGGTCACGATCTGGTTCGCAACCGGGGTCGACGGATCGACGGCAACGCGATCGCCACCGTAGGCGACAGTGTCGCACGGCGTCGGGGACGGAGTCACCGTCGGCGTCACGGAACCAGTGGTCGCGAAGTGCCAATCGGAGTCGTTGTTGTTATCCCACGTGCCTGCGCCATCGTTGAAGACGATGTCGATCTGCTCGGCGTGAGCCGGCACGGAGTAAGTGTAGGTCCAGTTGCCGCCGGAAGACGTCATTGCCTCGTCCGGATCTGCCACTTCAGCCCAGTCGTTGATGCCAACGTGGATGTAGACGGCAGACGCGGAGGCAAGTGGGCCACCCGTCGGGTTATACGTGATCAGGACATCGGAACCGGCAACCGGCGGATTCGGATCCACGGTCACACCATTCGGATCCGGCGTCGGAGTCGGTGTCGGCGTATCCGTCGGAGTCGGCGTGGGATCGCCGCTCTGCAGGAAATTGATGTGGTAGTCGATGGAATCGCCCGTCTCTTCATACAGGCGAACGGTGATCACGCGGTCGGTGGAGGTCACCGGCACCGTCAGGCGCCACTCGCCCGGACCCGGGTCGTTCATCTGAGCGAACTGATCCGTCGGCCGGTTCGCGTCGAATGCGCTGGCGACGTTCACGAGCGCGTTGTTTTCAGTATTGTCGGTAGCGATCCAAACTTCGACTTCGCTGCCGGAGATGACCTGATTTTCGGCCGGGTAGCGAATCGTCGCGACCGGGCGCGTATTGTTGACGTAGACGGCTTCGCGATGGCTGGACCAGATCGGCGCATGTTCGCCGGCGCCCCAGTTGACCGCGATCACTTCGATGAAGTGGTAACCTTCACCGAGCTGCGTCCAATCGAGCGTCACGTTATAAAGACCGGAACCGCCCTGGGCGCCGACGTCTTCGAAGCTGAAGCGCTCGAAGCCGGCAAGGCCTCCGCTGGTGTAGTCGACGCCGCCGCTGCCATTGATATCGACGCCGGCATCCACCTTCACCAACGCGATGTCTTCGGTGCCGTCGGTCTGCAGCTCGAGCAGCGAGCTCGCAGCCGTCGTCGACCAGATCGAGTAGTTGCGATGACGTGCCTTGTCCACATAGGTGGGATCGGCGCCGTCATCGTCGGGCGGAACGTCGGTCGCATTGGAGAGCGACACGCTCGTCATCTCCGGAGTAGCCGGCGCGTAAGCGACGTAGCCGAACTGATCGACGTTGGTCGGGATGCGCAGGTTCACTTCGCCGCCGAAGCCGACGGTGATACTTTCCGGAATGTCGGCGTACATGGAATGGTTGCCGGTGAGCTCGTGCAGGATCGTGCCGGCCGAGAAGTTCGTCGTCACGGTCTGCGCGACGTAGCCGGTGTTTTCGCTGTCGCAGATGCCCCACAGCAGGCGGGCGTCGTGTTCGTAGATGAGGTAATCGGCATCGATCCAGCGCTCGTACATCACGCCGCGGCCATAGATGCGGCGGATATTCACGAGCGTCGTGATGATGCTGCTGTAGTCGCCCATGGCGTCGCCGCGAGCGTTGGCTTCCTTCGGGAACGGGTGACCTTCGTTGTCGGGTTCCTGCGGACCGAACTCCAGAGCGTTGTGATAAACGATGCTGTAGCCGTTGCGCAGAATGATGAAGGCGTGGCCGATGTTTGACCAGCCGGCGCCGTCCTTGTCATGGCTGGAAATGAACCGGACGCCGGCGGAGCCGTCGATTGCGCTGCCGTCGGTATTGTCGTAGGTTCCCCAAACCAGTTCGCGAAGATCGCCAAGGCCATGCTGATTCAGAACGTCGGTGGCCTTGAAGAAGAACGGGAAGTCAAGGTTGTCGCGGTTGCCGTAGCCGTCGCGACGGCGATACAGGTTCAGCTTGCCGTAATCGCCATCGAAGATCTCGTTGAAGCTGAACGGCGTTTCGCGAGATCCGTCGAGCAGGACCTTGCCGTTACCAAAGACGGCATCGTCGTAGAAGTTGAAGAACCAATCGGGCATGTGCTTCGTGGCGTCGATGCGGTAGCCGTCGAAGCCAAGGACTTCGTTTGCATAACGCACAAAGCGCAGCAGCAGGCCGGTTGCGTTCTCTTCAACCGGGTCGCCGCCCAGCGGGTTCGTCAGGTTGAAGCCGGAAGGCGTCAACACGTCGCCCGGTGCCGGATCGAGGTCCGGATAGAAGCGGCGGTTGTTCTCGGTAATGGGCTTCAGCAACTTGCCGGCGCCCGGAATGTTGCGCGAGTCGCCCGCATCGACGGGCTGACGGATGAATTGGTGATTCTTCTCCTGGGCGATGTCGATCAGACCCGCCAGGTACATCTCCCACTCGCCGGACTGGCCGGATGGGTGGAAGTCGCCGTCGGCGTCGTAGCCGTTGCCGTTTTCGCCGTTTACTTCAAAAGCGAATCCGGGATAGCCGCCGAGATCGGCGAACGTCGTGTCGGCTTTCGTGCCGAAGGAGTTGTGATTAAGGATCGTGTCGGGGATGATATCGATGTCGGCGCGATCGCCATTATCGAGCATCGCACTCATCGTATCCAGGTGGCCGTAACGCGTCCACTCGCCCAGCATCGAACCGTAGTCGAAGCGGTCGAACAGGTCGTAGCCAACGCTGAAGCCGGAGCCGCCGCGTGTCGGAGGCGGAACCCAGATGCCACCGTAGCCAATCGTGAACGCGTCGGTCATGCGGCGTGCAATCGACTCCCAGGTGGCGCCGAAGTACTGGATGATCATGGGCGCCTGGCCCGGGATGCCAGCGATGTCCAACGTCGGATCGGGCGTGTAGCCCGGCGTCGGCGAAGCCGTCGGCGACGGCGTCGTGGTCGGCGTGGGCGAAGGCGTCAGGGACGGAGTCGGCGTCGGGCCGCCCGTCACGGCGATGGTCCAATCGCTGCCGCCGTTGTTGTCCCAAATCGTATCGCCATCGTTGAAGACCATGTTCAATTCAGTGGCGGTGGAGGGAACAGTGTATGTGATTTCCCAGAAGCCCGTCGCGAGATCCTTCGACATCAAGGTGTCGGTCGGATCCGTGGTGCTCCAGGCGTTGATGCCCTTGTGAATGTAGACGAGGGTCGCGCTGGCCAGCGGGCCGGCGCTTGCATCGTAGGTGACCGTGACCAACTGGCCCGCGACCGGCGGAGCCGGATCGGTGACAACCTGGCCGACGATCGGAGTCGGCGAAGGCGTTGGGGAAACCGTCGGGGTGGGCGAAGGAGTCGGCGACGGAGTCGGCGTGAAGCCGTTGTCGTCGGTCGTCGTGAAGTGCCAGTCGCTGCCGCTGTTGTTGTCCCAGTTACCTGCACCGTCGTTGAAGACGTAATCGACCTGAAGCGCGTCGAGGTCGACGGTGTAGGTGTAGGTCCAGGTGCCGTTGCCGGCATCGGTCATGGCGGGATCGGGTGCAACGGTCGCGTCCCACGCGTTCTTGCCAAGGTGAATGTAGATTTGCGAAGCGCCACTGAGCGGGCCTTCGGTCTGATCGTAAGTGACCGTGACCTGCTGGCCGCGAACGGGCGGCTTCGGCGCGACCACGACGCGGGCCCCAGTGGCTCCGCTGCCATCGCCAATGTAAACGTGCTGGATCGGCGAGCGCGAAACAATGCCCTTCGCGTCCGTCGCTTCAACGTAGTAGTCGATCAGCTTCTCACGCAGCCCGGTAACTTCCACCGAGTAGTGATCCGCGATGTGCGTCGGCAGTTCGAAGAAATCAATGTTCGGATTGCCGTAGATGTTGCCCTTCGGGAACTCGCGGCGGTTCATGGGCAATTCAACCCAGGTGCCGACTTCGGAGCCACCAGCGTAAGTTTCGTTCTGGTTCGAAGACAACGGGTTCGAGCCGTCGACGTCGACGCGGTACTTCAGCACGGCGTCGACCGGGCCGCTGGCGTCGGAGATGAACGTCCAGATATGGAAGTCGCCGTCGTCGAAGTACTCTTTGTAGCCGTACTGCACGCCAAAGTTGCGGCTGCCGGGGTTGTACGGATGACGCTGGGGCAGCCAGATCGTCGGTGGCGTTGTATCCGAGGACGCGTCGCCGATGATGGGATCGGCGTGCTCAACGGCTTCGTTGCAGCCGAGGGTGGCCTTCACTTCAAGGTCCTGTGCCGGGCCGTAGTAGACATTCCCGGAGTCGAGCGACCCGAGGTAGTAGTGCCATGCGCGATCGACCTCGTGCGTCGATCCGTCGGGGTGCAGGATCTTCGCGTAGTCCGGCGAGTGACCGCTGATCTGCTGAGCGGTCAGCACGCGGTTCAGGGCGGCCGTGAAGATCGCCATGTCGCGTGCCTTCTCGTGCCAACCGTTGACCGGATCGATCTGGCCGGTGGAATCGAGAAGCGGATAGTTCCAGTTAATATAGGTCGGCGAACCGAAGTCCGAATCGGCGTTCACCCAACCGCCGTCCTCGACATGGATGACGTTATTCGTATCGGGCGGGAATTCGGCCAGGTACTGCTCGATCGAGGTAACCTCGTTGCCTTGGCCGGCTGCGCCGTTTGCCATGTTCGGAACGCATTCATTGTAGTAGCTGTAGCCACCGCCAAACGCGTTGTCGCCGTCGTGCACAAGCAGCGACAGCGAGGGCTGCGACGGATCGTTCAGCGCCTCAAGATCCCCCAGGTATCCCGCCCCGAGGCAACTGTAGCCGTCCTTCCAACCGTAAGCCTGGTCCGCCGGAACGGCGATAATCTTCGTCTCGGCGCCCGTTTCCGGGTCGACGTACTTGACGTAGGCGGGCTGGTAAGAAAGCGGGTTGGCATTCGACGGCGAACATCCGCGATCGATGGAGACGCGGATGAAGTTGTTGCCGTTCGGGTTGATCTGATCGGCCGCGTTCGGCAGATCGCAGTTCTCGCCGCCGCTTCCCACAGCAATCGGGAAGTCCGGGCAGGCGCGCGCGATGTGCGAACCGGAGACGATCGACCACTCGATGCCCAATTGATCGAGCACCGGGATCAGGCGCGTGGAGAATGCCATTTCCGTCGGGAAGTAGCCGCGGGACAGAGCATCCGTCCCGAACTCCTCTTTCACCTTCTCCTGGTGCAACTTGATCTCCATGTAAACCGTCTCGGGGTTATGGAGCCCGACCAGTGCGTGGTGGAACGAGAAGTTCACGATGTCCATGCGCGGCTTGCCGCCGCTCGTGTCCCACTCGTTGGCCTCGTTCATCCACGAGTTCCAGTTGCTGCCGTACCCAAACTGGCCCGCGTCGCCGAGGCTGTTGATGTTTTCCATCAACGCGCCGGAGTAGCTGACCGCCGCACCGGAGTTTGTATGGCCGGAGATGTTCGCCAACGCGTTCCGCATGCGGTACTGATAGGCCGCAACGCGATCGTCCTTGCCGAAGATCTCATTCAGGTTGTCCGTTGGATGGACACGGCCGCCGTTCTTGGCCTGGATCGAATCCCAGGCGTATTCATAACGGTCCGTCCCACTCTCCAACTGGTCGTTCCAATAGATGGGCTGGTGCATGTGCCAGTGCCAGCTCACCTTGGGCCTCGTGTTTTGGGCGCTGGCCATCGACACCAACGCGCCAAAAAGGAAGAGCGCGCCAAGTATCGGAAGGCGCTTCAAAGCTCGGTTCCTCATAAGGGGTCTCCTCAAAATACCCTACAAAACGGGGGATGATGAGGAGACAAGTCCCATGCTGTAGGCCGAAAGCCAAGCTGGATTTGCCAGACCGCTCCAAATGTGGGGCGGTTTCTTCTGAAGTGTTTTATCTGATCGGAAACGATTTCGCAAAGAATGCCGCAAAATTACTTTGCGACAATATCATGTCGATTGCGTTACATTTGGCTTTTGTAACGCACTCCAAGGTAGTCCCGCTGCTATTGGCAGAGCCGAAACCCCGAATGCAGCCAGTTGAAGCGCTTCGCTTTGCAGGATCAAACCCAGCCCCGCCGTTCCCCCGCCGAGCAGGACCGCCGCGGCACCTGTCCACGCTGGAAACTTCCGTCCGGGCCACAGAAGGATTGCCAGGAACGGGCACAGCACGGCTGGCGAGTAGAGCTTATAACAGACCATTAGAGCCTTGACAATACTGGGGTTATACAGCGCAACGGCCAGCGATGCCAGCCCGGCCACCAGCACGATCCAGCGCGCCTGGACGACGATGGAGGCGCCCTCGCCGCGGCGTAAGTTCAATGCTCCCAGCAAATCGCGGCTGACGAGCGTGGAGATCGTCAGCAGGCAGGTGTCTGCGGAGCTCATCACCGCCGCAAGGAGCGCCGCCACCAGCAGGCCGCCCCAGATCGGCGACAAGATCAACGATGCGGACTGGAGCAGGATCGTGTCGCAGTCTGTCGCTCCCCCGCCCAGGATTCCGCGCGCCAGCATCCCCCCCAGAACCACCGCCAGCACGATGGGGATCATCAGTCCCGCCGCCAGCAGAACCGAGATGCGGCCTGTAGAAGCGCTTCTGCCCGAGAACAGCCGCGAGTAGATGTCCGGCCCCACAAGGAATGGCACGCCGAAGGTCAGCATGAGTGCCAGCCACTTCATCGGAGTCATGGAATCGCTGAATGGAAACCGCATCAGGGCCGGATCCACCGCGGCCAGCGGCTCTGGCCGGGCGAATCCCGCCGCCAGGAGTGCTGCAAGCGCGGCCACCAATAAGACCGCCTGGAACAGGTCCGTCCTTAGGATCGAGTGCTGTCCACCCAGGCACGTGTAGGCGATGAAGACCACCGCCACGCCCGCCACGAATGGACGCACGCCCCAGGCTGCAATCTGCCACCCGGAGGCCTCGCCGAGGAAGTGAACGATCTTGCCGGCGGCGATCAACTGCGCGGCGACTATGCTGAGCCACGCGAACACGATCAGCGCAGCCGAGATCACGCGCACCGGCCGGCCATACGTGCGGCCGAGCAACTCCGGCAGCGTGTAAACGTCGGTGATCTTGAGCCGCCCGATCCCCCAGAATCCGAGAACGGCCAGCCCGACGACGCCGCCCCAGAGATACCACCCCGCCACGAACCCCATGCGGTATGCCAGCCCCGAGATCCCGAGCACGCCGAACGAACCCAGGATCGTCGCCAACAGCGATCCGGTCAGCATCAGGACATTGCCCGATCGCCGGGCGAGGAAGAACGTCGCCTCGTCCGTCATCCGCCGACGGTACGACAGCCCCACGGCCATCACCGCCACCAGGTACAGAACGGGAAAAACCTGCAACATCGCGTCACGCCTCCGCAGCGCCCCGGAGCAAACCCAACGCCGCGGGCCAGGCGCAAGGGATACGTCCGCAATCCCGATTGCCCAAGCCGATCCGACGTGGCAGATTCACACCTGATCGAATTTCCGGGGGGGAGGAGAGGCCACGTGAGATCGATTTCGATGCTGGGCTTGATGGCGCTCATCTTCCTGAGCGGGTGCTCAGAGAGCACGGAACTCAAGGCTGCACGGCTTCTGCAGGCGCAAGACGGGTACGTTGATGACGGCGCGCTGATCACTGTCGGAGAAGATGCGAAGACGACGTATTCTCTGACGGCTGTGCAGATTGCGGCCATCAAGACGATCATCCACGAGGCTGCGCGGCCGGCGACTTGGAGATGGGACAGAAACGAGAAAGAGAAGTATGCGGTACATCTTCAGGCATTCGAGGATGGCTTTGATGTCCTGGCCGCGACAATGACGGAAGCGCAGCACTCGAGGGCCTTGGAGAACGAAGGGCATGACATTGCTGCAAAGCTGCTGGTGATGGCGAGGGACCAGCAGGATCATCCGCGGCGCTATCGCAAGTTGGAGAAGAAGCTTCGTCGAACGCACGGCCACGAAGTGCACTGCGGAGACATCTACTCCGAGATCAATGAGACGCCTCGCAAACAAGAGTGGCGATTACCGATGGAGTATGTGCTGCTGAGGCCCCATCAACCAGACGAGGGACAAGTGAGAGGTCGGAGTTTTGCCATTTGGCATTACCGCCAGGATGGGACGAGAGGCTTGAGCGTGGATCCAAGGGAGTTTCCCACGCTCTTTCTCTATCTCTGCAGAGTCTCACAAGACTGCGGCGGGTACGCCCCCGACGCGCTGCTCGAAAACGCCCGCGGAATCAGCCAAGTCATTGCGTACTCACCCGGCAAACGCGAATTGCAGATGCTCCTGGATTACAAGCGATGGCATGGTTCAACCAAGTACAGGTCAGCCGATGTTGACTGTGATTTCGACAACTACATGGAGTTTGAGATTGCGAAGAACATCGAGGAGTGGCGGCCATACATCGAGGAATTGGAGGCCAATTGCGCCCAAGAGGATCGGTGGGTTCTGGAGGATTTCAAGTACATCGTGTACGGCAAGTGGATGGAGGATTAGGCCCTCGGATGCACATCCCCTCCAGTCCTTTGCCCTGGCAGATTTCGCTTGCCGCGGCCACCGAGTTTAGTTAGTAATCAATTACTTACAAAGAAACGCCGGGAGGCCTCTCATGATAACGAACAGTCGAAGCGCGAGGGTGGCTCGATGGGTTGGGATTCTTGCCCTGGTCTGCTGGCTGCTGCCGGCGATCGGGACGGCGGAAGTCGTCTACTACTATATCTCGCTCGATAAGCTGACCATCACCGAGGGCGCTCTTCCCGTGACGGATACGGGCGTGGAGGACATGTCGTGGCAGCGCCAGCGCGCCATCGGTTCGGAGATGCATCCCTATGTCGCGATGGAAGCCGAGGATGCGGACGCGTGGTTGAGTTACGGCACGGGGCAGATGTGGCTGCCGAGGCGACCGATGCATCCGGAGACCGCTTTCCTTGCCGTGCGCGCGTCGGGGGAACCGCCGCTGGTCGGCACGTTGTTCTGCCCGAAGGCAGATTGGTCGGGCATGCAGGCGATTCGTTTCAAGATCACGGAGCCGCCGACCGATTCGGCGGCGAATCGCGAGGATGTGCTCGAGGCGAAGCTGGATCACTATCGCCGGCTGATGCGCTCCGGCGGCTCGGGCACGGCGTGGTTCCGCCACCAGGTTCGGGAGACTCTTCACGAGTTGGGCCGCGAGGATGAGGTTGTCGATTCCGGCCGAGCGAGGAACCTCGGCAACGACATGACACGGACGTTCGACCTGTTCACGGGTGGGCGGGCATTGAGCGAGAATCTGCAGCTCGATCGCGATCTCTTCGTGCGCGAGACGGATGAGGGAACATCGCCGATCTCATCGCTGCGAGGCATTACGGTCGAGGACTACGACTGGACCAAGGAAATCGAAGGCAAGACGCCGAAGAAGGATGCGTTGGCCTCCTATATTCCGGCTGATGACGTGGCGGCGTTCTTCCCATCGCTGCGCGCGATGAAGCAATGCATCGACGAGGGCCTGCATCGCGGCGGGGCGGCAATGTCGCTGGCGCAAATGCGAGCCGAAGATGCGCAGACGCTGTCGCGCTACGAGCAACAACTCGGCATGCCATTGAACGATGCGACCGCGGCGATGGGCGATCAGTTCGTGAAGAGCGTGGCCGTCGTGGCATCCGATCCGTACGTGCGCACCGGCACGGCGATGGCCGTCTTGTTCGAAACGAAATCACCCGCTCCCTTCCGCGCAGCGCTTGGGACGCAACTGATGAAGCCGAGCGTGAAGGAAGTGAAGGAAGACTTCGAGGGCGTGTCGATCCACGGCGCAACGTCGGGCGATTGGCGCATCTCGGCATACGTGGCTGAATTGGATGGCGTGGTCGTGCTCTCCAATTCAGTAGAACTGCTGCACAAGATCATCGAGACGTCCCAGTTCCCCGACGGATCGGTGGCTTCGGCGCCGGAGTTCACATTCTTCCGCGATCGCTACACGCTGGGCGATGCCGACGAGTCGGGCTTTGTGGTGCTGACGGATGCCGCGATTCGCAAGATCTGCAGTCCGGCGTGGCGCATCGGCGCATCGCGCCGAACACGCGCGATGGCAGCCATGGCAGAGCTTCAGGCAGCACACCTGCGCGAGTTGGTCGCCGGCGAGGTTGAAAAGCCGCGAGTGCTGAAGAATGAAGAGCTTCTGACGGGACTTGGTGAAGTGACACTGACACCGCAGGGAGTCGAGTCCTCGCGCTACGGGTCGATCGGCTTTCTGACACCAATTCTCCACCTCGACATCGAGCGCGTGACGGCCGATGAGAAGCGAGCCTACGAGTGGTGGCGCGATGGATACCAACGCAACTGGACGCGCCGCTTCGATCCGATCGCCGTGCGCCTGACGTTGCGGGAAGATCTGTTGGCAACGGATCTCACAGTGCGTCCGTTGATCACGCGTTCGAACTATCGCGAATTCATGCAGATCTGCGGCGACACGCAGTTGCAACCGGGCGATGGCGATCCGCACGCGGGATCGCTGGTGCATTTCACAATGGCGATGGACCCGAATTCCCGGCCCGTTCGCCAGGTCACCAACTTCGCCGCGCAGATGGCGCCGAACATTGGAACGAACCCGTTGAACTGGGTGGGACGTTGGATGGCAATCTACGCGGATGAGGATCCGTTCTGGGATGACATGCAAAAGGCCGCAGAAGAAAATGGTGAGAACGGCGTGGAGGATTTCCTGGAGAGCAATTGGCCGCGCCTTCCCGTCGTGATCGAGATCGAATCCGTCAACGGGCTGAAGCTCGCTGCGTTCATGGCCGCGTTGCGCGCCTGGATCGAGCAGACAGCTCCGGGGATGACCGCGTGGGAATCGCTGGAGTATGCTGGCATGAGCTACGTCCGAATCGGCGCGACAGAACAAGGCCGCAGCAGCATGGGCGACGACATCGATGACTTCGCGCTGTACTACGCACCGACAGGCAAAGCCCTGATACTCTCCCTGAACGAGCAGCAGATTCAGAAGGCGCTGAAGCGCCAGGCCTCGCCCGCCGAAGGCGAGAAAGAAACACCGAAGGCAGTGGTCGAGTCGCTTCCAGGGAAGAGCATGGTCTTCGAAGCGACCCAGGATGCCTATCGGTCGTTCCAGCGCCTGACGTCCAACGAGCTTCTGCTTCAGATCCAGCAGTCATCTTGGAGAAACCTGGCGATCCTGAATGAATGGCATCGCGAGTTCGGAGCGCAAGACTCGATCGCATTCATGGAATTGTGGTGGGGCGTACGCCCGATTTGTCCCGGTGGTGGAGATTTCATCTGGAACGAGGAGTTCCAGACGTACGAATCGACCGTCCTGGGATGCCCAGCCATTCATCCGGAGAAAGCGCCAGAGGATGCGTTGCCGCTCTGCGAATTCGCACACGGCCGCCTTGGCCTGACGTTTGAGCAGGATGGACTGCGAGCAAAGACAGAGTTGATCAAAGCAGGGGCGGAGTAGGCGCTACTCCGTCTCCACTTTTTCAAGCGCGCCCCGCAGAGTTGGCGAAGACGTGGCGTAGTGTTCGAGAAGCTTCATGTCGTCCAGCTCGCGCAGTCGCTGGATCAGCGGCCGGGCATCGTCGAAGCGTCCTTGGCGCAGGGCAATCTCGGCCTGCAGCACCACGCGCTCCAGTTCTTCGAGTTCCGAACCGTTTTCCTCGAAGATGCTACGCGCTCGCTTCCAGGTGTCCTCTGCCGTCTTGGATTCGCCGGTCTCGGCTTGCACATCGCCGATGCGCAGCAGGGACCGAATGGAATCGCGGTGGTTCAGCGGGTTGCCGGATTTCTGCTGTCGCGTCTTTTCGCGCATGTCGAGCGATCGCAGGAATGACTCGAGCGCCGACGGCATGTCATTGAGTTTCGCGTACACGTCCCCAAGGAAGTAATTGCTCCAACCAAGTTCCTTCTGAAGGCTGACGTAGCTCGGATCTTTCTGCAGAAGCCGGGTCTGCATCTCGACAGAGTCTTCGAGAACCGCGCAGGCAGCTTCGAGATTCCCTTGCAACTGCAGGGTATTCCCCAGTGCACCGAGGCTCCACGCGATGTCGCGCCTCAGACGATCATTGGTCGGATCCTGTTCGGCCTGGCGCCGCAGAATGTCGAGCGCGCCCTGGTACGCGCGTTCAGCTTTTCGATAGTCGGCGAGTTGCTGGTGCAAGTAGCCGATGCAGCCGTAGCTCCATGCCAGTCCGCGCTGGGCGCTCGCGAACGTTGGGTCGACATGCAGGACGTCTTTCCGCAACTGGATCGCGCGATCATACGCGGCAACAGCCTTCGACTTCTCCCCCGCTGCCATGTAGATCGGCCCGATGCAGTTCATGCTCCAGGCCAGGTGATCCTTCCACGCTGGATTGTCCGGTTCGCGTTCGATCAGCTTCTCGCGGATTTCGATCGACTTGTGCAGATCATCGAGCGCTTTCTCGATACGATCCAGGCGCCAGCGAACGGTGCCCATGCCACCATACACCCATGCCAGCTTATTCTGGATTTCGAAATCGTCCGGATACTTCGCCGCCAGAGGGATACGCACTTCCAGCGCTGACGAGTACGCCCGCAACGTTCCCTCCAGATCGCGCTGCTCGTACAAGACCTCACCCATCTTGCTGTAGGCCTCGGCCAGGTCCTGCGCCCATCGGTCGTTCTCGGGATCGCGCTCGATCAATTGTTTCGCAAGCCCCTTGAACTCAGTAAAGGTCCGAAGCGCCTGCTCCAGGTTTCCCTGTTCGCGCAGGACTTCACCGATGTGGTGCAGGGAGAGAGCGCGCTTGTGCAACGACTCGACGCCCTGCTCGTCGATCGGAAAGGACTCGTAGTACTCGTACGCCTTCTCCGCGATTTTCTGCAGAACGTCCAATTTCCCAATACGTCGCAACCCCGTGTGCAAATCGAGCAACATGAAGCCAACCAGGTCTTCTGCGCGCGCTCGTGCGCTGCGCGCGCGATCGCGTTCTTCCTGCGCCTGTCGGAATGCTTCGGCGAGACGCTCTTCCGCCCGACGCTGTTCCGCCTCCAGCACGGCGATTTCTTCCAACAGCCTTGCGCGTTCGTCCGTCTCATCCAGGCGTTCCGCTTGCACGCGCGCCAATCGCAAATCCTTGCTACCAATTGCGGCGCGTGCATACGCGGCGAGAACATGCTGTCGCCAGGTCGCTGCCTCTGTGTTTCCATCCCACAGGAAAAGAGCGCGTTCTAACTGGTTCAATGCATCCGCAAGCGCGTGATAATCGTCCTCGATCTCCTGCAAACGATCGACGACGCGCCGCATCAATGCGATCGATTCGTGGCGGCGATTCGCGCCCGTCAGGAAATCCTGCAGCGCGGCGACGAACTCCTTTGCAGAAGCAATGCGATCCTGCGGGTCTTTTGCCATCGCCTGCATGCAAAGGTCTGCGAGCTCCTTCGGCACGGTGCGGTCCGGCGCGCGGTCCTCGGGGCGTTCGATGATTCCCATTCGTGCCAGCGCAAACGCGTCCGCAGACGTTTCCGCGCGATGCGGAGGCGAACCCGTCAGCAGCGCGTACAGTGCACCGCCCATCAAGTACACGTCGGTCCATGGCCCGATCGATGTCGCATCCTTTTCTGTTTGCTCTGGCGCCATGTAGGCGGGTGTACCGCTTGGGTTCGATGCCGTCGCAGTCGTCGGGATCATCCGAGACGGCCATAGCTCTTCTCCGTCCCTCGTTTTGGGTTCGGATTCATCGAAGATGAATCGCACAGCCAGTCCCCAGTCCATCAGAACGACTTCACCGAACTCGCCAACCATCACCTGCGACGGCTTGATGTCGCGATGCACGATCCCGCGCGAATGCGCGTAGGCCACGGCGTTTCCAACGTCGATCAACGTAGGGATGTGCCGCGCCAGAAAATCCATGACGTCGAGCGATTCAAAATCGACGGCGATCATCTGATCCCACGGCTCGCCGCGGACGAGTTTCATCGCGAGCAGCGGCCGCCCATCCGAATCCAAGCCAAAGTCGTAGACGGGAACGATGTTCGGGTGCTCGAGACTGCCGGTGGTCAGCGCTTCCTGGCGAAAGGCGTGCTCGAACATGTGTGGCGTGCGCCCGAAGGTCGCTCCGCCTTCGTAAATGTCGCCGCGCAGTCGCTTCACGGCGATCACGCGACCCAGCGATGGCTGCGTGGCCTCCCACACCTCGCCGATTCCGCCGATTCCAATCACTCGGCGAAGACGGTAGCCCGGCGGGGCATGTTCTGAATCTGGCTTGGCACTCTCGACCGGCGTTCCTTCGCCCACATCGAGTTGTGTTTCGAGGATCCACGGTGAAGGAGACGGATCGATGCGCCGATTATCGACTTCGGGGAAGTCGTCGTAGTAGGCCGGCGTGGTCTTCTCCGGATCGTATGATTCAGCCGGATTCGCGGGAAGGTGCGGCGGAATCCCGCCATCCGACTCCGAGCCCGTGTGCTTATCCATCGCCACAGCCCCCAGTGGTCGATGCGCCCCGGCGATTGGTACTACCCCCCGGCCGCCGAATGTTGCGCTTGTCCTTATGACAAACAGACCTTGGGCCAATGGGCAATCGTTTCTTTTGCAACGTGGAACGGTTCGACTACGCGGCCGTCTGTCCCGGCGGTGGGTATGGGTTCTTCACCAGCGGATCGTCCGGCAGGGCGAGGATCTCCTGCTCCAACCCCGGATCTGTCCAGCGTCGCTGGAGCGGACGTGCGGCAAACCCGGCCGCCAGGCCAAGCGGAATGCCAACGATGATGTCGATGGCGAAGTGCGCCTGGATGTAAACGGTGGAGAACCAGAGGCCGATGAATGTGGGCAAGGCCGCCCAGAACCAAGGCCTGCTCTCTCGCCAGAGAAGAACGAGGAACCCCGCCGACAGGGCAGTGTGGCTGCTCGGGAACGCACCGGTAGGGCGCTCGCCCCGGGCCAGCACGTAGTCGAGCGCCCATTTGAATATGTAGCCGGCGAAGTTATCGCGCGAGTGCAGTTCGTGCCACACGTACTGCGGCCCCCACGTCGGCACCATCGTGTACCACGCGTAGCATGGCACCATCACCAGCGCCGTCAGGAAGAGGTAGCGCTGGTACGAAAACTGGCTTCGGTGCGATGTGCGGAACCAGAACAGCACGAAGGCCCCGATGAAGATGAAGTAATAGGAGAAGTAACAGAAGTTCAGAATCTCGCTCAGCCACGCCTGTGGGAACGCCAGATAGAATTGCTTCGCGGGCTGGAAGCCGAAGATCACCTCGTCAGCGTGCGAAAGCAGTTCATCCACCGGATCGTGAATGATCAGGCTGTTGAGCGAACCTGTCTCGACGTACAGCCAGGCCATGATGATCGGCATGTAGGCGTCTCGGACGAATCGCCATGCCCAATGCTTCGTTTCCGCGGCTCGACGCACGGCCAGAAGCACAATCCCGATTGTCAGGATGCGCCCACCCAGCATCGCCCACCAGAGCTCCAGGCGATCGACCGAGAATAGGATCAGCACTCCCGTCGCGACCATGTACGCGATGAACAGCCAATCGCAGACTCGCACGTGGCGCAGCCAGGGATAGCGCGTCAGATCGGTCCCGAAGGCCCCGGTCGAGCCTTCGGGCCCCAGTGCTGCCTTCGAAGAAGTCACTTGGCCTCGTCCGCTCCCGGCGCCGCGTTGCGATTGAAATCCCGATAAAGCATCGACGGCTGGATGTCGTGGTTATCCTGGTACTTGCCGCTCTTGTAAGTCTCGAAGTCGCCTTCGATCTGGTGGTAGAAAATCTGGCAGATGGAAACGCCGGCATAGATGCGAATCGGCTGGAGCGCAGCAATCTCGAGCGTCCAGAAGCCCGAGAATCCGACATCCCCGAATCCGGCCGTGATGTGGACGAACATTCCAAGGCGGCCGATCGAGGATCGCCCCTCCAGCATCGGAACCAGCCCCTCGGTGCGCGTGTGCTCGATCGTCCGGCCAAGATAAAGCCGCCCGGGCTCCAGCACCAGGCCCTCGGGTGGAATCACCAGTCGCTTGATCTTCGGCGGCTTCTTCATGTCCAGCACTTCGTCCTCGTACACCATCAGCTCATCGTGCAGCCGCAGGTTGTAGCTGTTCGGGTTCAACAGGTGCGGCTCGTAGGGCTCGATGAAGATCTTGGTGCCGAGCAATTGCTCGATTTGTTTGCCGGACAGAATCATGAGGGGCGCCTTCGCGGGGAGTTCTCGGTCTCTCGCCGAAAGGTCAAACCCATCCCGCCCGGCAGGCGGTGGGCTCAATCGGAAATCTGCGAGGCCACTTTTCCATCGCCCCGACCGGCCGCGGCCCGTAGACAAACGCCATGGCCGCGAGACCCACAGCCCGACTCCTGACCCCCAGCGACCGCCCTGCGCTCGATGCGCTGTGGGAGAGCACGGCCAATCGCTACCTGGTTCAATGCCCGGCGTTTGCGGAGCATGCAACACTGCCAGGTGAGGCTCGCTTCATCGGCATCATTCAAAGTAAGAAGCTGGTGATGGCGATTCCTTTCAGCCGGTCATTCAGTCGTCTCTGGCGACTGGACGGCCGCCACGCCCAATACTGGTACTCACCCCTCTTTGCGCCTTTCGCCGGGCCCATGATTGCAGCCGACCATCCAGATTCCGAGAGCTTTTGGCGCGATTGCCTGGGCGTAGTGCCAATGGCGATCCCTAAAGTCGCCGAAATCGTGAACATCGTCTTCCCTCCAGGGGTGCAGGATGCGCGAGGGCTCGCGTGGAAGCGCTGGACAAACACTCTACACTACAACTACGTCACGTGTTGGGATGAACCGGGGAGTTGGGAAGCGCAGCCGGAGTCATCAGTCCGTCGCCAGGCCCGCAAGGCCCGCGAGGCTGGTCTCGCCGGCGACGTGCTCCCTGCCGGCCAAACTGCAGAACTGGAGGAGCTCTGGAGACGAAATTCAAAACGTCAAGGGCTGCCTCCACAATTAGCGGACAACCTCTCCAACCTGGGCCCATGGCTTGAATCGACAGATTCTGGCTTCTTGATCGTTATCCGAGATGGGACGGGAAAGCCCCATGCTGCTGGTCTCTTTGGGTACGATAAGCACCGCGTCTACTACTTCGCTGGCGCATCGGAGCCAGAAGAACTGGGTTCAGGTGGGTCGACTTTGCTGCACTTCGAAGCACTTGCGGAAATCGATCGGCGGGGCCTCCCGCATTGTTATGATTGGGTGGGGGCCAATACGCCTTCTATCGCGCAGTTCAAGAAGAAGTTCCGCCCTCGACTGGAGACATATGTCTCCTCCATGTACGCGACGAACAGGATCTACCTGATCAATGTTATTCGCGGGATGCTGGGATTAAGAGATCAATCATGACGCGTCCCATCGATGATCCGCGCGATCCTGCTTATCGGCCGCCTCTCGATCGCGACGCCCCGTTTCCTCCGCAGGGCGAAGCCGGGCACCCGAACCTCAAGGAACTCCTCTACGCGAATCTCGGCACTGAACAGGTCGTCGTCGACGTCGGTTGCGGGACCGGGCCATTCGAGTACCACCGTTTCGCCCCACAGTTCATTGCCTTTGACATGTTCGAGCCGGATTCTCGCGAGGGCATGAAGCCGGTAGATGAGTTTCGCCTTGGGCGCCTGGAAACGTTTCCCCTCGAAGACGAATCCGCCGACGCCGTGGTGCTGGGGTTCATTCTGGAGCATGTGCCAGAACCGCTCGTTTTTCTACGCGAGGCCGAGCGCGTCCTGCGGCCCGGCGGATGGTGCTACGTGGCAATCCCCCACCACCGATCGCTGGAAGATCGCCTGTTCCGCCTGGCGACGCGAATCGCGGGCAGCAAGCGCGGCCCGCACATCCAGCGCTTCACCTTTACTAACTTCCGCCAACTGACAGAGGAAGGCACCCGCCTTCGTGCCGTCGGGTGGCATTTCCTCGATGCGTCATTCCTCTGGATGGAGCACCCAAAGCTGCGCTGGGCACGAAAACCGTTTGTCGGCGTGCTGAAGGCCATGCGAGCGGTCGGAATCGACCTTTTCCACGAGTCGAATTACCAGATCCTCCTGCAGAAGAAATGACCCGCAGTTCACAGGGCGAATGCGGAACCAACCACTTCCCTTGCGCCTGAGTCCTCTTCTGTGACAACCACAACGGACTCAGGCTCGGGACGAGGCTCAATGGCGAAGAAAAAGAAAACGACCCAGCAGACAACGACTCCGGAGCGCGTGCGCGAACGTCGCACGGAGAGCGCCAAGAAGACGCCCGGCGGCATGATGCACGCCGTGATGCGCGACCTGCGCGGCTGGGCCGATGCGCTGTTCTTCGCCTTTCTGCTGGCCATGTTCATCCGGACGTATGTCTTTGAGCTCTTCATGATCCCGACGGGCTCCATGACGCCGGCGCTGATCGGCGACGATGCACACCTGGTCGGCGAGCTTGATTGGGATCAGGACGGCGATCAGGATATCATCGTCCTGAATCACCCAACCCAGCCCAGCATGGTTCAGGTTCACCTGCGGAACGCGGAGGGCGAATTCGACACGGAACTGGTGCTCGAGGCACCGGACTACGGCCTGAGAGATCGACTCCGACAGCCCAATCTCCCCGGCAAGGGCCGCAGCGATATGATCCTGGTCAACAAGTTCGCATACTGGTTCTCGCCGCCGGATCGTGGCGACATCGTGGTCTTCAAAGTTCCGGACCGCCCAGAAAGCGGTCACCCGTTTGATCCGGACAAGCCGGTTTACATCAAACGCGCGGTCGGTCTGCCCGGTGAGGAGATTACGCTCCAGCCGGTCGATCAATACGATATGCACCCGCCAAATGTGTCCGGCCGGATCTCCCCGCCCGAATACGGTGGGATGGAGAAGGTCCTCAATACCCGCCCGGTACTCATAAACGGCGAGCCTGTCACCGAGGAACCGTTCCCGCGGCTGCATCACTTTCCTCGATCGACATCGACGTTTCTGCCCTCGCCTAATCAGGAACCCACCGTGATCCAGGCCGGCGATGATGAGGTCTACATGTTCGGCGACAACCAGTTGAGCTCCAGTGACAGTCGCTACTGGGGTGGGGTCCCGACTTCTCACCTGCGCGGCAAGGCCATCCTGCGCTACTGGCCGTTCCGGAAACTGGGATTCCTGGACCAGTAGCGGTCAAGCATTCCTTACACGCTTTCGTGCACGATTCAGCACATTCTTCGTGTAGCGAATTACCCGGAGAACTGTGTTGCACATCTGCCGTGCCGAATTTCTACAGGCGTCCTGTGACGTTTCGGATTGAGGAGTGCGTGCTGCAACCCTTGCATTTTTAGGCTTTTGCAAGTGATTGAGGGAGCCCGCTGGGAATTTCCGTCCGATTTCTCCGAAATCTGGTATCAAACACGCTCTTTCATGAAAGCGGGACGTTGCCCAAAGGTCACACACCGGTTTCCCCCACCGACGACCAGAGTATGGGCTGCGTGAACCATCTCAATGTCCCCCTTTCTCCCACCTGGGCGCCGGACTCTCCCCCGATCCGGCGTCCGCCCCTTTTTTAGCCCCCTTCGCGGAGAAGAACAACGCCGCCGTGGGCCTCCAATTGCTCCTGGTTAGATCCAGGCAATCCATAGATCGTCTGCCAGTCGGGACTGATCGATTCGCCATTCGGGAGGGCGATCATCGGGATAGAGGCCGGCTTGTCGCTGCGATTGAGAACAACAACCGCCGTCACCCCATCCAGGATTCGGGCGTACACGAACAGCGGCCCATCCGCAACGAGCTGAACGTAGTCGCCTTCCCGGAAGACGGGAAGCTTGCGAAGCGCGAGAATCTCGCGATAGGCAGCCAGAAGGTCCTTCTCGACACGGTTCGCTTCCGGGCGTTCGCAGGGCTCGAGGTCCTGCCAGAGCATCGGCTTCCGGGTATGCGGATCATC
Source organism: bacterium (assembly GCA_020444065.1). Lineage (NCBI taxonomy): Bacteria > bacterium. Next base: position 207,571 of record JAHLLQ010000005.1, on the reverse strand, counting down.
GGCACCCCATATTCCGACCTCGGTGCCGTACCAGATCATCGGCGCACCAGGGTAGGTCGCCTGGAATAGCGCCATCTGGAGAAGCCGCCGATAATCGTCCGGAGTCGGCTTGGCGACGTCGTAATCTGGGTTGCGCGCGGGCGTATTCATGCTGTCGTAGGGCAACCCGGGATTGCGGAGGCGCGAGACGATGCGGTCGGTGTCGTGGCTGTCGTACAGGTTCTGCAGCCCGAGCGTAACCGGCCAAGAGTACCGGTGACGCAGCGATTGGAGTCGTTGCGCGAATTTCGCCGTCGGGCGGCCGTCGACGAAGAACTCCACCGAGGCCTTTGCGAACTCGTAGTTCATCACGAGGTCGAAGTACCCCTCGTCGACCCAATCATCGGCCTGGTCCCAGATCTCGCCGATCATGATGGCCTCGGGATTGATGGACTTCACGAGGGCACTCCACTCGCGCCAGAAGCCGGGTGGAATCTCGTTTGCCACATCCAGGCGCCAGCCATCGATCCCGGCCGATGGGTCGCCGCCCGGCGCCATCCAGCGTCGTGTGACGGCGAAGATGTGATCGCGCAGCGTCGGGCTCGCGAAGCCCGCAGCCGTCTTTCGGAACACCGGCATTCCGCCGAATCCGGCCCAGCCCTCATACTCGAATGGCTCCCAACCGACGACCTCGAACCAATCCGCGAAACGGGACTGGCGACCGTGAGCCCGCACATCCTGGAACGCCGGGTGGCGCGGAGAAACGTGATTGAAAGAGACGTCGAGCACGATCCGCATGCCGCATGCGTGAACCTCGCGGATCAACTCGAGCAGCACACGATCCGAGGCGTTGAACAGCCATGTGTCCGGATCGAGCAGATCCTCCGCCGAGGCGGTACGTTCGTACTCCCCCGCCACGCCAAGGCAATCGTCCACATGGCGATAGTCGATGGCGTCGTACTTGTGGTGCGATGGCGAGTGAAAGATCGGATTGAGATAGAGGGCCGTGACGCCGAGCTCGGCAAGGTAGTCGAGCTTCTCAATCACGCCCTGCAGATCGCCCCCATAGCGGCGGCGAAATTCGGGTGCCGGGATGCTCTCCCAGTCTGCCGTCCATGCAACGCTGTCGGGCGGATTGTTCGACGGATCGCCGTCGCGGAAACGCTCCACCATGATCTGGTACCAGACGGCCTCGCGTGTCCAATCGGGGGGCTTCGCGCCTGCTCGGTCCAGCGAATTCTCGAATCGTCTCATTGTCACCCTCAGCGGAAAAAACCTTCGCCCCTGTCAAGAGCGACAGGGGCGAAGGGGTCAAGTGCTCACTGCGGGCGGGCCCGCATGTGTGGTTTGATTAGTTGTACAGTTCCCAGCTGCTGACGTTAGCCGGAGCACCCGTCGGAGGAGCCGGAACATCGAACGAAGCCAAGTTGTAGATCAGGTCGATGCTGCGACCAAGGGCCTTCGTGCCGTCGTCCGACTGAAGCCGGGCAACGTGGCCGTGGACGGTGGTTGTGATAACACCCGTGGGAGCCGGAGAGAAGTCACTCGGAGTGAACTCGGCTTCCGCCTCACGGTAGTCGCCCGCGTTTCCACCAGCGGTGATCGTGAAGCCGAGACGATACTCGGAGACATCCGGCAGACCAGCAGCGTAGTTGACGGTACCAGAGTAGACGTAGTAGTTGCCCTCAACGCCAACATAGGTCAGGGTCTTGGCGCCAATGACGTCGGCCTCACCAAGCAGGTCGCCGTCGACGTCAGGAATGGCACCTTCGCCGCCGTAGGTCGGGCCTGCCTGGACATACATGATGGCATTCTCGGCCTCGGACAGAGTGGGAAGCCAGCCTTCACTCGTTTCCACGAGTGCGCGGATCGTCACGGCAAGGGTGTTCGCCGTCAGGCGATTATCCGTCAGGTCGTCGACAACGATCGTGTTGGAGCTGGAAGTGCGGTTGAAGTTGTTGGGCAACCAGTATCCAGCACCAAGGCCGCGAAGCTGGTCGACATTGGTATTCAGGATGGCTCCGCCGAAGTCGTACATCGAGCGGATAGCGAACTGATGGGCGCCGCCACCACCGGTGACCAGGCCACCATCGGTGAAGATGCGTCCACGATAGATGGCATCAACGGTGTCGTCGGACTCGGTCTGGTCGCCCGGAACGTCCGGATAGGGGTCGGTTCCGTTGGCCAGCGGCCAGCCCGTCTCGCCCCAGTTGTCCCACGTGCCGCGGATGTACGGATCGGGAAGGAAGCCATTGGTGCCAGTCGAGTTCAGGGTCACCTGGATGATGTCCTTGGGTGAAACGGTGAACTGGGCGGCCGGAGCGGTGCCCGTCTGGCCAGCGTCTTCAACGTTCGCGACATCGATGGTCACGTCGCCGGCGATCGCAGCGTCAAGCGTCAGGAAGACCTGGTTGGAACGGTCGCCTGTGCCTGCTTCGATAGAGCTGATCGTGCCGGAGCCAAGCGTGTAGTTCGCCGGGTTCAGGGCGCTGCCAGCTTCGGCGCCAGTGCCAAGGAACGGATCGTTGTTGAAAGTCACCTGGATCATGTCGTTGTCGAAGAACGTCTCCGCTCCTGCGACGACGATCGCGACCGGTGGGTCGGTGTCGAGGCTCAAGCGGCCAACATCGGTCGCGTTGCCGGAGTCAAGAACGCCGTCGTCGGTCAGATCGACGTCGATCAGGCGGACGCCGGACAGATAACGCGGGGTGCTGATTGTGGAGACCAGGTCACCATTGCCGGGATCGCCTGTCGGTGCGACGTCGCCAGTCTCGAGGAGAGACGGCAGGAACATGCGGGAGACCCAGGGGTTATCGTCGTTGCTGGTGTGCAGAGCGAGGATGCCGATCTGGCCGTCGATGGAGGCGGGAAGAGCGCCGGTGCCGGGGACGTAGTCGCCATTGTCAGACTGGGCATTGAAGACGCGATCCCACCGGATGGCGATTTCAAGGCTCTGGCTGGTGGCGCCTGCATTGCCATTGACAACCATATTGCCGGCGGGGAGAGCAGTCGCGCTCTGGTCCCAGCCAAAGTTGTCAGCCGCGCCGCCATTCCAGGTGCGGACGCCGCCGTTGTTCGGCCAGCCGCCATTCTCGAGACCAGCGTTGAAGACACTGGCGGGAGCGCTGGCGCAGATCTCTGGCTTGAATCCTTCGGGGAACTCGATGTCCAGATTGGACATGCGCAAGTCGAAGGGATCGCTGAAGTCCTGCATGTCTCCAGTCGTATTCAGCCAGCCATTGTTGACTGTGCCGTTGGCATTGCCATCAACGAACACAAAGACGCGGCCGTCGGTGTGATTGCCGGAGATGCCGATGTAGAGATAGTCGAGGTCCCACTTAACGTACATGGCCTCAAACTGCTGTGCATCGCCCCAAGCCTTAGGAGCGTTGCAGACATCGGTCTGATCAGTGGCATCGACCCACTCGGTGCCGAGTTGCATGTCACCGTCGATGGTAGGTTGTGCGTAGGAAACGCCCGCCAAAAGGCAAAGGGCGCCCGCAGCGGTCAATCCACGCAAAAGAGCTTTCCTCATTGAAAGGTCCTCCTGAAAGAGGGGAATTTGGTTGGTCAATCAAACTGCGGTCGAGGGTTTTTGGTTCTTGTTCCTGGTGATATAAGTACGTGATTGGGGGCGGGACTCTGCGCCCAGCCCCCAATCAAACGACTTCAAGGATCAGCCGCCCGCGGCGAGGATGCTTGTGTCCTGGAATGTCACGATGTCGCCGTAACTCACCGTTCCATTCGTCGGATCATAGATACGGGCATCGGTTTCTGCCATGGGTGAAACCTGATCAGCATTGCGGTTATCGATATTGTCCGGGCCGACGGACTTCATCATATAGAAGCCCTGACGGGAGAATCCCCTGTTGCCTGCATTGATCGATGCGTCGCCCAACAAGTAGGTGACGCGGTCTTTCTGGTAGGAGTCATCGATACCGTCATCACCCGGATCGTCGTCGCTAACTGTGTATGGGCCAATGGTCAGCGGGGCCGGAATGGCGGCGCGAACCCAGAGAACCGAGTTCCAGGCGTGGCAGTGGCGAGTATCCGGATCCGCCGGGTCAGTGGAGGGGGCATTGAGGGGCGCGGTACCGCCAAGCTTGAGCTCCATAAAGGGGGATCTTGGAATGGTGGTCATGTAGGAAATCGGCGTCGTGATGCGGATGAGACCGGCGCCGGCACTGGGAACGCCGTTTGTGAACGACTCGATACCGAAGTCGGTCTCGGGATACTTGTTGGTGTCGACGCGATAGGACTCGATAGCGGTCTTCATGGAGCGCATGTCGGCCAGCAGGCGGGACACCTTCGAGCGTGTCTGAGCCTCGAGGAAGTTCGGGACGGCGATAGCCGCCAGGATCGCGATGATGGCCACAACGATCAGTAGCTCGATCAGCGTGAATCCCTTTTTGTTCTTCTTCACAGATGAAAGTTTCATAGACGCAACACCTCGTGTGCAGTGGTTTAGTCCCCTGATTGGCAAACGCCTCGAGAAGTCAAATGAATCGCCGGTACCGGTTTCCCCTGTCGCAAGTGGCTGCGAATGTGTCCGGCGGTTTCCCGATCCTCTCTTTGGCAGATTTCCCACAGGTCGACAGTAAGGAGACTAGACCGTTCCATCATGCGTCAAGTCCATTGTCCAATCAAGAAAGCGCATGGGGCGCGCCTGCAACTAAACGCTTTATAAAAAGACCGTCCTCGCTCGGCAAACCCAATCTTCATTTCAACCTGAATATTTAACATTTACACCGGTCTTTGGCAAGGCTCACAGCCACCTTTGTCCGGTTTTTGGCCCTTTTTCGCCACTCGGCCCTCCCTTTGCTCTGTTTCAGCTTGGAGCGATTCCCCCCTGGAGGCAACACGATGGCCAATGTCATAATCCCGCCCGAGTGGCAACTTCCCGAGAAGAATGTCACCCCCGAGGCCGATTTTCTGTCCCGGAGGCAGTTCTTGAAGCGGTCCGGGCTCGCGTTTGCAGGCCTTTCGGCTCTTGCAATCGGCGGCGGACTCTCCGCCTGCGTGCAAGCCCAGCCGCCCGGTTCCTTCGACATGGATCAGAAGATTGCCGCTTTCCTGGGCCAATTCGCGGATCTTCCCAATCAGACCAATTCGAAGTATCAGGCTGGCAGAGCGATCACATCCCCGGAATTCTCAACACGCTACAATAATGCTTACGAGTTCACGACGGACAAAGAGAAGGTCTGGAAACTCGCGAAGGACTTCACAATGAAGCCCTGGCAGGTCGAAGTCGGCGGCCTCTGTGAGCGAAAGGGAACTTTCGAGTATACGGACATCGTGGACATGAAGGCGCTGGAGGAGCGGCGCTATCGCCACCGCTGCGTCGAGGCCTGGGCGATGACGGTTCCGTGGGTCGGATACCCGCTGCGCAAGTTCATCGAGTGGGCGAAGCCAATGCCGCAAGCCAAGTACGTGCGCTTCATATCCATCAAGCGCCCGAGCGAAATGGTGGGCCAGAGGACGCAAACGTGGTACAACTGGCCGTACTACGAAGCCTTGCGTCTGGATGAAGCGATGAACGAGCTGACGATGCTGGTTGTTGGGATGTACGGGAAGGAGCTGTCACCACAGAACGGCGGACCGATCCGGGTCGTGACGCCCTGGAAGTACGGCTACAAGAGCCCGAAGTACATCGCCCGCATCGAGTTCACGGATAAGCAGCCGCACACGTTCTGGAACGATCTGGCGCCGAACGAGTACAGCTTCCTGTCGAATGTGAACCCGAAGGTGCCACACCCGCGGTGGAGTCAGGCCCGCGAGCGGCTGATCGGCCAGGACAACCGCATGGTCGACACACAACCATATAATGGCTACGGTGAGTACGTGGCGGGGCTTTACTCCTGACGGCAGGGGCGGTCAGTTCGCCTGCAGCTCCGTCAGAGGGATCTTCACCTTGTTGATCGTCTTGCCGGTGCGCGAAACGAGGCTGAGGGTGACGCTGCCACTGCCGCTGGGGTCGTACTCAATCAGCCCGAAATGGTGAACGTCCGCAACCGGGCCGATCGTATCGTACGGGCTCTCCGGGGTGTCCTCGTCCGCACCATAGACGTTCACGCCCATACCGGACGCCGTCAATTCGTACAGCGGATAGGGCACGCCGCGGTGGATAACGCCGATCTCGCCCGTGTGGCGGTCGCCGGCGATGAAGACGATCCCCGGAATCTTCTCCTGGTTGAGCCAATCGAAGAATTCCTCGCGCTCCTGGAACAGGCCCCAGTGCTCGTACTTGTGGATGTTGGAAAGCATCTGATTGCCGTCGATGACGAGTTTCACGGGCGCGGTGCTGGATGCGAGGCCCCTCTTCAGCCATTCGAACTGCTGGCGCCCCAACATGTGATCCAATGGCGGATCGGAGGTGTAAGTCCCGTCTGAAAGCTGACGCTTCTTCGGGTTGCAGTTCTCTCCCCCGCCGCAGTCCCGGTAGTAACGGTCATCCAGGAAGAATGCATCCACGGCCCCGAAGGTCGCCCTGAAGTAGCACCCGGGGTTGTCCGGCTCGCCCATGGGAGGATTGGCGAACGATTCCCCCAGGGCGATCAGTGCGATGTCTTTGAAAGCGAAGTTCCCGCCGCTGTCGTTTGGCCCGAAGTCGTGATCGTCCCAGATGCAGTAGACTGGAACGGTCGAGAAACGCTCCTCCACGCCGGGGACGGAGATCATCCCGTCGTAGTACTCGCGGAAGAGCTCGAGCACCTGCTCGTCCGTCATTCCATCGTAGTCGGAGTATTTCCCGGGGAGATAAAAGCGGTCGCCGATCATGAAGAAGGCATCGAGCTTCTTCTGCTTGTTGAGGCGCTTCCATACCTGGTGGTTTGCGACGACGTTCTTTTCGCCGCCCGCGTACTCGGTGATCTCGTCGCTCTTGAAGTTGAAGCAGGACCCGACTGCGAATCGCATCGGAACGCGCTCGCCCGGACGCGGCATCGTGCGGAAGGATCCGATCTCTCCGCGAATATCGTAGAGGATGTACTTCTCGCGCGGTTGCAGAACATCGAATTCAACGATGGCGAAGCGTCCGCCCTCGCGAGTCGTCTCGAAGGTGCGACGCTGCGCGTAGGAATCGTCATCGCTGATCAAAGTGATCTGCCCGATGCCCGGTTCATCCGTCCGAATCGCGACCGCTGCCGTGCTCCAGGTGGTGGAACCGATGATGATCGATTCGATCGCCGGACCCATCGTTGGCATTCGGCCGGTGTTTTGCCCACCGGCGCAGCCGGCCAGAATGGCAATCAATGTCAGCACAAAGCAGAGGCGAGCTACTCGCATCATCGTCTTGGTCCAATCGAGCGGATTATCCTGCAACCAATTGTTAATCGGAACCGAACAGCGACTCGGTGGGCAAGACATTCTCATAAGTGGCAAGGGTTCCATCGACCATGCGATCAGCGGTGAAGCGCTCGGCAACAGTCTGGGGGCCGGCCTCGGCAAAACGCGTGCGGCGTTCTTCGTCTCCCCACAAATCAACAATCGCGGCGGCGAGGGCTTCGGAATCCTGCGGCGGAACAAGGACGCCGTTGTGTCCATCCTCGATGACATCCGGAATCCCGCCGGTCCGACACCCAACCGCCGGCAACCCCATCGCCAGCGCATCGATCAGCGACGTGCCGAGCCCTTCGAGCTTGCTCGGCATGCAGAACAGATCGAGCGCAGCGAGACAGCCGGGCACGTCTTCCTGCCAGCCGGTCAGGACAACGCGATCGGCAATCCCGAGAGCCTCCAGGCGCTCTTCCATCGCGGGGCGCAACTCGCCCTCCCCGACGAAGACAATCTTCGCATCGGGTAGTTTCTCAAGCACACGCGGCGCGGCTTCGATCAGGTTCAGCGGATCCTTGTGATCCACGTATGCGCCGACGGTTCCGATTGCAGGGGTGTCGGCGGAGGCGTTCCATTGGCTGCGCCATTCTTCACGACGCGCTGCGGCTCCATCGAAGCGACTGAGATCGATGCCGCTCGGCACTATGTCGATGCGCTTCGCCGCGACGCCGCCGGCGACAAGCACGTCGCGAACGCCACTCGAGATCGCGATGAAGCGAATGCAAGGCGCGGTGTACTTCATCCGGCTGAACGGGTTGGACTTGATGGCGAAATCCACGCGCCGGGTCACGACAATATGCGGCGGTGGGCGCCGCCCGGCAGCCCGGAGTGCAAGCCCGTGCGCATTGCCGGTGTGCGCATGCAGAATTCCAATGTCTTCATCGTCGATCAATTGCCGAACGATCCGCACGGGCTGCGGAGCCCAAAACGGCCCGGGGGGAACTTCATGGACGGAGTAGCCCGCCTCGCGCGCGCGACGGCCGAACTCGCACCCGGTACGCGCCACGACAATCTGTTCGATCCCTCGCCGCCGCAATCCATCCAGCAGCAGCATGACCTGATTCTCCCCACCACGGAAACCCTTCTCCGTGTCGAGGTGCATGACTTTGGGGATCGGACGGGCCATGGGAAGTCGTCAGCCAATGCCTGAGTGTGACTCTACAGAGAGAGCCTGACGGATCGGATTCGGGTGGGCAATGGAATCTGTCGAAAGAGGGTGTTCTTAGCTACGTTTCAGCCAGCGCAAAGTCCGCTTCATGACGTTGGGCTTCCAGGGCTTGCACTTGCCGGCGAGCAGGATGCGCCCCAAGTCGGCCAGATCGGCCGGGCGCTCCTCCAGAATGGTCCCGCCCCCGGCGACCTGGTCTGGGTTGTGGGCGTCGGACCCGCCCGTCTGGATCAAGCCGTAGTCCTCGGCGAGCGGCACGGCTCGGGATTCATGGCTGTTTCCATAGCGCCCGTTCCATGTTTCCGCGACGCGAATCGGATAATCGGCGATCTTCTCGCAGAAGCCCCAGCGCGGTTGGCCAACGTGAGCGGCGAGGCAGAAACCACCGGCTTCATCCAGCATCCGAAGCACCTCGGCCGGGTCGATGCCGTCGGCGATGTTCTCGGTCAATCCGTAGGCGAGCAGATCGCCGCAAATGATCCCGTCGACCGCCGTGCGGATTTCCTGTCCGGAGGCCAGGAAGAAGTCCTCCGGCACGCCGGCTTCACGACGCAGGTCGGCCAGCTCGTCCGCCGTCCAGACCGTATTGTGATCCGTAATGACGACGCCGGAGAATCCCGCCTCGACGGAGCCCTGCAGCAGTTGGACGGCCGGCAGATGCCCGTCGTAACTGTGCTCCTGGGTATGGCAATGCAAGTCGAACAGGATCGGATCCACGGCGCGGTCCTCTAAGAAAAAAAGCATGCTCGTGCTTGGAGACAATCCGAGCACGAGCATGCTTGGAAATCCAGCCGATTCTGTGGCTTACTTCGCCATCGCAACGTCGAACGCCTTGCTGGCTTCGCCGAAATAGAGGCTCATGTGCGGGAACGGAATCTCGATCCCTTCCTCGTCGAAGGCCTTCTTCAGGCGGCGGCGGTACTCGCGGCCGACGCCCCACTGGAGAATCGGCTTCGTCTTGATGCGGCACTTGATGACGATGGAGGAATCGCCGAAACTGTCGACGCCCATCATTTCCATCGGCTCCAGGCACTTCGCCTTCCATTCCTCTTCGGACTGCATCTCTGCATCGACGCGCTTCATGACTTCCATGACGTGATCCAGATCCTCTTTATAAGCAACGCCCATCTCGAGCATGAATGCGCTCCAGTCCTTCGTCATGTTGCTCAGCTTCGAGATCGTGCCGTTGGGAAAGACGTGCAGCGTGCCGGTACCATCGCGCAGGACTACCGTCCGGACGTTGATGTCCTCCACCACACCGCCGGTGCCATTGACCAACGCAACGTCACCGACCCGAATCTGGTTTTCGATCAGCAGGAAGGCACCGGCAATCAGGTCGCGGGCCAGGTCCTTTGCGCCAAAGCCAATCGCCAGTCCAAAGACGCCGGCAGTGGCGAGCAGCGGCGCAATATCGACGCCGACCTGCTTCAACAGCATCAGCGCGCCCATGAACCACAACGCAATGAACGCGACTTTGCGGACGAGCTTCTTCAGCGTGTTGATGCGCTTCTCGATCTCGTTGTTGCCAGGGGCTTTCTTTTCCAGCGTGCTTTTCAGGTAATGCTCGAAGCGCGTCAGGATGAGGCCCAGCAGGATGTGCAGGACGAGCAGGAAGATCAGGCTGAGGGCGAACTTCGGTGCACCCAGCATCAGCCTTTCAAAGAACGTCGAAATCATCTCTCCAATATTATCCATTTCGTGGAGTCCTTTCAGCCAGTTTGTGAATGGTCACCGCAATTGCAAGATAGGTTCCGAGCCCCAGATATTGGCGCTCTAAATGGGCTATATTACACAAAGAGCCCCCGGTATTGGCCGGGGGCTCGTAGTTTTGTCCAGGTTTTGGAACTGTTTACGAGGTCAGCAGCTCGTTGACCTTCTTCATCACCGCAAACGCGTCGGCGACGTAGAGCACGTCTGCTTTACCCTGGGCCCAGCCGCAGTTGGCGTCCAGGTTGATGGCGCGGCGCTCGGTGATGAAGCGCCAGCCGACGGCGTGGGGCTCTTCGCCGTGACAACATGACGCGAGTCCCTTCGGGTGGCGCGGCGTGGCGCCGGTCTGACCAACCTGGTTCAGGTGGGTCAGGAAGGACAGAACTGCTTCGCCTTCGCCGGACTGGTCGACGAGCGACTTGCTGCTGCCGAGCGATGCGCCGGCGCCCTTCACAAAGCCGAGGATCGTCTCTTCCGCTTCCTTGACGTGGGACTGGCCATCGGCCTGTTTCTTCGTCCAACCGGCGCCGGCCACAAACAGCAAATCGGCGTCGGGGCGAATCGTCTGCGCGTCGGCGGCGGGCGCAACGATGCCCTCGACGCTGGTGCGCTTCGAGCCATCGGCCAAAGCGACTGCAACATTTTCGATCGAGGCGGTGCCTTCGGTGCCGGTCAACGGAGCGAATGCGCCCGGGTCGATTGCGATGACCCAAGGGCGAACGTCGCGCTGCACGCGACCCATCATGCGCTGGCGATAGTACCAGCGATTCACAACCGGCGCGCCGCCTTCGACGGCGAGGCCGGTCACGTGCGAATCGACACGACCGCCTAGGCGATAGGCGACGCCGGCCAGCACGCGGTTCATCCGCATGGTACCGGGCGCGACGATGTAGTCGGCGCCGGCGGCCTTCGCGATGGCTTCCGCCGCCGCGGCATCGGTTGCGTAGCGCGACGCGGCGAAGTCCGCACCGGCAACGCCCAGAATCTTCTCTGCACCGCAACCGGCAACGGCATTGGCCGCGGATGCGATCTCGCCGCCGAACACGCCGACGACAAGAGAGCCGCCCAGGCCCTCCGCCAGAGACTTCGCAGCCCCGACGGCTTCCAGGCCGGACTTGGCCAGCGAGCCATCCTGCTCGCTGTGCAGTAGTACGAGAACCTTACTCATCGGTCATTCCTCCAGGAATTCGTCGGGATTACTTGCGGATCCATTCCACGATTTCGGCGGCGATCTGATCGGCCGGCATGTCCTTCACGATCTTCGTGTCGCGACGCTGCTGCGGCTGCTCGACGCTGGCGAACTTCAGTCCTTCGGACTTCACCTGGGTCGGCTTGGCCTTCTGCAGCGACGGCATGATCGTGCGCATGTTCATCATGCCGATCTGCGGGTTGTTCGGAGGCTCGGGGAGGTTGCCCGTGGCCCAACCAAGAACCGCCGGGGCACCGGCGCAGACGCTGACCTGGTGCTTTCCGCCTTCAACGCGTTCGTAGACCTTGAAGGACCCATCGGCCTGCACGTCGATCTGGTCGACGGCCAGGAACTGGTCGGCGATACCGAGGATCTCGCCGACGACCTGCATGGTCGTGCCGGCGCCGCGGCTGGCCGACTCCCAACCGCCGAAGACAAGCAGTTTGCTCTTGTCGAGGCCGGGAATGCCTTCGATCGCTTCGGCGAGAAGCGCAGCCACTTCGGCCGACTCCGTGAAGCCGCTGGCGGGGCCGTCGAGCGCAACGAGTTCAAACGGCACCTTCTGCGCCATGGTCATCATGACCTGCTGCAGCTTGGCCTTTGGCCCGAGGCTAACGAGGGTGACTTTGCTGCCGGGGTTCTTCTTAGCGAGGTTGGCAGCTTCGTTCAGTGAGTGCCACGCCCACGGATCAAGGACCGCGGGCAGCATCATTTCATTCTTCAGCGCCGGACCGGTTGGTCCCATCTGCGGCGCCAGCGTCTGCAACGGATCGGGAACGATCCCGCCGCAGACAACGATCTGGAGTTCGCTCATCGTGTGTGCTCCCTTTATTCTCAGTTAGTTCGATATCCCTCGCGCGGTGTTCACATACGAGGGGCTTGTCTTCCGATTTGTCCTTCTCAGTTCTCCGCCGAGTGCAATCCGCCGGCGCCGGCTTTGAACTGGATTCCGCCCTTCTCCGGGTTGGCCGGATCGTGCGTGGCGCAGTTCCACAGGCACGCGCCGCAGTGGACGCATTTCTCGCGGTCGAACAGCGGCACGCCGCCGTCCGGGTTCGTCGTGATCGCCTGGCCGGAACAAATCTCGACGCACACCTGCGTCCCGCACTTCTCGCATTCGCTCGGATACAGGAACACGACGTGGTCGGCGTAACCGCCGGGCGCCTGAACTTTGCCGCCCTTCAGCAGTGCGTCCTGGTGCGACATCAGGATCTGGCCGTCGTATTCGATCTCCGGCCAACCGACGCGATTCATGAGTTCATCGTGCAGCGACTTGCCGGCCTTCTGGCAATCGGCGCGAAGGTTCGCAATGCCGTCCGGCGAGATGCGGCCCTTGTAGTACTCTTCCGGCGTCGGAACGCGCTGGTAAGGCGAACGTCCGTCGCCCGACATGTTCATCTTGCCCTTTGTGAAACCGGACATCGCCATGCCGATCATGCCACGCAGGAAACTGCGTTGGAATCCATCGCGCGCTTTCTCGGCCATGCGGCTTTCTTCTTCGAGCCAACTCTCGCGGCGACGTTTCACGTAGGTCGCCTCAAGGTTTTCCTTCGTGAATTCCTTGCCCTCTTTCATCAGTTCGAGAACGCCGTCGGCCAACTGTACGCCGGTCATCCACGCTTCGTCGACGCCGGAGTTCGTCAGCACGTTCGTCGAGCCGCTACCTTCGCCGATGCGGGCAAAGCCGTTGCCGACAAGATGCGGTTCGCCACGACGACCGGATTCCTGAATCGTCTTCGCGCCCCAACTGCGCATCGTGCCGCCCTTGAGGTGTTTCCAAAGCGCGGGATGCTGCAACCAGTGCTGCAGGTAGCGATAGGTGCTGCGCACGGGATTGTCGAACCAGGACGGCACAAAGATGCCGGCCGATGCGACCTTGCCCGGATAGACGTAGAGGAAACCGAAGATCTCCGGCTCGGGGAATCCGAGCGTATGGATCACCGTCCCCACTTCCAACTCGCACGTTTCCGGCAAGTCGATGACCATCTTCATGCCAACGGCCCAGTCGTGATGATGGTGGCCTTCGGGCATTCCAAGCGCTTCGTCGATCTGTCGCCCGACCGGACCGATCGGGCCGTCCGCGATGACGGTCAGGGGCGCTTTGATCTCCATGCCGGGCATGAAGCCGGCATCCGGTTCGCCCTTCTTATCGACGCCCTGGTCGATCAACTGCACGCCGGTCACGGCGCCGTTTTCGATCAAGGGTTTCTCGACGGGCGTACCGGGCCAGATCTGCACGGCGCCGGAGGCCATCAGTTGACCGCCGACCCACTGGTTGAACTGGCCGAGAGATGCGAGGAAACCGTCGTGCTTTTCCATGAATGCCGGAATGTAAGGCACTTTGAAGGCATGATCCTTCACGGGCAGCATCCACTTGAGGGCCTTCAGCGTTCCATCCGCGAGCCGCATCGAAAGCGGACGGCGGCTGGCACCGATCGGATCCATCAGGTAGAGCAACTGCTCTTCCTTCACGGGCGCGGCCATCGGGATTTCATCGAGATTCAACTCGGGGAAGGAGCCCTTGATTGCGCGACCGCGAGTCACCACGCCGGACACGCCGAAGCCAAGGTCGTCGGCGCGCTCGTAGCAGATTACCTGCGGCGGCATGCCGGGCATGACTTTGCTATCGACGGCGGGTGTACCGTCCTCGTTCACCAGGCCCTTCGAAAGAGTCGTGAGAAAGCCGCCCATGGCCGGACCGAATCCAACACAGACGATATCCAGATCCATGCTCTGGCGTTCGATGGAGGGAGCTTGTTCAGGTGCAGATGCTTCCATGCAAAAACGTCCTGTGTGCGAAGAGATTGTGGACGGGGTGAAAAGCGATGGGACCGCCGAACTTCAACTCGGCCGATTGGCTGAGTTGGGCTCGGCGGTCACCAGCGAGTGTTCTTACAGCGGGTAGTCCAACGCCTCGGGGATCATGATCTGGGTCAGTGCGTGCGCGGCATTGTCCTTTGCCAGGCGGCAGCCGGTCAGGCAGCCGTCGAGCTTCACGCGAAGACGCAGGAACGGGCGGATGTCGCGGTTGCAGGTTACGCACGGGCCGGCCTTCATCGGGTGGCTTCCGTCGTCGCCTTCAACATCGTCGATTCCTGCTCCACCGCCAAAGCCCGGCACCACGGCGCCAATCGCTTCGACTTCGCTGTCCGTGAAGCAGCAGTGCCCCTGGTCGTCCCACGCGGGATGGCGGTTGTAACCGTGGATCAGCTCGGCGCAGATGCGGCCGACTTCACCCGCGGCGGCGCCGCACTGAACGTGGCAGAGATCCTGGTAGAAGTTCACGATGCCTTCGAGACCTTCTGCCAGCACCGGGTTCATACCGCCCTGGTCTTCAACCTTCATTGTGTCGAGGACCAACTGACGCGCGGCAAGAAGCCAGCACAACGCATCGGCCAGCGGGAACGTCACGCCCTGGCGAGAGCCGTGGTACAGCTTGTTGCCGTCGGCGTCCTTCGCTGTCTGCAAGTGATCCAACGTCCACAGCCACATATCCATGGCCGAGGCCAGGGTGCAGGCGCCGGTGCCCGGACGGGCCGCGGAGATGCGACGCATGTCGCGCGTCCAGCGCTTGAACTGCGCGATGAAAACCGGCGACAGCATGGTGACGCTGAGCTGGCGACGCTGCACGGCTTCGGGGCCTTCATAGGTTGCTTCAAGCTGCGAGTCCATCCACTTCTGGAAGAGGAAGCCGGGGCAGTCCTCGGTGATACCGTAGCCGCCCATCAGGCTGATCGCTTCGCGAAGAACGCGCGCGCCATGGCCCGTGTTCCACAACTTCGTGCCTGGGCAAAGGACGTTCGCGACCGCCTCGGTCAGCGAGTAGCGCGTCATCAGATCCGGCTCGGCCGGCGCGGCATCGCCCTTGTCGCACGCTTCGAGATACTCGAGCGCCTTCTTTTCCGCGGCTTTCAGTTCCTTCATGACAGCGCGGCGGCCTTCGATGCCGTTCTCTTTGAAGTACGCTTCCTTCTCGCGTTCGATGGGATCGAACTCGTCGAAGACGCGGGCGGCTTCGAAGCCGAGGGCCGCGGCTGCTTCGCCGGTCGCCCAAACGTCGACGAGGCGATGCAGCGCATCTTCCTTCATCTGGATGCCGAGTTCATAGCGCGGCGAGCCGGGCTGGCCGCTGGAGCCGCCACGGAAACGCTGACGCTGATAGCGCATAACCGGCTCGATCGCCGACAGCAGCTTGGCCGCGGTCATCAGGCCGACAGTCACGCGGGTGCGCTTGAAGACGGATTCGATCACCTGGCTGTGATTCAGATTCGGAACGATGACGCCGTCCTTGATTTCGTAGCCGCCGATGATCCGGCTGGCGGGAACCTTCATGTTGAACATCGGGTCGCGCGTCGAAGAAAGCTGGTGCACCATCTTCAACGTCGGTGCTCCGCGATCGAACGTGCCCTCGTCGCCCTCTTCAAGGATCACCATGCAACTGCCCTTGATGCGTTCGTCGTCGGAATCGACGGCGGCGGTCACGATATTCGCGAAGTCCATGTTGGTAATGAAACGGCCGCGCTTCTCGACGTGGAGCATCGGCTCGGCGCCGTCTTCCCACTTGTCGATGCGGACCTTGCCACTCAGGACGCCGGTATCAACACCGACGTAGGGAAGGGGCTCGGTCAGCGCAAACGCGGCGCGCTCGGCTTTGCGATCTTCGCCGGGCTGCGGCGGGATGCAGCGGTTGAGATACTCGCTACGCTGCTCGGGGGTGCCGCACTCGTGAATGGGCGACAGACCCAGATTGCCCGCGAGACTTCCGGTCGCAGCGCCAGCATCGACCCAGGCCAGCTCGAACGCGATCAGCGCGAGCACAAGATTCTTCGGACCGTCGATGTATCCGCCGTACTCGGTGTCCATGAATGCTGCCGTGATGCCCGACTCGTCGAACGCCTTCAGCAGCTCATTCTTCTCGGGCGTCCACTCGTGGCTGTTTCGGGCGCCATTGGCGACGAGATGAGCCACTGGGCCGCGGGCCACGGAGCGGACCGCCTGCACGAGCATGTGCAGTTCGAAGCGGTCGGCAAAGCTCCACATGACCTGGCGCAGATCGTCGCCGGGCAGGGTACTCATCGCGGCCCTCGGGGCCTTTTCTGAGGTCGTTGCCATTATCTTATTCCCTCATGCTTATAATTGCGGTTCTTTGATAGTGGACAAATATAGTCCGGGTTGGCCGCTTTGTTTGGCTAGATACGTCCCAAGCTCCGGGGCAAAGGCAACCCAAAAAACGGATTCCCGGTGTCGAATTGGATAATTACCGGTGTAAACGCAAAGTCATCCGGGCAGCTACTCTTTGGCCATCTTTCCGGTCGTGAAAGCCAGCACCACGAGCGAAACCGCCGAGATGATGAGCACCAGGATGAAGGCTTGGCCGTCGCGGCCGGCGTTCATCAGGTCCCAGATCGCAATGGCGGCGGTCTGCGTGCGCTTGGGCAGGTTGCCGGCAACCATGAGCGTCGCCCCGAAATCGCCGATAGCTCGGGCGAAGGCGATCGTCGCCGCGGCGATCAACGGCGTGCGGATTTGGGGAAGCTGGACGTGAATCAAGAGGCTCCAACCGCTGGCCCCATCGATGCGGGCGGCCTCCACGACTTCTGGATCGGTCTGCGAGAAAGCCGCGGCCAGTTGGCGGGTCACGATCGGAACGGTGGCGGCGCTGGCGGCGAGAACAGCGGCCTTGAGAGTGAACACCAGGGGCGACCCGAATGCGGCCTCCCAAACCTGTCCGATCGGACCCCGCCGGCCAATGATAACGAGCAGGTAGTAGCCAAGAACCGTGGGAGGCAGGACGAGCGGCAGCAGAACCAGGGCCTCCACCCACCGGCGGCCTGGGAACTTCGCATGGGCCAGCGCATAACCGATCAGCGATCCCAGCACGACCGAGATCACGGTCGCGGAGATGCCGACTTTGAGCGAAATCCAGACGGGGTGCCAGTCGACCTGGCGAAGAAGTTCAAGCCAATCCAAGTGGGGTCCTCGTGGGCGGGGAGGCGCTCGGGGCGCCGAAGCGTTATGTTTGACGAAACATAACGGGTCGGGGGCCTGTCAATGTGGATCGGGTTCGGAGGGCGCCAGGCGGCTCTTGATGAGTTCGATGTGGGGGGCGGCTGCGGCGTGGGCAGCGCGCTCGGCGGCCCGGTAGGCGGTCACGATTTCGCGCCCGAGATCGGTCAGCTGCGCGCCACCGCCCTTGCGCCCTCCGACCTCGCGCTCAACGAGTGGCTCTGCGAAGGACTCGTTCATGGCCTTCACCAAGGACCAGGCGCGTTTGTAGGACATGTCCATCTCGCGGGCCGATTCCGCGATCGAACCCGTTTCTTCGATCAGCTCAAGCAGATCTGCCTTCCCCGGCCCGATGGCGATTTCGGGCCCGGCGTATAGGCGAAGACGCACGGCGAATGGATCGCGAGGCATATTTCAGAAGCCACCCTTCTCGGCACAGGGGAGTGACAAGTGGCGAGTGACGAGTGGCGAGTCCATATCAGGGACGTCCTGTGGGTTCAGTTGGCCGCTCTCTTGCCGGGAATTATACATCCTTAATGGGCGGCTCGGGCTTTTCTTCGCCCCAGATGCGATGGCGATTCTCGGAGATGACTTTGTAGATCAGGTCGGCGGACTCCCGAATTCCTGGGATGTCCATGGCGCGAGACATGGCCTTTCCTGCTTCGCCGCCGATCATCTCGGCGATGTCGCGTAGAGCGCCGACGCCGGTGTGGACTCTTCCGTCCCGGTGGATCAGGTGAATCTCTTCGTGCGCGCGCTCCCAATCGATGCCGGCGAATCGTTTCTGGACCTTCTCGTCGTGTAAATCGAGCCAATCGATGCAGCCATCTTTGTCCAAAGCCATTAGCTGGTCGGTGGACTTGCTGCAGAATTTGCACGATCCATCGTAGAGCACCACGGGCTTGGCGAGAAGCTTCTTGCTGTCGGTCATATGGCTGCCTCCTGGAGGGATGCCTTCGATTTGTAAGCGGGAGACGATTCGTCGTCTTCGAGGCCGCGGACAACATACTCGGCGGGGTCCTTCATGTCTGTCGGAATCGCAAGCGCCGCCAGCATCGCCACGATCGCGACTTCGACCTGCGTGTCGTCGGGCGGGCGCGTCGTGATGCGCTGGAACTTGTATCCGGGCCAAAGGAACGCGGCGCAGATCGGGTTCTTCGGTCGACGGGCGCAGAACTTCATCAACTCAAACGCCGTCCCTGCGACCAACGGCAAGGCGAGTATGTGGCTGCCAAAGGTGATGAGCTTCTTCTCCCAGTACGGGAAATCGGGGAAGCCGCTGATTCGGGTAGAGAGGAACGCGGCAATCAGTGCAAAGAAGACGATCGAAACGAACACGACGACGGCGATGAAGGTCGTGCCGCAACGCGGATGCAGCGTGTCGTGTGCCTGCGCTCGAGCGACGGTGACTTCGCGCCCTTCCTCGAGTGCCAACACGGCCTTGTGCTCGGCGCCGTGGTACTCGAAGACGCGCTTGATATCGCTGTTCCAGGAAATCACCCAGACGTACAGAAACAGGATCATCGCGCGGAACGAGCCGGCGATCAAGTTGTAGACAATCGGCGTGTTCTCTTCCGCGAAACCCATCGGGTGCAGACTGTCCAGCCAGGGGCCAATAACGGGGAGTTTGCCGACGAGAGTGGTCAGGACGTTCGGCGCAATGACGACCATCAGGACAACGATCGCGAGACTCAGCAGAATCATCCCGACGAATCCCGCGTGCTTGTAGGCGTCCTTTGCAGAAGTGGGAAGATTCGTCGCCGGTTTCTCCTCGGCCTCTCCTTCGCCGTGCGGGTCGGTGCCGGCGTGGTTGGCTTCCTGTCGGGCCAGATCTTTCTCGAATTCCTCGGCTGACCAGCGCAGCGATCGCGTGCCGATGGCCATCATCTCCACCAGCGCGACGGCACCGCGGATGATCGGCAGCTTCAGGAAGGCCCATTTCCGGGCCAGCGGCTGGTAGGGGACTTGGCGCACGATGATGGCGCCGGTGCTGCGGCGCAGCCCAACGGCGTAGCCGGTGCGCGAGCGCATCAGCACGCCTTCGATAACAGCCTGCCCTCCCATCTCAAGGATTGGCGTGCCGCTGACGTTTTCATGAGGTGCGCTTTGAGGCATTCGACTCCGTTTCCTTCCCGTTCTGGTCCCTTCTCAGACAAACTGCGTGCCAACATCGATGACGCCGCCATTTACGAGGGCATGGGCGTCCATTTCCTTCTTTCCGGCGGGCTGGGCCCGCGTGACCAGTACCAGTCCGCCGTGGCCGGTCTTCACGACGAACCCTCGGTTACGCAAGGTCTCCACGACCGTGCCTTCCGGAACGGCCTTGTCTTGCCAGTCGGTCGACACCCAGGTCGGATCGACGGCTTCCATGCCGGTGATCTTCAGCGCCTGACCCTTGTTGAACGTCGTATGGGCGCCGGGCCAGAGCTGGAACCCGCGCACCATCCAGATGATCGATTCGGCCGGCTTCGACCAATCGATGTGCGCATCTTCGCGGTGGATGAGCGGCGCCATTGTGGCCTTGGAGTCATCCTGAGCCTCGGCGTGCGCATGGCCGTGCTCCTCGATCATGTCGAGGACCGTAATCATCAGATCGGCGCCGTAGACGCTCAGCGTCTCCATCATGCTGCGCGCGTCGTCATCTTCTAGAATGTCGACAGAATGGCGCGCCAGCACCGGGCCCGTGTCGAGTCCCTCGTCGATCTGCATGATCGAAACGCCGGTGGTTTCCTCGCCGTTGACGAGCGCCCACTGGATCGGCGCCGCCCCGCGGTATTTGGGCAACAGCGATGCGTGAACGTTCAGGAACCCGTGCCTGGGAACTTCGAGGAGCTCCTTGGGCAGGATCTTGCCGTAGGCAACCACCACGGCGACATCCACGCTGAGATCGGCGAGCTGACGGCGGAACTCCTCGCCGCGGACGGACTTTGGCTGATGCACGGGCAGGCCGGACTGCTCGGCCAGGACCTTGACGGGCGGCGGGGTCAACTTGCGCCCACGCCCGGCAGGTTTGTCGGGCTGGGTCACAACGGCCACGACCTCGTGGCTCGAGGCGAGCAGGCGCTCCAGCGTGATCACGGCGAAATCAGGGGTTCCGAAAAAGGCGACTTTCATTGCATCTCCGTCAGGGCAAAGTCCGGCTGCGAGCCGGCAAGCAGCCTAAGCTGCCCGGCCCTGGGGAGGCAAGGGGTAGGTCGCGGCTCATGCGCCCGACGGGAAAACACCCAGGTCGGAGTTCGCCGTGCTCGTGCTCGTAATCGAGTTTCGTTGCAGGGCGGTCTCGATTACGAGCACCGCTGCGCTGAGCATGAGCACGTGGGTCCTGGGGATACCCGCGAGGGCATTCCGCCTAGAATCACGGGGAGATTGGTATGGTTTCAGGCGAACCTCCGATCGCCCAATCGTACAGCGCCTGCGCATCGTCGTAATTGACTTCCAGGTCGACAACGATGTCCAGGTTCACGTCGTACGCCAGCGTGCCTCCGTTTTTCGACAACGCCCGATAGAAGGCAACGGCGTCGCCAGTGTTGACGATGCCATCGGTGTTATAATCGCCGAAGTCGGGCCTGGAGGTCGGGTCGTCCGGATCTGTGCCCTTTGACTTCTCGATGGCATCGCTGAATCCATCGCCGTCGCTGTCGGTCAGATCGAGAGGTTCAGGTTGTGCGTCCGACAGGGCGAAGTACGCATCGAGCAACGAAACCTCGCCGCCGATCGTGTTGCGATTCATGTTCTGATACTGATTGCCGACAGGGAACCAGGGCCCCTCGACACTGGGGGCAAAGAACAGGTTGAGCAGAAGTTCTTCCTGATCCTGAATCTCAACATCACGGTAAGAGAACTCAACGAGCATCTGGCCGGCGTTCTGGCGTTCCGCCTGAATGTGCCAGTACACGTCGGCCGTATCTTCGGGACCGACGCCCAGTCCGGAGAGATCCCCATCGCCACGGTGGATAAGAGTTGTCACGCCCGTTCCAGTACCGCCAAGGAACCCGACAAGCGCTCGGCTGACCGGAGCGAGATGACCTCCGATTCCTCGCCGCGGCACGGCGCCGTCTTTGATGTGACCAATGACAGTGGCAGAGACCGCGTCGCCGCCGCCATAGAGCAGCGCCGCGTACCCGGATTCATCCATCCCGGAGGTCAGATTTGGATTCACGCCTGCATGTGAACCGATTGCCGCGTCGGCAATTCCGTCGCCATTCATGTCGCCTGCCGCGTTGGAGGAAGCGCCGAAATGATCGAGTGCTTCCGCACCAAACACCTCCACATCGGGGTGGTCGACGGAACTCAGAAGAACGGTTGTGTTCTTCGGAAGCTGGTCACCATAGAGAATCGATGATTGATTCCCGGTGGTGCCAGGAGAACCGACAACGAGATCCGAAAGCCCATCGCCTGTGATGTCACCGGCGGCAACGGAGACGCCGGCCATGAAGCCGCCATCGTCGCCAAAGATCCGCGTTTCCTTCATCGTCGAAATGGCACCATCGGTGTCCATGCTGTAGGCGGTGGCGCGCTGGATCTGGTCGCCCCAGAAGACGTATACCTCGCCGGAATTATCATCGGAGAAGCTGTTGGTCGGTCCACGTGCTTCCGGCGCCCCAACGATGACATCGGCCAGGCCGTCTCCATCCAGATCGCCGGTGGCGGCGGAGTACCCGAACTTGTCCTGGAAGTCGTCGCCGAAAATGCGCGTTTCACCAAGAGCGCTGATCGTATCATCCGTATTCAAGTCGATCTTGGCCCCGGGCGTGATTGTGTCTCCGAAGACGATCGCGGTGAATTCCCCGTTGCGCGATGTGAGGATCAGATCATCGTAGCCATCGCCATCCACATCGCCTGTGGCCAGCGCGAAGCCTAACTGGTCATTCTGATCGTCGCCGTGGATGATGGCCGTGTTGTCGACGGTCCCACGGCGACGGGAGGGGAAGGTCGCAGAACCAAATTCGACCTGAATGGCGCCGGTGAAAATGACCGACCCATCGGCCGATGGCGCAGTGCGCGATGCGTAGATGGCATCGGTGAAACCATCGCCGTTTATGTCGCCCGCAGCGACCGTATTGCCGGTCTCTCCATTAGTGATACCAGTCGTAAGCATCACCGAATCCGCTGCCTGTCCGGGTGCGGCGGTGACTTTCTGGCCAAAGACATTCGCGTTGCCGAAGAGAAGGAACGCTCCGCCGAGTTCGCTGGATCGCCGCACGGGGTCGTAACCGGGAACGCCGACGAGAGCATCATCGTAGCCGTCGCCGTTAAAGTCGCCTGTGGCGACGGAGGTGCCGCACCGGGCGTTGTTCGCGTCGCCTTCGATGACCGTAATGTTCGAGGGCGGGCTGTTTCCAACCGTGTGGAGGCTGAGTTCATCGAGCAGCGGCAAGGTTCCATCGCCGGCGATCAGGAATGCTCGCCCAGGACGGTTCGCAATGTCAGAGGCGTTCCCAGTGGCACCAATCAAAAGGTCATCGTAGCCATCGCCATTGAAGTCGCCCATGGCAATGGTACTGCGATAGTCGCCACCCAATGCATCATTATCCGACTCGCCGTAGATGCGCGTGAGAGGATGTCCCTCCTGACCCGGCGATTGAGAGAGATCGATCGCCGTCGGCATCGGAGGAATCGTTGGTGGTGCCGTCCCAGTGGGGGTCGGGGATGGCGTAGGAGATGCGGTTGGCGTTGGTGAAGGAGTCGGCGTGGGCGCGATGCCGATGCCCGTGACGTAGAAGGTGTAAGGCGACTCATCCGGGTCGTCGTTCGGAATCGAAACGGTCGCCATCCGATGGCCGCCGACGAAGGGCTCGAATGTCATGGTGAAGGCGTTCTCCGCTCCACCCGCGTAGACGAGCGGATTCGGCGGTGTCGCCGTGAAGTCGTATGGGCTGAGACCAGAGAATTGCACCGTCGGCGTTCCCGTCAGGTGCAGGTCCGCCGCCCCATTGTTCTTGACGAGCATAACGATGTTGTTGCTGTCGCCCACCGCGGTGTCCGGGAAAGCAACAGTGCCATTCAACGGAATGGGGTAGCGGTTGAAGCTCTCGTCGAAGCGAATGAGTTCAATGTCGGGCTCCGGTCCTGCGCCGGTTGTGAACGACCAGACAGGCGTCTCGTAAACAGAGCCGCAAGTGTTCCGCGCGTAGAGCCGCCAGTAGTAGGTTGTGTTTGCCGCCAGTTGTGAGTCCGTGATCGGCATTGAGTTACCGGTCAGGCCGGGAACGAAGAGCTCCGGTGGGTTCGTCGTTCCGAAGTGGAGATCGAACAACTGCGCGTCGGGATCGTCGCTCCAAGACAATGTCGTTCCCGTCGAGTCGACGTTCGTTGCGTTGTTCGATGGGGAGATGTTGTTGATTCCGGAGATCGCCGAGCACTTGTTTCCAGCCAGCTCAAAGAACGCGTCGTGAATCCGAAGTTTCCCCCAGCCCCACTGGTCGTTGTAGACGGCTCCGGTGTCTGAATCGGTGTGTGCGGAGTCGTTGATTGCAGCGGCGAGGTCAGCGGGCGTGGAGGAAGGCACGGCCTCCCACAACAAGGCACAAGCCGCAGCAACATGCGGTCCAGCAGCACTGGTTCCTCCGAAGTTCGTGTAGTAACCCCAGTCGCCCAACTGCGCGGTGCTGATGCATGTGAGAATGTCGTAGTCGCCGGGGGCCGCGATATCCAGAACGTTCGCCCATCCATCAATGCGCGGTCCACGTCCGCTGAAGCCGCTGATGGGGCCTTCGAGGATGTCAACACTGTAGCTGCCGACATTGATGCCTTTGTCTGCCGTTGAAGGCCAGGTGATCGTGCTGGCCGGCGTGGAATTGTCGACCCAGTAGGCGCCTCCGCTCCAGGAGGTGGCATCGTCGGCAACGTAGAAATGCACGCGCCGGTCGGAATTGGTGTACTTCGCCAAGCGCAACTGCCAATTGCCCGACATCGCGGCCCGGTCATTTCGAGCAAGCTGCATGTCGTATCGAACGGTCCCACGAACCGTGGGGCCGGTCTCTATGACGCCGTAGGCTGTATGGTCGTCGCCGATCGCGACGTCTCTTGGCAAAACGTTTGGATTGATGGAAGTCCAATCGCCTGATGTACCCTGGCGAATCTCGTAACGGAAGTCGGACAGTTCGCCCGTGTAGAGAAGCGAGAAGGCCAGGTACTTGATTCCGGGATCGGCAGGAATGTCCAATGTCTGCGTCTTCATCTCGGTGATCGCGCCGGTGAAGTCTTGCTGCGCGTGCCGATCGGAGGTTCCGAGGTTTCCGTTGGGAATCACATGGACGGAACGAGTGCCCTCCATCTCCTGGGTAATGGCCATCTCGAGTGAGGAGGACCCATCCAGGTATTGGCCGGTCCAACCGCCGAATTCCCACAGGCAGACGTCAGCTCCATTTGTGAGCGCCCAAGTGAGCGTCGAAATATGATTGGGGTTACTCTTCCTGTCGATGGGGAGCAACTCGGCGCCTGGCGCAACGCCAACGTAGGCACGGCCGAACCCAAGTTCCTGCCCCGCAACAATTCCGAGCACACTGGTGCCGTGACCACCAGGGTCCGGCGGAGTATCGATCAGATTCGAGCCGCGAGTATACTCGATGTAACCCGCGCCGAGCGCTTTGTAGATTTTGCTTTCCTTGAATGGTGCGAGTTTCTCGCCGACTTCAAGGATGTGATTTCCGTTTGTGTCCTCGACATAGAAGACGAGCTCGCCATAGGCCGCATCCGATTCGGAGAAACCTGCCGCTGATCCTGTGTCGCGTTCGCCATTCCGGTTCGCATCATTGTACAGCCAATCGGTGTGCGTATCGTAGACGCCCGGAAGTGCGAAGGAATCGACAAAGTCGAGGTACTCATCCGACTCCAACACACCACTTCCGTCGAGGTCCACTCCGTCGACGCCGGGAGTGAAGAAGCCGTTGTTATCGGCATCGACAAGATCGTAACGAATGTATGGCTCCGCGCGGAAGAAGAAGGGATGCGTGACGTCGACTCCGCTGTCCCAATCCGCTACGCGGATGCCTTGACCCGTATTGCCGAATGCGTTTGTGCCAGTCGGCCACTGATGACGAATGTCGGCCTGGATCTCCGGGACGGAAACATCGAGCGTTGAAACCTCGTGCAGACCTTTTCCCGGCTCGATGAATTCGATCCGAGTGTCTGACCGCAAAGCGCCAAGTTGATCGTTGGTAATCCACGCCGGATAGAATCGGTCGTAGTTCGCGATCTGGCTGGAATTCGGAAGGCGCATCCACTCGATGCCGAGTTTCTTCTCGTAGGCATCGGCTTCCAGATCCGTCAGCGGTTTGTCGAATCGGATCGTGACGCTGACGCGTCCGTCGCTCCGATAGAGGCTGGGTGCCTCGGATCCCAATTCCCGGAGCGACCTGCCGCGCTCAACTGCGTCGAAGAGAACGAGCAGACTTCCGTCAACCTTCGTGCGTTCCGCGGCCTCCGCCGCGGCGCAAATTCCCCCCACCGCCCCCACCAGGAGCAAAACGAACCAGCGCTTCATGGTATGCGTCCTTCACGGAGAGCGCGCGGAGCGGCAACTCTCCGATGGTGGGGTATTCTTCTCGATGGTGAAGTTTTTATAGGAGGAAGCACTCCGGGCATGAAAGGAAAAAACGCCCGAGGCAAGGCCAAACCACTCATGGTCGGGTGTAGATACACCTCTAATGCAGATTGACTCCTGCGAGACTCGGGAATAGCCAATTGAATGCACCAGAAAAGCCAGCATGTTCCGCATTCGCTGCGGATTGGAGGAGGTATCTCGTCATGAGTACTTTTCATGCGCGGGTGCGCAGTGCTGTTGGGGCACTGGGCGCTCTACTATTTGCATTGTCGATTTTGCCAAGTCCAGCGCTTGCGGCATCGGACGACATCCCGACGGATCTCGCCAAGACGGCGGCAACGTACTATGCGCACCAGCGCTGGTCCGATGCCCAGGTCGCGACAATTACGCCCTACTATGCACTGGATGGTTCAGTAAACGCCTGGGCTGTCGAGTTCGCAGAAGGCGATGATCCGGGAATCGTCGGGACAGTACTTGTGGCAGGACACTCGGACGTCTATCCAATGCTGGAGCGGTTTGTCGGTCCAGCGCCTCATACGCTGCAAGGTGATCGCGTCGCCGATCTGGCGAAGATCTCTGCGCGCGGCGAAGACGCGATCGAGCGATCGTACTATCTCGGGGCACTGGCAGTCTTTCATGAGCCGAACGACGGCAGCCGTCGTTCCGATTCCGATGCGCCGGCGTGGCTCGTCGACACGTGGGCTTCGAAGGTCTTCGAAATGTCCGGACGTGCGCTCCGTTCCGGAAGATTGCCGTCGGTGAGGAAAGACAAGAATATGCCGCCACCGCAAGATATCTGGGCGGCCTTCAAGGCAACCGGCTCTCCCCCGCCGTCACCAAATGTGCAGCGTTCCGATCCATCCTATTTCCATATCAACGATGTTCCCTACTACCACCAGGATGATTATGGTGCTAACTGCTGCGCTGAGAATGCCAGTGCACAGGTCATGGGCTACTGGGACGATCATGGCTTTGGGAATCTGATCGACAATGGCTCGTCACAGACAGGCCATGAAGATGAAGCCGTATATCGTCTCATGCGCGCGCTGAGTTACTCTCCCGAGAATGGCACTTGGGATTATGCCATGGCGCCAGGCCTGCGCAAGTTCCTGCGCGACGACTTCTATAACAACAACACGCCGATCGGAGTTTCGGACAAACAGGGAGACGAGGGCGAGTATCTGGGTTGGGAGAATGACCTAAAGGCAGAACTTCTTGCCGGCCGACCTCTGGTCTATTCGAACTACGACGAGGACGAGTACCCCGAGTGGGCACACTCGACGACGGCCGCCGGGTATGATGAATGGGACTACAATAACAAGATTCTCCTTTTGCACCACAACTATCGAATTTACAAAAACGACCGTTACCAGGATACACCATTTGAACTGGCTTGGGACAATGTGCCCGCGGATAATGAATCGATCCAGAAGGTGATCCCGTACGACGATCCCTACGAGTGTCTCTGGTCGGATGATTTCGAGTCTGGCCTGTGGGGAGGCCCGTGGACGGGTCTGAGCACTGGCAGCAGTACACAATACTGGGGCGAGACGCAAGCACGCGCTCACGGTCCGGCAGACGACCCGAGGCCACCCGGCGGAGACAACGACTACTCGCTTTACTGTGTAGGCGATCATTGGGCCGCACCTGGTCCGTATCCCAAGAATGTGCATACCTACATCGTTTACGGCCCCTTCAGCACGCTGGGTTGGACGAAGGGCGATATGGCATTCTGGTACTTCTTCCAAACAAACGATGCGGCGGATGATTATGTTGCGATCGCAGGTTCGACGAACGGAACAGACTTCGCCCCCGTGAAGCTGGGACAAACCGGCGGCGATTGGACTCGCAAGTCGCTCTCGCTTAACAACTACATCAATAAACCGCAGGTGTGGTTAGCGTTTCTTTTCCACAGCGACAGCGACTCGACCGTTGGAGAGGGTGCGTACATCGACGATGTTTACATTCGCGGATGGCCCGTTCTGGATCGACTCGTTCCGCCATCCAGCATTGTGGCCTCCGATGGGTGGTATACGAACGAGATTCGCATTACGTGGACCGCCGTTACTGGAGCAACGCACTACAAGTTGATGGTGATGCGCCCCGGGGAATCTGACTATACTGACCTGACGGGTTGGCGGACCGAGCGCGAATTCCGCTATTCCAATAACCTTGTTGCAGGTGAAGATTACAGATTCCGTGTCTACGCCGCCGCCAGCCCAAGCGGCACGCGAGAAAGCTACGCGATGGAAGATACGGGGTGGGCACGACTTCCTGTGCCAACCGGTGTCTCGGCCAGCGACGGCACAAGCGCGGACTACGTCAACGTCACATGGGACAATGATGGGGATTACTATCGAGTCTTCCGGGCGGACGATTACGAAGCTCCGGCCGCGCCGATCAGCGATTGGATCCAACAGTCCTACTGGCGCGACCAGACTGCAGTTCCAGGCGCAACCTATTGGTACAGCCTGCGGCGGGCGACGGATGCATCTGAGACCGCGATGAGTCTGTATACGACTCCAACATCGGGATGGCGGAAGTTGTCGCCACCTGCGAATGTCACAGCCTCCGACGGAGAATACCAGAACGGTGTCAAGGTCGAGTGGCTCGAAGTCGCAGGCGCTGGTGCCTATCGTGTCTATCGCCAGGCCACCACGTCGGACACAGCAGTTCCGCTCAGTGGCTGGATCAATGACGACACGTTCACCGACACCACGGCGGAAGCGATGACGACGTACTATTACCTGGTCAGTGCGGCGGCAGATAGTAGCGGCACGAGAGAAAGCGAACTGTCAGTCCGCAATGCCGGCTGGCGTACTCTGCCCGGCCCAAGCAATGGGGCTGCAACACAAGGAGGGTATCCGGATAAGATCGTCGTGACCTGGGATGCCGTACCAGGGGCAAGTTACTACTGGGTCTATGTCTCAGAAGGCGAAACGTGCGACGATTGCTGGGAATCATCGGCGATGACGTCGACATCGTTCGAGTACACGCCCAGTGTCTTTGGAAGGACCTACAACTTCTGGATCGCATGTGGAACGCGCTCGAGCGGGGTCTACAAGAGTTCGCAGGCCGGCCCATTTGCGGGATGGACGGGTCTGCAGGCACCGTATAACGTAGATGCTACCCTTGGGACATATACGGGCGGCGTGGAGATCACCTGGGATACCGTCTACGGTGCCGAGTTCTACAGAGTATGGCGGTCGGTCAATCCATTGGATCCTCTTCCATCTCTGATTATGGAACATGTCAGCGGTAACCAAGTGGTCGATCGAACAGGGTACTTGTGCCAGAATTACTACTATTGGGTCAGTGCCCACACATCCAATGGTTCAAGCGAGCGCGGCGGCCCCAGCGCAGGCTCCTACAACACGCCGCCACCTCATTCGGTTTCTGCGTCTCAGGGAACCTATCTGGATTCCATTGTCGTGGAGTGGCCGATCGTCTTCGAGACAAGTTACTACCAGGTGTATCGCGCCGACAACATTGCGGGCGTCGCGCGAATCGCGATCACTTCCTGGGACACGGAAACACGATATGTGGATGAAGATTTCTCTCTGACTGCAGGCCTTCCGTACTACTACTGGGTGCGCTCGGCTGGAAATAGCTCTGGCGGTTGCGCAAATGGTTACAGCGAACCGGTAATGGGATACAGAGCGGAAAACGGCCCATCCCCCGTCGAGGCTACAGATGGTACATACACCGATAAGGTTGTCATCTCCTGGAGTCCCAGCGCCGAAACGCGTTACTACCGTGTTTCGCGATCGGTCTCGCTGCTCGGTGAGAAGACCGATCTGAGCGGCTGGTTTGAGGGCATCAGCTACGAGGACACCACCGCGCAGCCGAATATGTCCTACTACTACTGGGTGCAGGCATCTCGTACATACGATGGCCAGTGCCCCAGCAAGTACAGCAATGGCGATGAAGGCTATGTGATGCACTCCAGTTGGTCGCAGCCGCCGAATCTGACGGACGGCTACGATACGTCAGCATACGTCGACACAAGCGGACAGACAATCATTATCGATAACTGGGGATCCAATGGATCGGAAGTGCGTGCCATACGCTGGTGGGGATCGTACGCAAACTGGCGGACCGGCGAAGCGGGTCCGGTCAGCGCGCCTGAAACTCGTCCCTCCAGTTTCGATATCGCGTGGTACTCGTACATCGATGGAACGCCCCCGACGATTGGTGCGCAGCAAGGCAAATACACCATCTACTCGTACAGCGAGGATTGGGATGATTCCATCTACAGCAGCAGTTCTGGCACTTACGAGCATGAGTTCGTGTACACGGCGGCTTTGCCCGGAACATGGCAACCTGTAGATGGAGAGATGTACTGGCTGGCAATCCAGGCGCACTATGGCGGCTCAGCGCCTTCGGAGGAGTGGGGTTGGCTGAACAGCGATGAGGACGAAAACGTGGCGCCGCAACAGTCCGTCAGCGGCGGACCGGCTGTCGAACTCGCATGGCCGGTCGGACACCGTCTCTACGGCCATCCGTTCAATATGGCATTCGAGATTCTCGGCGATCGTGTACCGCCGGTTGCTCCAACACCTTCACCGACGCCGACGCCGTATCCGGACTCAAAATGGACACAATTGCCGAACTTCATCGATGGCTACGATATGGCTTCGTACAAGGACTTCGCCGGAACGATGGGCGAGAAGATCTACGACGACTGGGAATGCACGGACGGTTCGCCCATCGTGAAACTGGAATGGTGGGGGTCTTACTTGAACTACGGAATGGATGATCCCGCAACGATTCCTCCTCCGGCAAACAGACCCCGGCAGTTCCTGATTCGCGCGTACGAGTGGTCGGATTCAGGAGGTTCACCGCGTCCGGGCTCTCTGCTCACAACCCAGGTCCTTGAATCATGGAGCGAATCCGGTGGCTACGCGGTTCGATCCGGATCCATGCCTGGAACCTACGAGCACGAGTATCGCTATGAGGCCAGCCTGCCCACAACGATCACACAATCCGCCGGCCAGAAGTACTTCCTCTCGATCGAGGCCATCTTCGATGATAGCATGATCACGTACCCATGGGGATGGCTGACCTCTGAGCACGAGTGGGGAAGTGCGGCCCTGCGTGAGACGAGCGGTTTCTTCACCGAGTTGAACTACCCGCCGGGCCACCGATTGGAGAGCCAGCCGATCGACGCCTCATTCGCTATGCACTTCCAGAATGTCCCGACTCCTACGGTTTCCCCGACGCCATCTCCTTCTCCGAGTCCAACCCCGTCGGCGACTCCGTCCCCAACTCCGAGCGACACACCCACCCCGTCCCCATCACCGACACCGGACAACATGTCCTGGAATCAACCCCCGTCGGAAGAAGACGGCGAGCTAGTACTCTCGTGGGGAGAGGTCTCGCCCCGCTCGCTGCCGATGTACTCGACGGCGGACGACTGGGAAGACTCGGGATCCGGACAGGCGATCGGGACAGTGACGTTCTACGGTGGCTACCAAGGCTATCTGTCCGGATTCGCCGGGCCTGTGATTGCGCCCACGATGCGGCCGGAGCAGTTCCAACTTCAGTGGATGGAATTCACGACTGCAGCAGGATTGCCCGTGCCTGGGCCGGTGACGCATGCAGCACTCTCGGCCGTCTACAATGAGACCTATGTTGCCAGCTATTCCATCTGGGATCAGCCTGGACAGTATCTGCATGTCTTCCGGTATGAATGCCAACTGACAACGCCATTCGTTCCGCCGGCAGGTGCAGTGGGATTCTTCTCGGTCCGTGCGCTGTATAGCACGGCCTTCCCCGACTATCAGTGGGGCTGGTACACGAGCGACTCGCGGTGGAATGCCGCGTCGGTGCAGCAAGTTGACGGTGGAGAGTGGACAGAACAAGTCTGGCCACCCGGCCACCCGCAGGAGGGTCAGGCAGTCGACATGGCGTTCCAGTTCTCCGCGCCGGCTCCGACGCCAACGCCAACCGAAACGCCCTCGCCGACTCCATCTGCAACGCCGACGCCGTATGTCTACGATCTGCAGGGAGAACAGGCTCCCAACATGACTGATGGCTATGACGTGCAGTCCTATCGTGATGTTGGAAATACGTTCAGCCAGGTGGTTGCAGACGACTTCGCCATTCCGCCCGACTCGACAGTTCAGGCGCTCAAGTGGTGGGGTTCCTACGCAAGCTGGCAGACCGCGACATCGGATGAGGTGAACTCTCCGGCGTGGATCGATCCGAACGCTTCGCCTGGAGATCCCTGGCCGGTCGAGCGGCCACTGTATTTCGAGGTCCAGGTCTATTCGTCAAATGAGGATCCAGCGCCGCATCCGGGCGAGTTGCTGATCCAGGAGCAGGTGCGCAATTACACCGAAACGTGGGCCGGCGCGGTCGAGCAATGGCAATACCCCGGCTCCTACGAGCATGAGTACCTTTACCAAGCTACATTCAATTCCCCGTGGGAGGTTGCGCCGAACGAGCGCTACTTCCTGTCCATCCAAGCCGTCTACGGGGATGGCTTGATTCAGCACGGCTGGGGTTGGCTGAACAGCGATGATGGGCACATGGCAGCAGCCATGATCGATATCGGCGGCGGATGGTCACCAATGACATGGCCGTCGGGTCATCGACTGGATGGTCAGGACATGGATATGGCGTTCGAGTTGTGGACGATCATTCCGCCAACGCCTTCTCCGACGCCATCACCAACTCCTGGTCCAACAGAGACACCCACGCCGACTCCGACAAACTACTACTCGCTGGATGTGCAAGCGACAAACGGTACGGTTTCGACCGATCCAAGTCAGCCCGGTTACGCCCCAGCGAGCACCGTGCAACTGAACGCGAAGGGAGCCGACGGGTTCCACTTCACGAATTGGACCGGCGATGTGCCACCGGGCTCCGAGTCCACGAATCCATTGCCGTTGCTGATGGATGGGAACAAGAGCCTGACGGCGCTGTTCGCCATCAACACGTACACGCTGCTGACATCCACAACAAATGGCCAGGTCACGCGCCAGCCGGACAAGTCGTTGTACGATTATGGTGAGACGGTTCGCCTGGAAGCAGTAATGGATCCCAACTGGGAGTTCATCGGCTGGATTGGCGACGTGCCCGCGGGCGGTGAATTGACAAACCCGATCGATGTGACAATCGATCAGCACATGACGATAGAAGCGCAGAGCGATCCCGCCGGCAACCCGATGTGGATGCTGCGCTGACGCTTGGCCCGGGGTAGTCCCCCTTCCCCACCATTGCCCGGCGCTGGGACCTCCCCTGGCGCCGGGCTCTGTCTTGGGTTGATCCTTGCACTTGTGCCGCCGAGGTGTTCGCATACGGTCATCCGCAAGGGAGAACCGCCATGCGACGCACTCACCTCTATGTTCTGGCAGCGATCCTGGGGCTGATCGTCGCAGCGTTCATCCTCTACAAAGTGTACAGTGTCGTCACCTCGCAGCGCGATGAAGTGGAAAGCCTGAGCGCCATGGCCGTTCAGATGGAATCTCCGCCGCGAGCGTGAGGTCTGGCGAAAGCCACCCAAACAGGCTCGACACCGCCCAGCCCGATTCGTTAGGTCCATTGGGCTGGATAACGACGATTCACTGATTCAGGGAGTATCGAACAATGGCTCTTCGCATTGCCATCGGAACAGATCATGGCGGCTTCGAGGAGAAGAACGCACTCGGGAAATTCCTGGTGGAGCGAGGCTACGCGCCGATCGATTGCGGCACGTACACGCCGGAGTCGACGGACTATCCGATTTTCGCCGGGCGCGTGGCGCAGGCCGTTTCCACCGGCGCTGCGGATCTTGGCGTGATTCTGTGTCGTTCCGGAAACGGAATGATGATGGTGGCGAACCGCTATCCGGGCGTTCGTGCAGCGCTGGCGATGAAGAAAGCTACGGCTCAGTTGGCTCGCGAACACAACTGCGCCAATGTTCTCGTCCTAGCGGCGGACCACATGATTGACGAGATCGGCGAGGTCGTTCTGGCGTGGTTGGATGCCACGTTCGGTGGTGGCCGCCATGCACGGCGCGTGGACTTGATCGATGGGCTGGATCGACTGACCGTCAGCAATCTCCCCACCGCACGCCTTGTTCGTTTCGGGCAAAGCCCATGGCTCGACGACATTAACGATCGCATGATCGCAAGCGGTGAACTCGAGCGGCTGGCAAATGAGTGGAACATCCGCGGCATGACCAGCAACCCGACGATCTTCAACAAGTCCATCGGCCATGGCGTAGGCAGCTATCCGAAGCAGTTGGCATCGCTGCGCGGACGCGGTGCCTCCGTCGAAGATGCGTACGAGGAGATGGTGCTGAACGACATCCAGCGTGCTCTCGATATCCTGCGTCCGGTTTACAATCGCACGGGTGGCGATGATGGCTTCGTGTCTCTGGAAGTCCCGCCGCGGTTCGGCCACGACGAGGAAGGGACCGTCGAAGAAGCCGTTCGCCTGTTCGAGAAAATCGACCGTCCAAACCTGATGATCAAGGTGCCATCGACGCCGGCAGGAATCGCGGCCTTCGAGCGACTGACGGCGCTGGGTGTGAACGTGAATGTGACGCTGATGTTCTCGCTGGAGCACTATCGCGATGTCGCGGCGGCCTACGTTCGCGGCCTGCGCGCGCGCCTTGCCGCCGGGAATCCGACCCACGACGTCCGCAGCGTCGCCAGTATGTTCATCAGCCGGATCGACGTGGCAGTGAACAAGGAGATCGATGCGAAGCTGGCAATTGCAAAGGATGACGAGGAGCGCGAGTTCCTCCAGGCCGCCCGCGATCGGGTTGCCATCGCAAACACGAAGCAAGTCTACGCGGAATTCCGAGAGCTGTTCTTCGGCGAACCCTTCCAGGATCTGGCCCGCGCCGGCGCGGGCGTTCAGCGGCCACTTTGGGCAAGCACCGGCGTGAAGGATCCGAAACTGCGCGACGTACTATATGTCGAAGAGTTGGTTGCGCCCTATACGGTCAACACGATCCCTCGGTCCACATTGGATGGATTGATGGATCACGGCCAGGTTCGAATGAACGCCGTCTCCGAAGGACTGGAAGAAGCGGACGATCTGCTGCGCGGCCTCGAAGTTTACGGAATCGACCTGAAGGCGATCTGCCAGAAGTTGCAGGACGATGGACTGAAGGCCTTCGCAGACAGCTTCGATTCGTTGTTTGAGACGATTGGGAAAGAACTGACGAGTGGCTAGTGGCCACGTCCGGCGAGCCAGGAATCCTCATGCCTGAACCCTTTGTTCAAGTCGACAACCTCACGAAGCGCTTCGGCGATCTGCTTGCCGTGAATGGCGTATCGTTCGAGATCGGTGAAGGCGAGATCTTCGGGCTGCTGGGGCCAAATGGCGCCGGCAAAACCACAACGATCTCGATGCTGTCGTGTCTGCTCGATATCGATGGCGGGTCTGCGCGAATCGGCGGATACGATGTCGGTCGCAATGCCATGGCAGTGAAGCGCCTGATTGGAATCGTCCCCCAGGACCTGGCGATCTACCCGATGCTTCCGGCGATTCAGAACCTGCGCTTCTTCGGAAGCATCTACGGTTTGCACGGCAAGGAACTCAACGAACGCATCGATCACGCGCTGGAAATCGTCGGCCTGAAGGATCGCGCGAAGGACAAGGCCGAGAGCTTCTCCGGCGGAATGAAGCGCCGTCTGAATCTCGCCGCGGGCTTGCTGCATCGGCCGAAGATTCTGTTCCTCGATGAACCGACCGTCGGCGTCGACCCGCAGTCGCGAAATCATATTTTCGAGAACATCCGTCGCCTTCAAGACGACGGCATGACGATTCTCTACACAACGCACTACATGGAAGAAGCACAGTCTCTGTGCGAGCGCGTGGCGATCGTCGATCAGGGCGAAGTCATCGCGATGGATGCTCCGGAAAGCCTGATCCGACAGCACGGCGAGGGGATCATTGAGTTTGGCGTGCGCGAGGTAAGCGATGAAACGCTGGCTCGCATCGAGTCGTTAGAAACCGTGCGGGGTGCGCGCAGAAACGGCGAGACGCTGCGTGTGGAATCGCCGAGTGCGAACCATGCCCTGCTGGAAGTCTTGCCCGCGCTGGAGCAGGCCGGCGTCGCGATCGAGTCGCTTGCTATTCGCGAACCGAATCTTGAGAGCGTGTTCCTCCACCTTACCGGAAAGTCGCTGCGGGACTGACAAATCATGCAAACAATGCTGACAGTCATGATGAAGGACCTGCGGATCTACTTCGGCGACCGCACGGCGCTGGTTCACGCATTTATCGTCCCCATGGTGGTGATTGCCATTGTGGTGGCTGCGTTTGGCAACCTGTTCGGAGGCGGGGGCGGGGGGCCGCAGATTCGCATTCCGATCGTCGACCAGGATCGCAGCAAAATCTCCGGAGAAATCGTTCGTGCGCTGACGGGGTTGGATGGATTGAAGGTCGAAACCTCGATTCGCGAAGATGACAAGCTGACGTCCTTCACCGAAGAGATCGCCACCGAGTGGATCGAGAAGGGATATCGCTCTGCCGTGATCGTGATCCCAGAAGGTTTCGGAGACGCGATCTTGAATGGCGAACCAACGAAGTTCCGCCTGCTACGCGATCCCGGCCAGAGGGTCACACCCGGTGTCGCACAGGGCATTCTGAATGGTGTCGCAACGCGCCTTTCTGCCGATCTGCAGCGTGTGCAGGTCGGCGTGATCTTCGGAATGGTTGTGACTCGCGGCAAAGGCGACCCCGAGGAAATCGCCCGCGGCATCATGGAGAACTCCGACGAGATGTGGAACAATCCTCCCGTCGGAGTGGAGACCGTCGATCTGAAGATCGAGGGCGATGAGGCTCCGAAGATCGATATGGTCAAGCAAACCGTGCCGGGCTACGCGATCATGTTCGCGCTGTTCACGATGCAACTCGGCGGCGTGTCACTGCTGAAGGAAAAGGACTGGGGAACGTTCCGGCGATTGTTGGCCGCTCCGATCAGGCGCGCGCAGATTCTAGCCGGGAAACTCCTCGCCGTATTTGCGCTGGCGATGACTCAATTCTTCGTCTTCTTCGCGTTCGGGCGCCTTGTCTTCGGGATCGATTTGGGCAGTTCGATTCCGGGACTGATCCTCCTGAGCGCCGCCGTCGCCTTCACGGTGACAAGCCTGGGCATCCTGATGGCAGCCTTTGTGAAGTCCGAAGGTCAACTGAGTGGAATCTCAACGCTGATGATCCTGTTCATGTCGGCGATCGGCGGCAGTTGGTGGCCGCTTGAAATGACGCCGCCGTTCATGCAGAAGCTCGCCTACTTCGTCAGCATCACAGCGTGGGGCATGAGCGGGTTCAAGGATCTGCTCTGGTACAATCAACCATTCACCGCAATTCTGCCGGAAGTCGGTGTGCTGGCCATTTTCGCTGCCGTCTCCTTCGTCATCGGCTGGTGGCGATTCCGATTCGACTGAAAGAGATACCGGATGGAGCAGCAGGCCATTCCACTCGAACTGCCAGCGTCCCTCGAACATCGCCGCGCGGAATTCGAGGGCACCCTGCGCGAGGCCCAATCGATCATCGCTCGGTTCGCAGCGGAACACGGCTGGGAAGACCTGATTCGCGAGCCGTTCGCCGACAGCGCGCACATCTATGATTCCAAGGACGCCTTCGACGCAGAGATTCGGGCGATCTTCGACATTCCGCCCGATCAGCCGGTGCACCCGACCCACACGGGAGCGCTGGAAGAGCGCCGTCTGATGGCCGTCGCACCGGAAATCTATCGCAAGCTCTACCCCGCCGGAGACGAACCGGGGGCCTTCGCCAAGCTCCTCGCCCATGAAATCGCCCATCGTCTGCACATCCGGATTCTGGATGGCGATGAGGATGCGATGGGACCGATCTGGTTCTTCGAAGCCTTCGCCATCACGGCGGTCGATCAGTTTGCGGATACCACCCCGACGCTTTCGCCGGAGCGCATGCGCGAGATTGTGCAAGCCGAAGCGCGCGGCCACTATCCGGAGTACCGGGCCGTGCTGAAGGCGCTGCTGCCGCGCGTGCCGCTGACCGAACTGGTTGACCGCGCCGCCCGCCCGGGGTTTACCGAATGGGTTCTTGGGCAACTGCCCAGTCGCTAACCCGCCCTGGAGGGGAAATTCATGACAGCCTGCCCGACTCTCGACGATCTGCGCGACCGCCTGACTCTCGCATTGGCCGAGGACCTCGGTGAAGCCGGCGACGTGACAACCAATGCGGTTTTCCCCGCCGAACATCGCTCGCACGCCCGGATTGTTGCGAAGGCCGACGGCATCATGGCTGGCGGACCGATTGTGGAAGCCGTGTTTGGCTTGCACGATCCGGATGTGAAGGTTGAGCGGCTGATTGAGGATGCAAAAAAAGTCAAGCCAGGCGACTTGGCAATCAGGCTGGAGGGAACAACCCGTTCGCTCCTCTCCGGCGAGCGTCTCGCGCTGAATTTCCTCCAGCGCCTGAGCGGCGTGGCGACTCTGACCGCGGCCTTCGTCGAAGCCAGCGGCGGTCGGGTCGCCGTGTGCGACACCCGCAAGACAACTCCCCTCTGGCGCGATCTGGAGAAGTATGCCGTGGCCTGCGGGGGCGGAACGAACCACCGGTTCGGTCTGTTCGACATGGTGATGCTGAAGGACACGCATGCTGACGGCGCAGGGGGACTCGCCGAGGCGCTCCGCCGCGTGGAGCCGCTGCGCCCGGGCCTCAAGGTCGCCGCGGAGGCGCGCGATATGAAGGAGGTCCACGCGGCACTGGCCGCGAAGGTCGACCTGCTGATGCTCGATAACATGAGCGATGAGGCACTCGGCGAGGCCGTGGCCCTGATTGCCGGTCAGGTGCCGATCGAGATCACCGGGGGTGTGAACCTGCAGACGATCGGCCGACTGGCTGAATTCGGCGTTGAGCGGGTCAGCATCGGCGCGCTGACGCACTCGGCCGTGGCCCTGGATTTCTCGATGCGGATCGATCTGGGATCGTAATCCCACGAAGCGAACCGCGAAGTCACGATTGGCGAATCGAGCCTCCTCGTCACACCAACCATCTAAGTCATCTATTTTCAATTCTATAGCCAGATGCAAATCTGTGGCCCGGCTCTCGCATTAGGGGCTGATGGGGGACGCTTGCCGCCGGCGGGTTCAATGGCCCTGTCCCGTCGCGGCGGTCCCCCACAATCCATCTGGGGAGTCCAGCGAATGGCCTTGTTTCAGAATCGCCGAAAGAAGCCGTACATGATGGGATCGGTCGCATTGCTGGCGGGTGCGGTAGGGATATTCGGGGTGCTGGCAATCCAGGGCCCTGCGGCGATCGAGGAGACACCGCCGGTGCTGCCGGTGGCGGCTCCGGCCACAGCTCCGAGCACTGACGAAACCGCGCTTCCCATCGCCGAAGTCGCGCAGGCTCCGGCGCCCGCGGATGAGAAATCCGCCCAGTGACTTTTCGCGTGACACCCTCACCGATCAACGACAAGGGTTGCGGGAATGACTCTTCCCGGGGGGCGGCTTGCCGTTTCGGGGGGATGCAACCTGCCAGCCGGAGTATTGGGATGAGAATCGAACGGTCCTCTGTGGCGAATGTGCGCCAGTGGGCGCTCGCTGGAATGTTGATGGTCTTGAGCGTCTTGACCGCTCTGCCGAGCGTCGTGCCGGCGCAGGATGCCGGTGACGATGCCGCGAAGGATGCCGGCAACGAGCACCTGGTGACCGCCATCTTCCAGGAAGCCAAGGTCGAGCAGGTCCTGCAGGTGATCGGAAATTCGACCGGCATTGCCGTCACACCATTCGGCAAAGTCCCCGGTCAGCGTGTTTCGGTCGTCATGAAGGACAAGCCACTCGAGGAAGTCCTGAGCGCGATCACCCAGCCAAAGGGCTGGATCTGGTTCAAGCAGGACGACGGTGGCTATGGCGTAGCCGACGAGGCGTGGTACAAGGCGAACATCCTTCCCAGTCTCGTCATCACGAAGACTTTCCGGCCGGATCACGTTCAAGCCTCAGAGTTGGAGCGTGCGATTCGCCCCATGTTGACCTCCGGAATCAGCAGCGTCACCGCCGACGATCGAACGAACAAACTGATCGTGACGGACCTGCCCGACGTGATCGAGCGCATCGAGCGACTGATCCGCGAGATCGACGTGCAGCTCTTCACGCGCGTCTTCTACATTCGCCATGCCGACGTGGCCGACATCGCCGCAAAGATCGAAACCTATAAGAGCGACCCAGGCACCATCGAAGTCGACGAGAAAACGCACCAGATCATCGTGACGGATCTGCTGGCGAACATTAAGAAGATGGAACTGCTGATCGATATTCTCGACATCGGGCCGGAGATCGTCATCTACGACGTGAATAACATCGGCCTCGATGGCGAGGACCTGGAAGACCTGCAGACGATTATTGAAGAAATCCGCACGAAGGACCTGCTGTTCGAGGTCAACGAGAAGCAGGGCGTGTTCATTCTCGAAGACGTTCCGGAAGTTCACGAGCGCGTCGAGCAGATCCTCGAAGGCTTCGACCAGCCAGTGAAGCAGGTGCTGATCCAGGGCGAGATTCTCTCGACCACCTTCGAGCACACTTTCGACTACGGATTGAATTCCTTCGCGTACGCCGACGACGGATTCGCAACGGTCCCCGGTGCCCAAAGCGTTCTCGGCATTACCAACCTTACGGCAGAGTACCCTTTCTTCACGGCCTCGCCTCCGGTCATTTCCGGCGCGTACCTGGGTCAGAAGGCGTTCGCCTCCTATCAGGCAACGTTCAGCAACAAGGACACGAAGGTCCTGCTGCAGCCGCGTTTGCTGGTCAAGAACCAGGAAACGTCGCGCATCTTCGTCGGTTCGGAAGTTCCGTTCCTGACCACGATCTACGACGATGAAGGCGACAACACGATTCGCTCTACCACGCAAAGTACGGTCAGCGACGGTCTCGACTTCCAGATCACACCGAGTATCTCGAACAGCTACCTGATCGAGATGGAGATCGAAATCGACAACGACAACGCCAACCGCGAACCGGTGACATCGCAGGGCACAACGACGGACCTTGTTGCTCGCGAACGCCAG
This sequence comes from bacterium, assembly GCA_020444065.1. NCBI lineage: Bacteria > bacterium. The sequence continues at coordinate 166,644 of JAHLLQ010000005.1, read as the reverse complement.
AGCATCGAGACGGTGCTGACCATGCCGTCCGGCCAGACGCGCGTGATCGGCGGTCTGCTGAGCGATACCGGCGTAAAGGGCAATTCGGGCCTGCCGTTCCTGGCAAACCTGCCCTACCTCGGCGCCATCTTCGGCCGTAAGACGAGCAGCGACGATCGCCGCAACCTGCAGATGTTCATCACCCCGACGATCGTCGAGGACGTGATTCCGCGGAACCTGAACGAGGATGGTCGCCGCGGCCGGCTCATTACTGGTTACGAGCGCGTTCCGGGCTCCTATGACCTGGACAATGAGGCAGAGTTCCAGGAAGAAGGCAGCGTCAGCGAAGAAGACCTGCTCTCGACCAGCGGGGACGCCGCGGGAGAGATCGAAGATCTGATGCGTGAACAGGGCGCCCCGACGAAGAACCCGCGCAAGCCGCGCGATTCCAGTTGGACCCGCCAGATGATCGGCGGATCGGGATCGACCGGCGGGGGAAGCAGCGGCGGCGGAGACAGAGACACGCCACCTTCGCCTCCGAGCGACACACCGCCGAGCGAGACGCGCTACTGAGCTGCACACGAAAGCCAAGAAACCAAGCCCGGGGCGCAAACTGCCCCGGGTTTCCTTTTGGGCCCATCAAGGACGTCGCCAATGCCAACGATTCCTCACTCGATTTACGCCATCACGCACCGCGAGTTTTCCGGCCTCTCACACGTGGAGCAGGTGGATCGCCTCATCTCTGCTGGGGCTCGACTGATCCAGATTCGCGAGAAGTCCTTGCCTGCCGGAGAGCTCCTCGTTCAGGCGCGCCTGGCGGCGAAACGATGCCGCGCGGTGGGCGCCACGTTGATCCTGAATGATGATCCGGAACTGGCCGTCGAAGCAAATGTCGACGGCGTGCACGTCGGCCAGGGCGATCTCTCCCCCGCCGAAGCGCGCCGCATTGTCGGTCCGGATCGCATCGTCGGCGTGTCGACGCACAACGTGGAGCAGTTTCTCGCAGCGCTCGATGAGCCGGTGGACTACATCGCCGTCGGGCCCGTGTTTGGAACGACAACAAAGGACAATGCGGATCCAGAGACCGGGCTGGAGTTCGTGGCCGAGGCCTGGGAACGCCTCGACGGGCGTATGCCACTGGTCGCGATCGGCGGAATCGACGCCGGCAACCTGGCGCGGTTGATGGCCGTCGCCCCAGGCGTGATCCCCGCGGTGATCGGCGCTATTATGAAGGCACCGGAGATCGGCGCGGCCTTGCGAGAACTGGAAGCTCTGCGGCGCGACCATTCTGTCGACGATTGATCTCTATATACGATTCGCCTCATCGCGAACGGCTCCCGCGATCTCCTCATACTGGACCGCCTGGGGATTCAACTTGGTCAGAGATGAGAGTGTGATCGTCTTTTGACCGGGGCCCTTTGAGTCAAGCACTTGCCGGGAGAGGACGTGAAACCTCCATTGGGAAAGGTTCAATGGGTCAATACTCATCCGGTCTTTGTGATTCAAGAGACAGAAGATGTACACGTCGGCGGATCTGACCGGGATGCTCGCCGTTGTATTGCTCTTCCCATCCCATGCTCTCTTGGGGGAGATATCGAAGGAAATGGTGCTGAGGCGAGGTTGTGACCAACTCTGTATGTATGCTGAGGACTTCACCTCAATCTTGAGGCCATCATGAGTGAGAATATCATAGGCATCCCATTCCCTGCGAACTCCTTCTGCGCAACCCAAGGCGCTCGCAACGATGAACTCGGCCAGAATCCCGCGCAGCGCATTGCCCACCAATTGAGAGGACGACCAACTCCAGAAGTCGATAAGCCTCGGAGCGTCCTCCAGGGGGATGCCGTCGCGGTGGAGGACTTCGCGACCTGTCATGCGCCGATCGGTGATGGGTTCGGAAGCATCCATACAAGTGTCTCCCAGTTTGGTCGCACAAGGCTCTCGCCTCTGTGCTCCAGGCTGCAAGCTCTTCGTCGTTGGTTACCGTCCTTCCCGTTGACTCTGCGCCGGAGGCACTGAGACTGGTTTTCATCGTCGAATGGGAGCCCTTTTCGTGTCCGTAGCGGACGAACAGATTCCTGCTGAAGAGCCTCGCATCGAGGAAGCGACGCCTGCACAGGCCGCTCCCAGGCGCTCGACTTCGGATCGCGTGAACCTGGCAATCGGGCTCGTGCTGCGGTGCCTGCTCCTGCTTCTGCTCGCCATCCCGACGATTCACTTCTTCAAAGTCGCCCACAGCCGCGTCACGTATCCCTTTGAGTCCGAGTGGCTCGAAGGAGAACTGGCCATGTATACGGTCCGGTTCCTCGATGAACCCAGCCTGGCGCATCTTTATCCGCCATACGAGAACGGTCAGTACGTTCCCCACCTCTACCCACCGCTTTACCAGATCGCAGTCGCGCCGTTCTTTGCGATCTTCGATTCGATGAATCTCGGTTGGGGCCGACTGGTTTCGATCCTGTCGACATTAGGCATCATGTTGGCCATGGCGGCGATCGTCCACAACCACACGCGCCAGTGGTTCGCCGCGCTGGTTGCGGCGTTGACGTATCCGATGTTCTTCAAGCCATCGGGCTACTGGTACGATCTGTATCGTGTGGACAGCTTCGCGTACTGCCTGGCACTGTGGGCGGGGTATTTCATCCTTGCTCGTCCCGGGCGATGGTGGCAGCTCGCCATTGGATTGGCGCTGGGATTCCTGGCGCAATTCACGAAGCAAACCGCCGTCTTCATTCCCGCCGGCGCAGTGATGATGCGCATCACGTTCACGATCGCCTCCGCACTGACGAAACGCTCCGACCCGACGGAGTCGCTGGTCGGCAAGTATCACCGCTTCCTGCCGAAGCCGCGCCACACGATCATCGTCCTCGCGCCGTTCCTGTTGCTGGTCGGAAATGCGATCTATCTTCTGCGTCTTCCTGCGTACAGCAACTTCCTCTTCTACCTGTACGAGGTGCCGTCGAAGCACGTGATCTACTGGGACACGATTCGCAATCGCGGGACGCAGGAATTGTGGCAGTACTACGCATTCTCCGTGTGGCTGATTCCGGTAGCACTGTGGGTGTCTGCCCTGACGCGCCGCTGGAAGCCGTGGACAATGCGTGTGATGGCAATCGGAATCGGCTTGCTGGCATCGATCATTGCAGTGATGTGGGTGCGCGGCGGAGTGGATCTGCCGCATCCCGGCCACGCGCACTGGGGAGCACACAAGCCCGGTATGATCTCGCCGACCGCGATGCAGTTTGTCGCCGGCACATGGACGCTGCCGATTCGTTGGGCGTTCGGACTGACGGTTGGCGGTCTGGCAGTCTGGATTGTGCGTTGGCTGACCGCGAAGACGCCGCTGCGCGGCGTGCATTGGCTTGCGTTCCTCTTCATCGCCCAGCACATCGCCGCGGTCACATGGGTCAAGATCGGCGGCTACATCAACAACTTCCTGCCGCTGTTCGTCATCCAGGGCGTCGCCGCCGGACTGGCCGTGGCCTGGCTGTACCAGTCGACACGTCGTTCGTGGACGCGCCACATCGTGACGCTCGGATTGATTGCTATGACGTGGCTGACATGGAACGGCACGATGGTGCCATTCCACGTGAAGCCAGCCCTGAAGGTGGCTCTCGAGGAGGACAAGGATAAGAAGGCAGAAGAACTAACGAAGAACCTGGAAGGTTCGCGCAACAGATTGGCCGATCTGAAATCGGAACTGGCCGACTTGGAGGGCGATTCCACCCGCACGATGACGCTCGAGAATCAGATCCAGAACGCTGAACGTCGTCTCGACGACCTCGAACGCCAACAGAAGCAACTGCAGGATGGCGAGTATCAACTGGATGTGCGGCGCTACTACAACGTCGCGACGGAGATCGGTTATCCGCTGTGGGACCGCCGACCGAATGAGGAATTCCCAGCGTTCGAAACGGATGGTCTACGCTATCACTATCCCGCTCGCCCCTGGTGGCCGGAGCCTGTCGCGAAACCGTACGGCAAGCAGATGCCGCCGGAAGGGGCTCGCGAAGCGTGGCAGGCATTCGTCGACAAGGTCGCAGAACTGAATAAGGATGGTGGCGTTTACCTGCCCCACCAGAACTTCGTGGCTGTCCTGGCCGGCGCCAAACCCGGCCCCAGCATCGATTCGATTCGCGACGTAACGTATTATCCGAAGCCGACGCCGCAGAAACTGCTCGATCGCATCAAGAACAAGAAACCGCGCTACATCATTACAATGATGGACCTGCAGTACGAATGGATGACCGGCGACTTCCAGCGTGTCATGCAGAGCAATTACCACAAACTCGGCCCCGTGCTGCCACCCGACAAGCACCCCGAGTTGATGATGCCCCAAACCGGCGCCACGGTGCGACCGACATGGATTTACGAAGCAAACCAATAGCCGATCCGAATCAGCTCTTCGGAATCTCCACCAGCGAGTACTCACCGGCTTCCTTCAAGACTTTGAAGGGAATCTGGCGATGCGTCAGATGATCGACCTTATCTGTCTTTGAGACGAAGAGCAAATGACCAGGCTTGTTAGTTTCTTTGGATATCAGATCCTTGGCTTCATCGTCGATGAGACCGATGTCGAGAACTCGATGTCTCATGTAGTAGGCCAGCGAGTGATGAGGCCGCATCTCAAAGAAGTAGATAGTCTTCGGGCCGGATACCTGGGCGATCGCTTCGCGAAGCATGCGGCCTTCTGGTCGCTCGCTCTTGGAATTGGGCAAATTGTCCGGGGCGACGCACATGATCGCCATGAGGAGCACCCAGATACTGGCAAGCGCCGTGAGGCCAATCCGCCAACTGCGCGACTTATCCAGCAACTTCCCGATGTCTGTGATGGCGACACGTCCAAAGGCGAGCGCGATAGGGACAAATAACGGAAGCACGTAGAGTGGCAAACGCGACTTTGCGAGAACGAAGACGACCAGGGGAAGCAGGATCCAAAGCACAAGAAAAAGCTTCCAGTCTTCCATTTGTGTACGCGCCGCCTGCCACGAGGAACGTGCTCGCCGAAATACACCCGGCCACAGAATAATCCAAGGACCAAGCCCCGCCAGAAGGATCGGGAAGTAGATGTAGAAGGGCGCGTTCCGATGGTGCTCGGTTGTGGCAACGCGATCGATCAGCTCGTCCTTCAGGAAGTACTCGAGCAATTCCGGCCGGTGGGCGATCAGGATCAGATACCATGAGAGTGAGACGGCCAGGAAGGCGATGAACGGAAGGATCGCGAACAGCTTCGGGCGCTTCTGTCCGCGGCGCATCGCTGCGAACGCCGCGATCGCTAGAAACGGCAACCACCCTGGAGGTCCCTTCGTCAGGAACGCCATTCCGAACGCCAGCCAGAAAACCCACCGCCAGCGCGATCGCGTTTCCTCTGCACCCCACCAGACTTTCCATGCCCCCAGTATGCCAAGCGTCTCCCAGAAGACGAGGAAGCCGTCGGTAGTCAACACCCTGCCGGCAGCAAAGGTCATTGCTCCCGTTGCATAAATGACAGCGGCAAGAAGCGCGTCGCGCCTCTTGAAACCGGCCGTCCAGGCCAGTTCACCAACGCAAAGGGCCGTCCCCAGGAATGCAAAGCAGAGAAAGAACCGCGCGCCCCACTCGTTCATGCCAAAGATCTTCATCCCGCCGGCGATCATCCAGTACGTGAACGGAGGTTTTGTGACGTGAATGTGTCCGGCGATTGTGGGAACCAGCCAGTCGCCGGATGCCAGCATCTCGCGCCCGACTTCGCCGTAGCGCCCCTCGCTGGATTCCCACAGAGCACGCTGGCCCCAGAAAAAAAAGGATACGACCAGGAAAAAAATCAATGCCCCGGCCGTCAGCCAATGGCGCGAGCGGTCGTTTTCGTTGCGGAACTGTTCAATCATTCGCTGTCTCCTCCAATGCTCCGCAAGGCGAAGCACAAAGACGGTCCAGCCGGTGCATAACGTATGCCAGAATCTATTCGACGGCAAAAGACTCGAACTCGTCGTACAGGGCCCACAATGCTTCCCGAGCATCCCCGCCGTGAGCCAGCAGAATCTGCATGGCATGCTCGTCCGAAACGACATACTGAGTGTCAATTAGCAGGTTGCTGACGAGGAGCGCGAACGTCTCGGGATCGGGCGTGACCTGATGAGCCGGGGCGATGCCCAACGGAGCATGTGTTGTGACAATCAGTCCACACCCGTGGCGATGCGTTGCACGGTCCAATCGCCGCAGCGCAAACGCTGGCAGAACTTCGCCTCCGTCGAGAAAGCAGACCCCGCCGCGCGCAATGCACCTTCTCCAACCGAACGGCAGACGCCGCCGCTGGTCGTTGAAGGAGAAAAGCACAGTCGGAAGGTCTCGCCGCTCGACTTCTGCAAAGAGAGTCCGAAGCAGAGTCGATTTCCCTGCTCCGTGGGGACCCACCAACTCCGCGCGCCATTCCTCCGCAGCAATCGCGTCGGCAAACGCCTCGATTGTCTGTCCCGGTGGAAAAAGATATGACGTACCATCCGGCCCCGTGTGCCGAGTAGAAAACGGATTATGCGCACATCCAAATGGGCTCATTTGCGAACGGAGAGCAACTCGGGATTCGGATGCAGGACGAAGTTGACCTCCAGGTACTCTTCGCTTTCGCCCTTCTCCTTTGCGTAAAGGCCAACGTACCAGTGAATCTTGATCAGATCGCCGTAGTAGGTCCACGGCATGTCGGGCAATTGCACCGCAAACGACTGCTGGAACTGCGGTGAGACGTTCTGCATCCCATCGTGGTATTTCTCGTGCAGAATGCTCGCGGTATCTTCGGTCCCGCGTCCCTCCGTGCGCCAGAAAATGATGAGCTCCAGGAAATCCGCCTCCCACATCGAAGGCGCCTCCACACTCACGCGGCCACTGATGCGCTCACCGGGCCGAAAGGTGGTCTGCTCGTTGTCGAGCTCAATGTTGACTTTGAGGTTGCTCATGCGACGTCCTCGGTATCGGGAAGTAGTTGGGGTGCGACTCTGAAGTTATAGGCCATCGTATATGTTCTCTTGTTGGATTCTTTAATTCTCAGGATGATCTTCCAAGACAATTTGCTGTGGCGGGATTCGAGGCTGTGCATCGCTCTGTCTGGAATGGAGAAGGAGGAGCGGTGTATTGGCTCATCGCTTTGGCATTGTCTGTATTTGAATCGTGCGATTCGTTTCTTTAAGACGATCTTCTTCTTGGTCGCAGCTGATTGGTTGTCTCGTTCCTCTCGTGTTTCCTCGTATAGCACAAGGTAGACGGCCATGCCTTTGAAGGGGAACTTCTCATTTCTGTAGACGCGCAGTTCCGCTTCCTGACCGGGAAGCAGGGGTTCATCGCTCAGCTCGACGATCGTCCCTTTCTTCCGATCGAAGTCGTTGCGGATGGCCCGAGTAAGGAGAAAAGAAAGCCACGCAAGGATTGCATACGCCACTGTGGCTGCTGCCAGTTTGGCGTCTTCTCCGAGTGGGGTGTGATTTGTCAGCAATGTCAGCAGCGCGCCGATCGACCCAATTGCAAATGCCAGGCTGATGAATCCGCATCCTTTTCCTTCAATTTCATCGCGATTTTCAGATGGCAGTATCCACGAGCCATCTCGCCCGCTGCGCCTGAGGCCCAGCCGAGGAAAGAAGTCATTGCTCCACCAGCCCTCTCCCCACATGCGAGGTTTCCAGTGCAGTATCCTTCGACCCGACTTCCTGCCCCGAATTCGCTTTCGAAGCTTCTGCGCTCCTGTCAGTTCCAGGGACTTCGATCGGCCTGTTTGATACGCTTCTGTGCCTGGGGGTAGGAGGAATCGAACAGTGAGAGTGAGCATAACGCCAAGGCTCAGCAGCGCCAGCGTGATGCCAATGATATCGCCGCCGGTCAATGTGGCGATGAGGAGATTCATACTCTTTGAACCTCCTCTGCGGAGGATGACGGAGCGACTCGAATGGGGAAGATCAACGGCGTATCGTCGATCAATGGTGAGGCATGATCCAATTCGAGATCGATTTGAATGGCCCAAGTCAGTCGGTTGCCGGCCGCCGCGAAACTATGCGCCGCCCATTCGGGAATCTCGAGTGTGCCCTGAAGTATCGGGGTACCACGGGTTCCACGAAACTCTCTACACTCACCGAGTTTCTTCTTGTAGACGACTGCGACTCGACCCGTCTCGTCAGGCACAAATCCCGGCCAGAGATCCGACATCACTTGCTCGAACAGAACGAGATGCGCCGAGAGGAATCCGCATTCGAATGGAAGTCTCTGCGAAATGCTGTAGGCGGTCGAGCCTCCAACCTCGAGCGGCTCCGCCTCAAGTTCAACTTTCCAGAGATTTCTCTGCAATCCGACGACAACTGGCTTGATGCTGTAGTAACCAACGAGAAGGAAGATGCCAACGATTGGGAGCGAAAGGAACTCATTGCCTGAAACGACTCCATCGCCAAGTGGGTTCATCAGAAAGAGTACAATAAGTACGAATATCAGCAGGAAGCCGGACTTGCCAAGATCTGCGATCAGTTCCAGAGGATGACGCAGGAGTTCGATCCGTCCCCCACGGTTTGGCCAAAGCGCCGGACGCTTCGGAAAGAAGCGATTCCTCTGCGTCGAACACCCTACCCAACTGCCCTGTCTTGCATCCAGTCGCGTCCTCCTTGTTCGCCGTTTGGTGTATCGGCCAAGAATACCGAAGAGAATCTTTAACAAGACAAGAAGCACAAGAGCACCCAGAATCCAAGACGGAGAGATTCCCAAGAAGCTCTTCGAAGTTGCCCAGTACTCTCGAATATCATCGAGGCTGAAATTCATGTCCCTCCCTCACCTCCCGGGTTTCACTCTGAAGAAGAAAAGGTCTTTCACATCGGGGCGATTGGGGATGTCCATGTGCAGGCGCACGCCCCATTGCAGTTTGTTGCTGTTGGCTTCGAAACTGTGTGGCGCCCATTCGGGGATGACGAGTTCGGTTTCCATAATCGGCACCGATCGCGACGCGCGGCAGGAGCCGACTTCCGCCAGAGTCTCGGTGTGCACATCCCGGTCGGACGTCACGGTTCTTGTACCCTGGCGATAGGTAACCCGCTCGCGAAAGGCCAGCTCCAGGCGCGCGCTTGTAATCTCGAAGTCGCCTTTCTGGTAAACGCGCAGCCGCGCTCGGTCGCCGGGTGCCATCGGTTCGATGTCGATTTCGACGATCGAGGTTCCGACGAGGACGACACGGAAGAACTTGTGAAAGACCGCATAGACGAGGATCAGCCCCACGAGCACAAAGATGCTGAGAAAGATCAGAGGCCCCCACTTAGCGAGGCCGTCGTTCTCGCGAAGAATAACGACTACCGCCGTCCAAGAGATTCCGTTCCAGAACACAGAGATGAACGCGAGGACGAAGAACGAACTGATCGCCGTGGATTCAGGCTTCAGAGCGATCCCGCGGCGCGGGCCGAAGGTTCGCTTCTTTTGCTGCGGGAAGAGTTTGCTCTTCTGCCAGTTGGTCTCCTGGATCTTCCCCTTCGGCCGCGAGCCGACGTTCCACTGTCCGCGCACGCCCCTGATGCCGATGTAGATGAAGACGCCGCCCGCGCCGCCAAAGATCAACGCAACGAACATCATCATGATCAGCCCGCCGATCCCCTCGGTCGCAGGCTTGAAACCGAGGAGTATCCGTAGCGCCTGTGTGAAGACAATGGCGCCGGCGATCAGGAACGGCAGGCCGAATACGATCATGAAGCATCCGCCGGCCTTCGCTGCGGATGTCTTGTCGGCTTTCCTGGTCGCCATACTCGCGTCTCCTGTCGCCGGAACCGTTCTTGCTCTTCCCCCGGGACCGCTCGAATCGCGGTCGTACAACGTTGTCCGGAGGGTTTTGCCTCGTGTTACCGGAAGTCCTCAGCAGTCCTCATGTCGTGTTTGGCGTTCTGGGAACGTTTGCCGCGTTTGCCGTCTATATCGAGACGCTCGGCTCCGATCCCGACGGCCGGCGCCTGCGCCTGTTTTCCGCCGCGACGGCGCTGCTGATCTGGCTGGCTTTCCTTGCCGGTGGTGCCTTCTACGTAACTCTCTACGGACCGGACAAGGCGATTATTCTAGATGGTCCGTGGCCATGGGCGCATAAAGTGGTCATGGAGACTAAGGAGCATTGGGCGATTCTGCTGCCGCTGCTTGCGTCTGCATTGCCGCTCGTCGTCGCGGAAAAGGCCCTCCGCACGTCGCCCGGCAATCTGCGCGTTGCGCGAGCGATGGCGGGCCTGATCGTCTTTCTTGGCTTGGCAATGGAAGGCTTCGGTGCCATCCTTTCCTACGGAATTCGACTGGGGCTAAGCCAATGACCGATCACGAGTCCAAGAATGCCATCCAACCTGCCGCGGGAGCCCTTGTACTGGCGTTCTCGGCAGCCGCGCTGCTGAACGCTGTCCTGACGATTGCCAAGGAAGTCATCGATCCGCTGAAGAGCGCCATGGCTTCGCTGGGTGGCCACCATTGGCCGGCACACGTGGCGATTGTTGCGGCGGTCTTCTTCGTCGGAGCCATTGCCCTGCCACGGACTCCATTCCCTGCCCGCTGGGTAAAGACAAACACGGCCGCTATGCGCCTCCTGGTCGGGAGCACGCTCGTGGCGGCCGTCTTGATTGCGGGCTTCTACGTGGCGACAGAGTAAGCGCTACTCCTCTTCCAAACAGATATCGTGAACATCCGGATCGGCGGCGAGAATCTCTTGGATCGTCTCCAAAACGCGTGCCGCCGCGTCCGCCCGAGCCTGTTTCCGGAAAAGGCCCCGGGCTGAGAAACGCGGCGCAACAGAGCAGACGAAACCGTCGTCCTCCCCATCGGCATTTCCACAGCATACCCAGAGCTTCTGCACATCGATCTCCGCCGCCAGGTGCTCTGCCAGCCGTCTCCCCCACCGGTTCGGATTGATGGTCTCCTCCCTGTCCTCGCAGGCGGGGAACTTCGACGATCGAAAACGAAGACATCTCTCGGACATCCCAGTCTCCCAGGGCATTTACTTTCAGATTCTGGTGATTCCTGGAAGTGGGAGCGATTGGCTTTCCGAGGCGATAGGGACGCTACAAGCACATGGCGTGGAATTTGCCCGGCTATTGGATCATCCTACAGGAGAACGTTGCCATGCGCCGATGCACACTTGTCGCCGCCATGGTCGTGACTGTATCCGCCGCCTGGGCCGACCCGGGGACGGCTTTCACGTACCAGGGTCGCCTGACCGAAAGCGGTGCGCCGATCGATGGGCTTTGCAGCTTCCATTTTGAACTTCACAGCACTTCTGCTGGAGACAACCCAGTTACGGGAACGCTTCAGGTGGTCGATCGGATCATTCAGGGCGGTGTGGTCGAGGAAATCCTCGACTTCGGTGACGTGTTCGATGGTTCATCTCGCTGGCTCGAGATCTCCGTGGATTCCAATGGCGGGACCGACAACTTCCAGACTCTAAACAACCGCATCCCGATGCTTCCCGCGCCGTACTCGTTGTACTCGGAGAAGGCCAATTGGGACGGCCTCTCAAACGTGCCGGCGGGCTTTGCCGATGGCACTGATGACGTGGGGGATGCCAGTGCAACTAATGAACTGCAGACTTTGAGCGGCGGGGCCGGCAGCGTCACGCTCTCGGATGGCGGTGGGACTGTTCGACTCACTGCGCTAAGTTCCCCCGACGGCGATCCAGCGGTGGCGCTTCAGACCACCGACTATGGCGAGGTTCTCGTCCCCGAGGGAGCGATTCGCGCCGGATACCAAGGCGTTCGTCTCGGCGATGCGGCATCGCTGGAAATCATCGATCAATCGCTTCTGCTTCAAACGAACCTACTGACTCTCGACGCGTCGAATGAATCGCTGGGCGCTACGCTGAACTCCGTGAAGGATAGTTGGCAGAGCTTCACGGCCATCAACACGGGCAACCTCGTCGCCGTGCAGATCAATCGGCGTTACACGATCCAGGATCATCTGCGCGTCTATTTGTACGAAGGCGAAGGAACGGACGGAACACTGCTCTCGCAGACCAGCATGGACTATCCAGCGGGATGGGAGACTGCCATTTTCCCAGAAAGCATTCCGATCACCGCGGGGCAACTCTATACGATCCGTTTGCAGAGTCTCGATGACAACAACACGCACTGGTGGACCACGTCCACAAACCCCTACGCCGACGGACGATCCAGCATCGGCACGGGTTGGGATTCGCCGTTCCGTGTTTTCATCGAGGGCTCCGATGTCACTCCGATTTCAGTCAATCTGACGAACGGACATCTCAGCGTGGGCTCGACGATCGATGGCAGTGTCACCATTGACGGTTCCGCGAATCTCACGAGTGTCCTGCATCCCGTCGGGATCGAATTTCCGGGATCGTTCCCGATTAACAACACGTATGTCGGCCTTGCTGGAAATTACATCAGCTTTGCCCATTCCGGCTCGAGCGAGGACTTTATCGGGTACAAGAACAACACGTTCTTCTTCAAGGATTCGGTCGGCGGTGGCGACGTTTCGGATCCGACGATTTCCGCAGGCAAGGTCGCTGTCGGGCGCGATGATGTGCCAGCTCCATTTCTACTGGCAGTCAACGGCGATGCTGCGAAGTCCACTGCGGGTGAATGGGCGGGTCTTTCTGATGAGCGGTTGAAGGATGACATCGAACCAATCGATTCCGGTCTCTCGTTCCTCAAGAGACTGCACCCCGTGTCATGGAAGTACAACACTCTGCATGATGAACTGTACGGCAAAGCCAGAGAGAAACGCTATTTCGGTTACCGCGCGCAGGAGTATCAGACGATTCTGCCCGAGGATGTGATCGAAGATCCGCAGACAGGCTTTCTGTTCCTCGATCCGAGCGCTGTTGAACCGCACCTGGTCAAAGGTGTCCAGGAACAGCAAAAGACGATCGAACAGTTGCAGCGCGAAATCGATGACCTGAAAGAAACGAACGCCGCCCTCCAGAATCGGTTGGCGGCGCTCGAAGAAAAGCTGGCGAAGTAGAGGATTACTCCTCCTTCACTTCCTTCACTGACAGATCGCGATCGCCGATGAGAGCGGTGCTCTTGCGCAAGATTGCGTCGCGCTGTGCGATCTTGTAGTCGTAGGGTTCGCCGGAAATCTCGCCAGTCATCGCGCCGCGCAGCTTCTTCTTGTGCTCCGCGATCATGCGATGGATGTAGTCCGCTTCCATGTTTGTGCTGAGAGATTCCGCCGGAACGCCGAGAGCTTTCGAGAATTGCTGCTTCAGATTCTCGTCCAGTTCCTGGCCGTGTTCCAGGTTGCGCAGGAGAATCTGCTCGCGCGCAATCGCTCCGATCAGACGATCCACCGCGTCCATGCCTTCGGAGGGCTTGCGTGCGATGATCACCTTGTAACCCGGCTCGTTCTCGCGTCGACCCACAAAACGATCGACGGCCTTCTTCAGCAAACGCAGTTCGAAGGTCAGAATATCATCGTCGGTCGGAACATGATCCAGGTCCTTCATAATCTCGGCGTAGGACGACCGCATCTCGTCGCTGATGCCTTGCTCCAGCTTCCTCAGGCGTTCCATCTTGAGATCGAAGCGGGCGAGATCCGCGGCGTCCGGCAAGTCCCACCACAGGAAGATCTGCATCACCATGGCGATCGTGGCGACCGCCTTGTCGATGTTTGAGTAGAGCGTGCGGAAGTCGTGGATCTCGAGCACCTCCGCACGACGGCCCTTCGAGGTGTCTTCCTGCTGCTCGACGATCTCGACCTGGATCGAGGACTGGTGCGTTGGGTTGAAGATGTCGTGGATTCTGGCGTAGTCGTCACTCGCCAACAATGCGCCAATGCAGAAGCGGGTCGGGCCCCACGCTTTCTTGTTCTCCAGCGTGTTGCGGAGCTGGCGCATCTGCTGCCACGCCAGGTCGGGCCAGATCTGCTCGAATCGCGGATTCACTCGACAGGACTGCGCAAAGCGCATGTCCATGTACTCCTGCATGTGCCGCACGATCGTATCGACGGCGTGTTGCTCTTGGGTACTCAGCTCATCTCTTCCCATGCGATCATTCCTCCGTGGAAGTTTTGCGTACACTCCCCCGCAGCACACGCCGACCCAGAACCGGGTACAAGAACGGACGCCCCGCGAGAGTCAAACCCACCCCGGCCAGACACACCACTCCGTAAATCGACAAACAGACAATCAGAACCGCCAGATTCGCCGTCTCGATCACCGAGGCGACGTTCTCGCTTAACACACGCACGGGCAGCGTAATCATCCCAATGATCAGCCACACCAACAAGATCACCAGCGAGACGATGTGGAAGACCATCGCCTGCTGTGCATGGAAAATTAGCTCGCGACTGCGTTCGCGGAAGTAGATCCAGATCACCGTGATGAAGACGACGCCCCAAAGCGGGACGGCGTTCAGCAGATGAATCAAGGCCGCAAAGCCTCGCTCCTCCTCGCGAACCAGAACGTACTGCTCAACCTCATTTCGAGCCATGAATGCCTCGGATTACTATAGATATCCGTTGACCTATGGCAGGGACGGAGCCGCCTGCTGTCAATGGTTTTCGGGCCTTGGGGGAATTGAAGAGTCGGACTGCCGATGTGTCTGGCTGGTAGAAGGCCTTCACTCCGGCCAGAGCGCCAGTTCAAGCGGCAGTTGGCTTGCCGGAACAGCCGGGTGGTCGTCCGCGCGCATAGCATCCAACAGCCGTTCCGCCTCTGCGAAGAGGTGCTCGGGTTCCAGTTCGACTTCATCCAGCATGGTCGCCAGATCGCCGTTCACGAGCAATCGGTCGTCGCCCGGTGCCAGTCGCCTGACCATGCGATCGCGCGCCATTGAGAGCAGCATTACGGCCGCCTGGCTGATCGAGTCCCCGCTTGCCAGCGCGCGATCCACGGCCATCGGCAAGGCTACGGCCCCGTGGCGATCGATCGCGAGGCGTGCTTCGAACACGTCACGACGTTTCTTCAAGAACGCGCCGGACAGAATTTCGACGGCCAGCCCGGGTCGGCCTTCGGAGAGAGCGGCCGCCACGTGCGCCAACTCTGGCTCGGCGCTTTCGTCCTCGATCAAGCGCTGGGCAAGCGCTTCGCGCTCCACGGGATGGCAAAGCAGCGACGCGCATCGCGATCGGATCGTCTCCAGCACGCGGTAGTAGTGATTCGTGACGAGAATCATCACGAGGTACGACGGCGGCTCTTCCAGCCACTTCAGCAGCGAATTCGCGGCGCTGACGCTGATGGTGTCGGCGCCGAACACCATGATCACGCGATACCGGCCTTCGATCGGCGGCAGCGCCGCGACGTCCTGGAACGTGCGAATCTGCTCGACTTTGATAACCTTGGAGTTGTCCGCAGGCTCGATGATGTTCAGATCGACGAAGCCCTCCATAATCGGCCGGCCGGAAGAATCGTAGTTCACCGGATAGGACTTCGCGACCAGTTTGTCGACACGCCGATCGATCTCCACGGGCCCACGGCGCACAGGTTCGGGCGCGGGGGCAGTCTTTGGCTTCGCTTTCTTCTTCTTCGCGACGGGCGCGGGAGCAGGTTCGGGCTCGGGGGGCGGCGGTTCTGGCTCCGCGGCTGGTGGGGCTGGTTCTTCGGGAGCGTCGCCGAACATGTCAGGCGCTTCTTCCCCGAACATGTCGTCCATCCCGCCGAAGAGATCGTCGTCGGGGCTGCGATCTGGCTCGAAGCCGCGGACGCGCATTGGTGCCGCGTCAGGCGCTTGAATACTCGAATCCTCGATGGGCAAACCGGAGGAGAGGATCAGCTTCGCGATGCCGAACGCCAGCGATCGTTTCCCCACCGCGTCGGGCCCATGCAGCAGCATCGCGTGCGGCACGCGGTCCGTCTCGACCAGCCGACGAACCAGCTTGCGCAAAGGCTCGTGGCCCCAGATGGTGTCCAGATTATGTTGAGAGGGCGGGCGCATGAAGGGCTCCTGCGAGATTCCGCTCCAGTAAGCCCGAGGGAGGCTCTCGGGTCAATGGGACGAATCGGCAAATCGAATGGGGCTTCTCTTGACCGGAAGGCCACGGGAATTGGAAAGTCCGCCCATCATCAATCTCAGGAGCCCCGCCATGCCCGATTCCATGCTCGACCGCACATTGGTCCCAAAGATCATCGACACGAAGGCCTTTCCCGCCAAGCCCGTCGAGATGGACGGTGTGAAGGGCGCCACGATCCGCGAGGTGATCACGTCGCGCGATGGAGCGCCGAACTTCGCCATGCGGATCTTCGAAGTCGAACCCGCCGGGCACACGCCGCTGCATCATCACAACTACGAGCACGAGGTGTATGTGTTGGAAGGCGAAGCGGAGATCGAAACCAGCGAAGGTCCGCGCAATATCAAGGCGGGCGATGCGCTCTACGTGCCGGCGAACTCGTTGCACCAGTTCCGCAACACTGGCGGCGGCACGCTGAAGTTCATCTGCCTGATTCCGTCACTGGAAAACTGCGCGAAATAACGTCGCTGCGCTACAAGACAAATCGAGTGCCCTCGAGGGCCATAACCTCGCGGTACATCGTTTCGACGTCTTCGAATTCGGTGTGGTAGATCTCAAACTTGTAGGCCGTGTACTTGCCGCCTGCGCTTTCACGGAAGGTGCGTTTGCGGATGTTTTCTTCGCCGACGATTTGCGTTACAATACCTTCGACGCGCGCGTGGTACTGCGGCGTCGAGGGACCGACGAAGCTGTAGGCCACAACTGCAGGCAGATTCAGTTGCTCCTTCATCTGCTCCGGGTTTTTGAAAACGGACTTCTCTTCCACGGCTAAAAACCTTTCGCCCGACACGTCTCAATGGAGAGTGTCGGGCGCAGGGACGTTTCTGGCAAGGCTCAATTCAACGAACGCGATCAGTCCACCACTTCGGCCAGGTCGACGTCATCTGTCGCGACTGCGGCGTGGTGTTCCTCCCCCGCCGGAGCGTGTTCTTCGTGCATTTCGTGCTGCACGGGAGCCGTTTCCGATTCTTCGTTCTTTTGCAGGCCAAGGGGCTCCTGAACGGCGGCCAGGATCATCTCGGTATTGTGGTTCACCGGCGTGAAGACCACGCGCGGGAACAGGCCGATGACAAGCGCCGCAATGGCGAGCACGGAGAGCTGGAAGATCTCGCGGAAGTTCAGGTCCGTAAGGGTCTTATTCTCTTCTTTCGTGACCTTGCCGTAGAAGACCTTCTGGTACATCAGCAGCAGGTAGACCGCGCCGAGGATCACACCGGTGGCAGCGAGCCCCGCAACAACCCACGTGTAGTTCGCCTGGTGCAGGAAGGCCGAGATCGTTCCGGACTCGCGAGCCAGTTCTTGAATCGGCACGTTCTGCATTGCGCCAATCAGGATCGGGAACTCGCCGACGAAGCCATTCAGACCGGGCAGGCCGACGGACGAGAGAACCATAATCATCGTCAATGCCGCGTACACGGGAACCGTGTGGGCCAGGCCGCCGAAGTCGGCCATCGCGCGTGTGTGACGGCGTTCGTAAATCATGCCGACCGCGAGGAAGAGTCCGCCGGTCGAGATACCGTGGTTGATCATCTGAACAATGGCGCCGCTGATGCCGGGGCCATTGAAGCTGAATATACCGAGGACGATGAATCCCATGTGGCTGACGGAGGAGTAGGCGACGAGGCGCTTCATGTCCGTCTGTACCATGGCGGTCATCGCGCCGTAGATGATCGCGATCACGGAGAGCCACGTCAGCAGAGGCGCAAAGCTGACTGCCGCGTGCGGGAACAGCGGAATGCAGAAGCGCAAGATGCCGTACACGCCGGTCTTCAGCAGCACGCCGGCAAGAATCACGGAGCCGGCCGTCGGGGCCTCGGTGTGCGCATCGGGCAACCATGTATGCAGCGGCCACAACGGCACCTTGATCAGGAAGGCGAGGATCAGCCCGAGGAAGGGCCACATCGCTCCACGCCAGATGTGCGCGTTCTGAACTTCGTCAAGGATGCGCTCGTAGGAGTACGTGTGCGGTCCGTTGTAGTACATCCACAGAATGGCCAGCAGCATCATCAGAGAACCGACCAGCGTGTAGATGACGAACTTCATCGTCGCGTACACGCGGTTCTTCGAGCCCCAGATGCCGATCAGGAAGTACAGCGGAATCACCATCAGTTCCCATGAAATGTAGAACAGGAACATATCGAGCGAACAGAATGTACCAAGAATACCAGTCTGAAGAATCAGCAGGAAGAAGTAGTATTCCTTCTGGCGCTCGGTGATCGCAGAGAAAGAGCAGAGAATCGCAATCACGCCAAGCGCCGTCGTCAGCAGGACCATCAGCATGCTGAGGTGGTCCACGCCGACGGCGAAGCTGATGCCAAATTGCTCAAGCAGCGGCCAGGGCTGGCGCACGGCCAACTGGAAGTGCGTTGTCACCATCTTGCCGAACAAGGCGACCTGTTCGGTCTTGCCGGCCCATTCAAAGCTGAACGCCGCCACGATGGAGAGCAGCAGGTCGAGCACTGTGATCGCCAGAGCGGCGAACTTCATCTGCTGGCGCGGCACAACCAACAAGGCAAGCAGGCCAAGAACCAGCGGAGTCAGAATCATCAACGTCAGTAACATGCAATCAGACCTCGTCGTCGCTCGTTAGTGAGTAGCAATCTGGATGGGCGGTTCGTGATGCGGCCGCGCCTCCACTCTCACCTGCTTGGATTGTTCTTCCGTGCGCGGATAGTACTTCTGCAGGAAGTCCGACATTCCGACCACGTAATAGAGAAGGAACATGCAGATTCCCAAGAACATCACCAGGCCATAGACCTGAACCTGTCCCGTCTGCAGCGTGCGCAATGCGCGACCGATTCGCCGCGCCGCTCGACCGGAACCAACTACGATTCCATCGATGATGTTCGCGTCGAACTGCCACACGGCCTTCGAGGCATTCCACGTTCCATCGCGGAAGACCTTGTTATAGAAATCGTCCCAGTACCAGCGGTAGAAGGAGACGCTCCACAGTGGGCGCAGGCTGCGGCCGAGGGCCTTGGCCTTCTCCGAAATACCACTGACATACAGCACCCACGAAATGCCCAAACCAATCAGCGCAACAACGATGGAGAGCAGCGCCAGCAGGAGTTCCTGGCCTCCGTGCTCTTCGGCCATCTGCTCTGCAGTCGCGCCGGCAACGACCAGCGAACCATTGATCGCTTCGCCGGCAGCGTGGTCGACGTGAACGCCCATGTTGTGTGCCGCGACCAGTTCCGCACCGCGGTCAACGACCGGGGCCAGGAAGTGGTGGAACATGCCGCTCGGAACCGGGATGAATTTCCCCATCGCCGCCGGCACGTTCAGAAAACCCAACACCAGCGCGCCGATGGCGAGTATCCAAAGCGGCCCGGTCATATTCGCGGGCGACTCGTGCAGATGCTCACGCGTGTGCTCGTCAAAGCGCTCCGGCCCTTCGAACGTCAAGAAGTAGGTGCGGCCCATATAGATGGCGGTCAACAGCGCGGTAATCACGCCGATCACCCACAGGAACGGGAAGCCGTCGCCCGACGAGATGAAGGAACTGTAGAGGATTTCGTCCTTCGAGAAGAAACCGCTCGTCAGGGGGAAGCCGGAAATCGCCAGCGTCGCGAACAGGTAAGTCCAGCGCGTCGACGGCATGTACTTCTTCAGGCCGCCCATCTTGAACATGTCTTCTTCGTGGTGCATCGCGTGAATCACAGAGCCGGCGCAAAGGAAGAGACAGCCTTTGAAGAACGCGTGTGTGAAAACGTGGAAAATACCGGCCGCCATCGATCCGACGCCAAGCGCCAGGAACATGTAGCCGAGCTGTGAAACCGTTGAGTAAGCCAGCGCCTTCTTGATACCGCGCTGCGTCAGACCCATCGTCGCTGCGGCAAAGGCCGTCAGCGCACCAATGATCGCAACCACTGCCATCGCCGCCGGCGAAAGGAAGTAGAGCACGTTCAAACGCGCCACCATGTAAATGCCTGCGGTCACCATCGTGGCGGCGTGGATCAGGGCAGACACCGGTGTGGGGCCTGCCATGGCGTCCGGCAGCCAGGTGAACAGGGGAATCTGCGCAGATTTGCCAGTGGCTCCGAGGAACATCGCAAGGGCAGCGACCGTCACCAGAATGCCGCCGTACTTGAACGACGCCGGGATCGGATTGCCGTTCAGCAGCTTGCCGGTTTCGAGAACGTGGTTGATGTCCTGGAAGTTCACTGTGCCGAGGCCCCAGAAGACGAGGCCGATACCGACGATCATTCCGGCGTCGCCGATGCGGTTCATCACGAACGCCTTACGACCGGCGTCGGCGCAGGAGAGGATTTCACTGAAGGGGCGATCGAAGTAGTAGCCGATCAGGAGGTAGGAGCACAGGCCCACGCCTTCCCAACCGATGAACATCACGGCCAGATTGTCTCCGAGCACGAGCGTGAACATCGACGCGGCGAACAGCGGCAGATAAGCGAAGAAGCGCGCGTATCCCGGATCGAGCTCCAGGTGCCCGTGGTGCTTCTCCTTCATGTAGCCGGTCGCGTAGATGAACACGAGCAGGCCAATGAACGAGACGAAGCAGAGGTAAATGGCGGTGAGCTGGTCGACATGGAAGGCCATGTCGATGTTGAAGGTCCGGTCGCTGCCGAACGCATTGGGGATGTGGAACCAGTTCCACAGCCGCACGGTCTCGCCGTGCCAATGCGGGTCATGGGCGAGCCCAATCACTTGGAAGAGAATCGCGAACGCCGTCGCACATGCGATGGCCATCGCAATCCAGGCAATGTGGCCGGCAAAGCGGCCAAGCCGGCGTACTCCCAAGCCATTAATGAAGGCGGCCAGGAGCATGACCAGCGGTATCAACCAGACATAGGCAATCATCGGGACACTCGTCTCCGAACTCTAAGGTTTACTGCGCAGCCGCGGACGCCGGAGCGACCGTGAGGCTGAGGATATTCGTCCACGGGATCAGCGTGCGCCGGGCGGAATCTTGTCCATCAGACGTCGTGCTGCCCGGATCAAGCACCAGGCCGCGATCGCCGATCGCGACAACCTGCAAGGCGGTGATGTCGCCGCGGGCTTCCGTCCACTGCTCGCGCGAGCGCGAGACGATGCAGTACGGAAGTTCGCGAAACTCGATCTCTGCTTCGACAACATCGGCGGCGGGCAACCCCATCGCCTGACAGAGCGCTCGTGCCGCTTCCGGTGTGCAGAGGCACTTGGCGTTCATACGTCGTCCTTACCGTCCCAGCGCCAGGAACAGCGCCGGCAGAATGCCGAACACGAAGATCATCGTCGTGCTCAGCCCAACAACAAACTGATAGCCACCGGCAGTCTGCAACACACCGCCGGCGATCGTTGCCTCTTCCTCTTCGTCCTGCATGTACATCGCCACGACCACGCGCAGATAGTAGAACGCGGAGATGGCACTGGCGATCATCGCAACGACGGCCAATTCAATCAGGCCCGCCGAAATCGCTTCCTTGAAAATGAAGAACTTCCCAGCAAAACCAACCGTGGGCGGAATGCCGGTCAGGCTGATCATCGTGATGGCCATCGCAGCCGCGAGGCCGGGGCGGCGCTTCGAAAGACCGCGATAGTTCGCGATGTCCGATTCGCCTTCTTTGCCAAGATAGGCAACGATACCGAACGCCACGACGTTCATCAGTGTGTATGCAAACAGGTAAAGGATGATCGAGTTGCGCACATCGGCCTGGCGCAGCGGATCGGAGAACACACTCTGCGTCAGCAACGTCGTCACGCCGACAGCCATATAGCCGCCGTGGGCAACCGACGAGTACGCAAGCATGCGCTTGATGTTTGTCTGCACCAGCGCGGCGAGATTGCCCCAGAGCATGGAGATCAACGCGATCGCGCCAATCACGAACGAGGTCCCGACGGGGAAGTAACGCCAGAAGGACATCGCTTCGACGAAGTGGACAAGGAACGCGAACGCCGCAACCTTCGAGGCGGTGGCGATAAACATCGCCGTGATCGTCGGCGCTCCCTCGTAAACATCCGGCGCCCACATGTGGAACGGCGCGAGGGAGAGCTTGAAGCCGATCCCAACCAGCATCAGCGTAAAGCCAAGGTAAACCCACATCGGATTGATCGGCAGTGAAACCAACTCGGGGTTCGGCGTCGCAAGGACCTGCCCGTCGACAACCGATGCGGCCGGAACGACTGCATTCGCGAGGCGTTCGCCGGCGTACAGCACATCGTTGATGCCGAGGTTATAAGTCGCCACATCCGAGGGCAATTGCACAACCTGTCCAGCCGCGCGCTGCGCCTGGAGGGACTCCATCACGCTGTTCTCACCGAACATCTGTGTGGTTCCGGTCGCGCCAAAGATGAACGCGATGCCGAGCACCAGGAAAGCCGATGCGAATGCGCCAAGGATGAAATACTTGAAAGAGGCCTCGATGGCCTTCGGGCTGCGGCGATTGATGCCGGCCATCACGTAGAGCGAAAGGGAGAGGATCTCGATGCAGATGAAGGCGGTAATCAATTCATTCGCCACGGCCAGCATCGTCATGCCGAAGACGGCAAAGAGAAGCAGCGCGTAGAGTTCGCCCGCGGGCAGGGTGTACTTCTTCACGAAGCGCGGCGCCATGATCAGGAAGACGAGCGCGGAGAAGAGAATCGTCAGCGCACCCAGGTTGCCGAATTCGTCGGCGCGCAACGCACCTTCGAAGAACGGCCGGCCGGTCGCACCCAGCACATCCACATAGAAGGTGAAGCCGGTCACAACCAGGGCCGCGCCGGCGACAATCGCCAGCACCATGTCGCGCCGTTCGCGCGTGATGCCCTTTACCAGAATATCAAGCAGCGCATCGAGCGCCAGGACCAACAGCGCTGCAACGGCCAGGATCAGGAAAGGAGCGACCTGGTCGATGCTGATTTGCGGAACGTAAGCAGTCACTTGTGAAATCATCAGCGTTTGGAAGACCTCGAGGGACCTGGGGTGGCGGGATCAACCCCGCATCATATCCAGTTCGTCGACGCGTATATGGCGCCGTGCCCGGAATATCGCGATAAAGATCGCCAGACCGACAGCGGCTTCCGCCGCGGCAACGGTCATCACAAACAAAACGAGAAGTCCGCCCTGCATCAGGCCGTACTCCTGCGCAAATGCCACGAACGCCAGGTTACCTGCGTTCAGCATCATCTCCACGCACATCAGCAGCGAAACGGCGTGGCGCTTCCACATAACGCCGAGAACACCCAACGTGAAGACGGACCCGGCTAGAATCAGCGTGTAAATAAATGTCGGTTCCATTCAATCGCCTCAAGCAATCTCGGATTCATCGGGAATGTATTCCTCGCCCGTTTCCGGGTCGACCCGGCGTCCCATCACAACCGCCCCGATCACCGCCACCAGCAGCAGGATCGATGTCAGAAGGAACGGCAGGCTGTACTTCGTCATCAGCAAGGTCACCAGGTCGACGATCGTCGGCGCCTCACCGGAGTGGGCGGACGTCGTCATCGAACTGGCAGCGAAGATGTTGATGCCAATGGCCAGAAGGGCGAAGAATAACAGCGCGAGCGCCCCGCCCCAGAACCTGGGGCTGCGCATGTACCAAGGAGCCACTTCGCGTTCGCGCACGTTCAGCAACATGATCACGAAGAGGAACAGAACCATGATCGCGCCAGCGTACACGATGATCTGAATCGCGCCAACGAATTCCTGGCCCAGGTAGAAGTAATGTGCCGCCAGGCTGAGCATCACGAGCACCAGCGCCATGGCGGAGCGCACCGTGTCACGACTGGCGATCACCATCACGGCGCCGCCAATCGTTACCAGGTACAAGATTGCGTAGATCAGGAATTCAGCGCCCATGGGTCGGCCTTCGCTTCCTTGTCCGATTCGGGTGTTACGTGCGAAACGTACGGATCGTATTCGTGATAGTCGCCGAAGCCCTTCTCCGGCGCGTCCAGCATATCCTGCTTCTGCGCAATGAAGTCTGTGCGACGGTGATTCGCCAACTCGTAGGTCGGCCCCATCACGATCGCATTCTCCGGACATGCCTCTTCGCAGAATCCGCAGAAGATGCAGCGCAGCAAATGGATCTGGTAAATCTCGGCGTAGCGTTCGCCCGCCGAAACCCGGTTGTTCGGGTTGTTTTCCTTCGCTTCGAGGTAAATCGCCTCGCTCGGGCAAACGGCGGCACAAAGCGCGCAGCCGACGCAGCGCTCCAGTCCGTCGGAGTAACGCTGCAACCGATGCCGACCGCGGAAGAACAGCGGCTGTTCGCGCCGCACTTCCGGATACTCGACGGTCACCTTGCCCTTGCCAGCCGCATAGCGCGCGATGTGCTTGCCGGCGACGGCGAATCCTTTGAGCAGTTCCACTAACATGGTTGGTTACTTCCTTCCCGGGGGAGTTTACCCGTCTGACTGACCGTCAACGCTTGCCTTGCAGTCGATTCGTTCGGCTCCCTCGAGTCCTCTCCATGACAATTCTCAAGTCGGTACGGCCCGGGCCTTACGGGCCGGTTGCTTCTCGTAGTACACATTGCGGTAGTCCCGCTTCAGCATCTTGCGCCGGCGAGCCGTGACGATCACTTCCACCACGACCAGCAGACCAAACGTCACAACGCCGATGAGGATCTTGTAGTTCTTGATTCCCTCGGTGATCGCGGCCTGGATTTCAGACTGCGAGGCGCCCGCAGCAGCAGCGGACTGGCCGGCGATACCAGAGATAATGGCAACGCCAACGGCCGTCACGACGAGGTTGATCAGGCCGACCGGTAGCAGGACCTTCCAGCCCAGGTTCATCACCTGGTCGTAACGGAAACGCGGCCAGCAGGCGCGAACGAAAATGTAGAAGAAAATGAAGCCGGCGAGCTTGATCGCCAATCCCATCGGGGCCAGCAACGAGGCGGTGATGACTCCCAAGGTGCTCGGCAACGTCATGCCCGCGCCATCGGCGATCGCCGCGTAGACCCAATCGAACGCGCCGACGGCCCACGATTCCGGCACGAGAAAGTAGCCGCCGAGGAACAGCGTCGTACAGACCGCCGCAACCGTGACCATGTTGATGTACTCAGACATGAAGAACAGCGCGAACTTCATCGAGGAATACTCGGTGTGGAAGCCGCCGGTCAGTTCCGATTCGCCTTCCGCAAGGTCGAACGGCAGACGGTTCGTCTCCGCAAACATCGAAGTCAGGAAAAGCAGGAAGGCGACAGGCTGTGCGAACACGTTCCAATGCCAGAACCAGCCGCTCTGGGAGTCGAGAATCGAGTAGAGATTCAAATCGCCGGCAATCAGCAGCACGCCGATGATCGAGAGCGACAGGCTGAGTTCGTAGCTGATCATCTGGGCAGAAGCGCGGATGCCGCCGAGCAGCGACCACTTGTTCTCGGATGACCAACCCGCCAGCGTGATACCATAAACGCCAACCGACGTGATGGCGAAAACGTACAGAATGCCGATGTTCGGATTCGTGATTGCCAGCGCAAGTTGGCTGGACGGTGTGTAGAGTCCCTGCAGTCCCCAAAGCGTCAGCCAGTCAAGCAGCGCCTGGCCCTCGATGATCGGGCCGAAGGGAATAATGCACATCGCGAGGAAGGCAGGGATGGTGACGAGCGTGGGCCCAAGCAGGTAGAGCACGCGATCCGCGCCGCCGGGAATGAAATCTTCCTTCACCAGCAGCTTCAGACCGTCGACGATGCCCTGGACAATGCCCCAGGGGCCGGCGCGGTTCGGACCGGGTCGGTCCTGCACGTAGCCGATGACCTTGCGCTCGGCGAGAACAATGAAGGGAACCGCCCCCATCACACTGCCGATCGCTGCGAGGATCTTGATGATCGCTCCCACGATGATCAACGCGTTCTGGGGACCACCCACAAATTGGCCCATGAAGTCGAACAAGGGCTGTAAGTTAATCAGGGTCATTCGTCGCCTCTCGTAGCCGTTCTGCCTACTTTGAGAAAAAATGCACAAACGGGCTCAAAGGGCCGGGAGTCTTCCCAGCCCCGGAACCTACGTCAACGCGTATCCCCCGTAGCGTCAGCCTCCGCAAAGGCCTCGCCCTGGCTGGGAACGCGCTCATCCAAAGGCTCGATCTTCACACGAACGGGCTTCGCGAATTCCGCCGGATCGATCGCGCCTGCAGCACCCGCGGGCAGGTACACCGTACCCGGCGCGGGAGCGTAGTTCATCTTGATTCCAACCTTCGTCTTCTTGCCTTCCACATGCAGCACCGCAAACTGGTGGTGCTCCACGCCCAACTTCTCGGCGTCGAATGGATGCACTTCCAGGAAGGGCTTCGGCTGGAGGATCTTGAAGATCTCCGCCCGGTGCGTGATGTAGTTGCTGCCCGAGACGTGACCGCCCCAGACGAGCAACGGACCGTCGCCCGCGGGCAGTTCCTCCACCGCGCCGGCCGCCGTCGTGGAAACATCCGACGATGAACCGCGCAGATGAAGACCATCCGTGCGGTAGTTGCCCGGGTTGTACTCGGCGGAGCGATTGCGCGCGCCGCCCTGCGGGCGAATGTTCACGTAATGCGCGTTGTTGAAGCCGCCTTCAAGTTCCAGGTCCTTCAACGTGACCTTGGACTCGGGCGCCAACTGCGCCAGCACATCTTGCCAGGCTTCTTCCGGCGTGTCCGCGCCGAACGTCGCGTCGCCAAGCGCCCGCCCAAGAGCCGTGAGCACTTCGCTAGCGCCACGGGCATCGCCCGACGGCTTGCTGACGGCCTGCTTCAGCACGGCAAGGTTGCCCTCGATGTCTGCGTAAACGCCGGTGCGTTCGAGGTTCGTCGCCAGCGCCAGGAAGACGTCCGCCTTTTCGGCAAAGGGGCTCTGGAAGTGATCGGCGAGAACGAAGAAGTCCAACTTGTCCAGCGCCGCCAGCACGCGCGCGTCGTCGCGCACGGCAGCCAGCCCGTCGGCGCCAAGCGCCAGCAGGCTGCGGATTTTGCCGTCTTCGATCGCCTTGATCAGATCCGCCGCGGCCACGCCTTCGGCGCCGGGTTCTGCACCGACTGCATGCAGACCGACAGCGTTACGATCCGTCACGACGGGCAGGTAGCTCCACTTATCGCCGAGAGCCTTGCGCAGTCCGATGGCCGCGGGAACTTCCTGCGGTGCGTAGAGCCCGCCGAAGTCCTCGAGACCATGAACGAGCAGACCGCGCTCGGCGCCCTTCAACACCGACATCAACGCTTTCAGCGCGTCGCCGGTCGTATTCAGCTTGTGCGCCAGGTGAACCAGCGTCTCCGCATCCGGCGTCGTCGTTCCGACCAGCTTTGCGAGATCGCTCAGCGCGTCGGCCGTCTTGCCGGGCAGGTTGTGGTACTGACCATCGGCGTGCTTGCCGATATAGTGATCGTGATGGTGACCCAGCATGACGATCTTCTTGCCAAGTCGCCGCCCGAGTTCCTGGATCCGCAGCGCCAACACCGGCGACTGCGAGTAGATCTCGCCGTTCAGCACGACGATGACGTCGGGGTCCTTCTCCAGGTCGCCGTCTGCTGCATCGAGAGCTTGCGAAATCGCGTCGGCGATCTGCGCCGTTGCGCGGCCGAGGCGCCAATCGATGGACGGCGTGTGCAGTACTTCGCCGGCCAGGCGACGCGCCAGGTAGCCTTCTTCAATCGTCAGGCGTGGGTTCAGAAGCATTGCCACGGCGTCGGAACTCGCGCCATCGACAGCCTTCTTCAATCCGCTTGCGGCGGCCTCGATGGCTTCATCGAACGCAGCCGGCGTCAGGCGATCGGCCTTGCGAATCGTCGACTCATCGAGACGCGATTCGTGCTGGCCATAGTCGCTGCCGAACCGGCCCTGGTTGCAGAGAAACTCTTCGGTATCTTCGTTGATCGTGAAATGCGTGTGGCGCTTCCGGGATGGCGGCGTCGTGCGATACAAGCGATCGTTGCGCGTCCAACTCGTCACCTTGCAGCCTGCGGAGCACTGATCGCAGGTCGACTGCGTCTGGCGCAGTTCCCACGGACGGGCTTTGAAACGGAACGGCCGATTGGTCAGACAGCCCACCGGGCAAAGATCGATCACGTTGCCGGAGAACAGGTTCGACACTGGGCCCTGGCCGAACGTGCCGATGTAGTTGCCATCCCCGCGGTCGAACACACCCATCGTACGCTCACCGCCGACCTGCTCGGTGAAGCGAACGCAACGCGTGCACATGATGCAGCGATTGCGCTCGATATCGATGAGCGGATCCGCCTGCGGCTTGACGAACTTGCGCTTCTTGTCCCGCATGCGGGCGTGTGGAATACCGTAATCCACGCTGTAGCGCTGAAGCTGGCACTCGCCACCGCGATCGCAAATCGGGCAATCGAGCGGATGGTTGATTAGCAGGAACTCCATCATCCAACTGCGCGCGTCTTTGGCCTCGGCGCCCTCGGTGTTCACTACCATGCCCGGGCCGACGGTCGTCTGGCACGCGATGACGGGCTTCGGAACCTTCTCGACGTGGACGAGGCAAAGACGGCAGTTGCCGGCGATGCTCAGCGAGGGGTGCCAGCAATAGTGCGGCACATAAACGTCCTCGCGATGGCAGACCTCGATGATCGTCTCACCCTTCACGGCCTTCACTTCGCGGCCGTTCAGAGTCAGCGTTAGAATGTCTTCTTCCGAGGCGCTCTTGAGCGCCTCGCGGACTTTGCCGGCTGGTTCCGGATAAGCGACCGTCGCCCCCGTCCCCGGTGCCTGTCCCTTGGTTACTTTCGCCATAGTCGTCGTTCCAATCGTCCTAACGCGTGTTGTTTCAGTGTTCAGACAACCTGTCAGATCGTCGGTGCTTTGAAGGACTCGTTCACGAACTTGCCGTCGGCCATCCAAAAGCGCTTATTCCCATACGGGCAAGCCTTCTTCTCGATGTGTTCCACGAACTCATCCCAGAACTGTGTCAGCGCACTGCCGACGGGCCAGGCCGCCGCATCGCCGAGAGCACAAATCGACTTGCCGCTGATCATGCCGGATCCGGGCTTTCCTTCGCCCGCGATCGAACGCAACGTCTCCAGGTCGCCGGGCTGACCGCCGCCCTGCTCGATACGTCGCACGATCTTGTGCATCCAACCCGAGCCCTCGCGGCAGGGAGTACACTGGCCGCAGGATTCGTGGTGGTAGAAGTGCGAAAGATTCGAGAGCGCCCAAACGGGGCATACGGTCTGATCGCAGACCATGACGGCGGAGGAACCGAGCATCGAGCCCGCGGCCTGCACGCCTTCATGGCTCATCGGAATATCGATCTGATCCGGCTTCAGCCAGGGCACCGACGACCCGCCCGGGATCACGAACTTTAGATCGTGGTCGGCGCGGATGCCGCCGCAGATGTCGTAGATCAACTCACGCAACGTCACCGTCGGAGGCAACTCGTACACGCCCGGCTTCTTCACATGGCCAGAGACCGAGTACAAGCGCGGACCGGTGGTGCGCTCGTGGACGATCTTCTTGAACCACTCTGCGCCTTTGCGCAGAATATGCGGCACGTCCACGATCGTCTCGACGTTGTTAATAATGGTCGGCTTGTTGTAGAGGCCCGCAACCGCCGGGAAGGGCGGCTTCAGCTTCGGATAGCCGCGATAGCCTTCCAGGCTCGTCAGCAGCGCGGTCTCCTCGCCGCAGACGTACGCGCCGCCGCCACGATGCACAGCCAGGTCCAGGTTCACGCCGGACTTGCCGAAGATATTCTTGCCCAGATAGCCCTTCTCGTAGGCCTCATCGACGGCCTTCTGCATGATCTTCGCAGACTTGTAATACTCGCCACGGATATAGATGAAGGCCTGCTCCGACTCGATCGCGCGACAAGAGCAGATGATGCCCTCGATCAGCGAGTGCGGACGCTGCTCCATCAAGGGGCGATCCTTGCACGTACCCGGCTCGGACTCGTCCGCGTTGACGGTCAGGTAACGGGGGAAGACACCCTTCGGCAGGAAGCCCCACTTCATGCCCGTGGGGAAACCGGCGCCGCCGCGGCCGCGCAAACCGGAATCTTTAACGATCTCAATGATCTTCTCCGGTTCCATCTCGAGAGACTTGCGGGCCATGTCGTACCCGCCCTGCTTCTCGTAGGCGTCGATCCATTCCGTTTCGTCTTTCTCGATGTTCGGGAGAAGGACTCTTTCGTTTTCTGCCATTGCCGGCATAGGGGAGGAACTCCTGT
Organism: bacterium; assembly: GCA_020444065.1. Classification (NCBI taxonomy): domain Bacteria; species bacterium. Next base: position 136,674 of record JAHLLQ010000005.1, on the reverse strand, counting down.
CAGTCTTCCGCGTTCGTGTTACTTGCGCTCGTCCAGCAGCTTATCGATTTTCTCGGGCGTCAGCTCGCCGTAAAGGTCTTCGCCCAGCAACATCGCCGGCGCGAAATTGCAGGCGCCAATGCACTCAACCAACTCGAGCGAGAACCGGCCGTCTTCGGTTACCTTGTTCTTCTCGATGCCGTGCTTCTCTTTCAGGTACTCGACGATTTCGAAAGTGCCGCAAATCGCACAGGCCAGCGTGTCGCACAGCGCGATGTGATGACGGCCGGTGGGCTTCTGCTGGAACATCGTGTAGAAGGAAACGACTTCATACACTTCCGCGGTGGTGCAGCCGATGATCTCGGCCACCTCCGCCATGGCTTCCTGCGATACCCAGCCGGTCTTCTTCTGGACCATCCAGAGGACCGGCAGCATACCGGAACGCCGCGACGGGTAGCGGGCAAGTACCTTATCGATTTCCTGCTGAGAATCGCTCAAGATCGCAGACATGAACGGTCGAATTCCTTACTCGTGATTTTGAGGGCCGTCGGCCTCGTCGGAATCGGAGAACATCTCGTCGAAGTCCCCCTCCTCGTAAGCCCGGCGGCTCATCAACAGGAACGCCCCGACTGCCAACAGTACGAACGGCGTTCCAAAAAACACCAGGGCACCGAATTGGACCCGAAACTCCGGCCGCGCCAGGGCGAGTCCCCAACCAACGGCCAGCGCCAGCAGAAACACCGCCGACGTAATCAGATCACTGATCCACTTTCTCCGTCCCCGGTTTCCGGAGGAACACACGATTGACTCGATCACCTGGTGAAAGAACAGCCCAAAGGCCAGTATGGCGATGATCCAGGACAAACGCGGCGTCCCTATCCGAAATTATCTATCCACCTCGCCCAGCACGGGATCCAGGCTGGCGATGATAGCCACGACGTCGGCCAGCAACGCGCCCTTACACATCTGGTCGAGGGCCTGCAAATTACAGAAGCTTGGGCTCCGAATCCCGAGGCGATAGGCCTTCGGCCCGCCCGTCGACTTCAGATAGAAACCAAGCTCGCCCTTCGGCGCTTCGATGGCGTTGTACACTTCCGTCGGCGGAACCTTGATGCCTTCCGACGCGAGCAGGAAGTGATGGATCAAGTCTTCCATCGAGCGCTTCACGTTTTCCTTCGGCGGGAAGACAACCTTCGGGTTGTCGATGTTCATCGGCTCGTTGCTGTGCTTCTCGAGCAGATCGAGCGCCTGGTTGCAGATGCGCCAGGCTTCCCGCATTTCCTTCATACGAACCAGGTAGCGCGCATAGCAGTCGCCCTTCGTCTCCAGCGCAACTTCCCAGTCCAGTTCTTCGTAAGCCAAATACGGATTGTCGCGACGCAGATCCCAATCGACGCCGGAACCGCGCAGGTTCGGGCCGGTGAGGCCGTAGTTGATTGCGTCCTCGCCGGAGATGTAGCCGACATCGACCGTGCGCTGCAGGAAGATCTCGTTCTCGTTCAGCATCGTCTCGACTTCTTCGATCACTTCGATGATGCCGTCCAGGAACTCGCGCACGCGGCGGTGCCATTCCGGATAATCCGCTCGTGCGACACCACCAACGCGCATGTATGAAACGGTGAAGCGCGCACCCGAGATGTACTCGAAGATGTCGTACAGCTTCTCGCGCTGGGTGAACGTCCACATGAAGATGGTCATCGCGCCCAGTTCGAGCCCGCCCGTTCCGATGGCCAGCAGGTGAGACGAAATGCGCGCCAGTTCACACAGCAGCGTCCGCAGGTAGCGGCAGCGCGGCGTGATCTCAATCTCAAGCGCCTTCTCCACCGTCGAAACGTAGGCGACGTTATTACTCATCGGTGAGATGTAATCCAACCGATCCGTGTAGGGAATAAACTGGTGATAGGTCTTGAACTCGGCGTGCTTTTCCTTCGCACGATGCAGATAGCCCACGACGGGCGTGGTCTTCAGGACGTTCTCGCCGTCCAACTCCAGAATCACGCGCAGCACGCCGTGCGTCGACGGGTGCTGGGGGCCCATGTTCAGAGTCATCGACTCGAGATTTGAGTAGGTTTTCTCGACTACGCGGCGGGTCGCCATATGATTCGAGTCCTTTTCCTTCCCTCGGTGGTCTTCGGTTCTCAGATATCGGAGCGCTGCACGCGAATGCGCGGCACCAGGTCTTCCGGCTCGCCCGCATGCGGATCCGTCTCACGCTTGAAGTAGAAGCTCTTCACGCCACCGAGCGGGAAATCCTTGCGCAGCGGATGACCTTCCCAGTCGTCGGCCATCAGGATGCGCCGCAGATCCGGGTGCCCCTGGAAGATGATGCCGAACATGTCGAAGGTCTCGCGCTCGTGGAAGTTCGCAGCCTTCCACACTTCACAGACGGAATCGATCGTCGGATCGTCCTCCGGCACCGCGGCGCGCATGCGCAGGCGATGGCCCTGGGGAACCGACACCATGTGGTACACGACGTCGAAGCGCACGTCGCGCCCGAGCGCCATGTAGTCCACCGCAGTGACGTGGCTGAGGTAGTTCAACTGGAAGTCCACGTCGTCATGCAGGACGCGCGCGACTTCCTTCACCGCCGAACGCTCGACGACCAGCGTCAGTTCGCCGCGGTCCTCAATGATCTCGACGATCTTCTCGCCAAAACGCTCACGTAGTTTGTTCTGCAGCAGTTCCTTGAACTTGCCAATATCGAACGCCATGATCTCGATGCCTTACTGGAACAGGTAGATGGGCTCTTTTTTGAGCTTCTTCTGAAGCTGCATAATTCCGTAGATCAACGCCTCGGGACGCGGCGGGCAACCGGGCACATAAATGTCCACGGGCACGATCTCGTCGACGCCCTGCAGCACGCTGTAGACGTTGTACATTCCACCGCAGGACGAGCAGGCGCCCATCGCGATCACCCACTTCGGATCGCTCATCTGGTCGTAAACGCGGCGCACAACCGGCGACATCTTCTTAACAACGGTGCCGGCCACGATCATCAGATCGGCCTGGCGAGGGGACGGACGGAAAACTTCCGAGCCGAAGCGCGAAAGGTCGTACCGGGAGCCGGCCGCACCCATCATCTCGATGGCGCAGCAGGACAGACCCATCATCACCGGCCAGATCGAGTTGCGGCGGCAGTAGGAGATCGCCTCGCTCAGTGTCTTCGTCAGTGCACCCTCGGGCTCCTGGATTGTCAGGAATTCGCCCGAAGTCTCTTCATTCGTTTTCAGTTCCATGTCAGTGCCCCCTTCTTCCACTCGTACAGAAGCCCGACCAACAGGATGACCATGTAGATCGCCATCAGCACGAGCCCGAATCCCATATAGCCGGGAACCGCGGCATGCTGTCGCACGCTGAGAGCCCAGGAGATGATGTAGATGATTTCCATGTCGAACAGCAGAAAGAGCAGCGCGACAAGGTAGAATCGGACGTTAATCTGAGAGCGCGCGCTGCCGACCGTCGGCACTCCGCACTCATAGGGCTCCAGTTTCACAGCCGTTGGACGGCGCTTCCCAAGGAACCATGAAAGGATCAGATTGCCGATCGCAAAACCAACGGCTACGACGAGCATAATCAGGACGGGCAGGTACGCAGCGTTGACGGGCGTGTAGGCGAGTGTAAATGCTGGATTCATAAGCGTCTATCAAGCCTTCGGGGGTGGGGCGCAGAGGCCCCTTCTGAAACGCCGCGCATTTCAGACCAGAGCCGCGGGCGCCGTCAATCTCAAAGCCCCACTTCCGATGTTGTATGCCCATAGTTGGGGCAGTTTCTTGCCAAATCGGCTAATATTTGTCCCGGATTGTCCGATTTGAGCGGTTCCAACCTCGTCGGCTGGACGGTTTTTGCGGCAAAGAAAGCGGCGCCTTTCGGTCCTTCGACCCGCGAAACGGGGTTGCGTGGAGGATGCCCTCGGCACCAATGTTGCCACCCGATTGACTAGAAAGAATCGGACCCGATGACTCCAGATTCTCCATCCATCGCCGAATCCCCCGAAACGCCCGTCCAGGAGCGGCCCCTTGAGCCGCTCCCGAAGATGCGCTTTGTCGACTCATTCCGCGGAGTCTCCAGGACGTTGTTCTCGCGGCCGGTTGCCATCGGCGGCGCTATCGGAACCGTCCTGGGCGCGTTCATCCTGAGCCCGACGGGCTCCGGCCCGAGCATGTGCACCCTCCAGCGCGCCACCGGCCTGCCCTGCCCGGGGTGCGGGCTGACCCGCAGCGTCACCAGCTTTCTGCACGGCCATTTCAGTTGGGCCTGGCACTATCACCCCTTCGGGCCGATCATAGCGCTGTTCTTTGTCTTCCTGACCATTCTGGCCGTCCTCCCCAAGAGGTACCGCGAGCCGATCATGCAATGGCTCGAAAAGCGGGATGCTGTCGTGGCATGGATTTTTATGGTCGTGCTGATCGCCATGGTGGCCTACGGAATCATCCGGCTGATCCTTGTCGCGATGCACTATCCGCCGCTGGCGTGGTGGCTGACCAGCGGCACACAGGATCCTCCATTCATCACGTCGCCATAGCGTAGCTCGCCCAAATCTAGACAAGCATTATTGCTTGACGCAAATTCCTTCATGAACCCACCCACGACTGAAACTGAAACGCTGACCTTCCTGCTCAACGGACGCGAAGTCACCACCCAGATCGAACCCGACGAGAAGCTGCTCGACGTTCTCCGCGAACGATTCGATATCGTGTCGCCCAAGAATGGCTGCCAGCCGATGGGTCAGTGCGGATGTTGCACGATTCTGGTCGATGGGCGGCCGATGGTCTCGTGCGTGATGCCAGCTTCTCGCGCGGCCGGAAAGGCTGTGACGACGCTGGAGGGATTGCCCGAGGCGGACCGCCGAGCACTGGCGGCTGCATTTCACGTGACCGGCGGCCTGCAATGCGGGTTCTGCATCCCCGGTATCGCGATGCGGGCCAAGGCAATCATCGAGAAGAAGCCGGAGGCAGATCTCGATGATATCCGCCGCGGCTTGATGATGCATCTCTGCCGTTGCACAGGTTACAAGAAGATCGAAGACGCGATTGGGGTGTATCGGGATGCCTGTCAGGGCAAGTCCATCCCCGGGGCCGACTGGTCCGGCAAGCTCGGTTCGGGGCTGCCGCGCTTCCAGGGCGAGGCCTTCGCTCTGGGCGAGAAGCGCTATATCGCCGACATCAAGGTCGCCGGGATGCTCCACGGGGCGCTGCGATTCTCCGATCACCCGCGAGCCGTGATCAAACGCATCGACACCGCCGCGGCGGAGTTGATGCCCGGCGTTCACCAGATCGTGACCTGGCTCGATGTTCCGGGCGAACGGCGCCAGGGACTCGTCTACCGGGATTGGCCGGTCTTCATCGCTGAGGGCGAGGTGACGCGTTGCGCCGGCGATGTGCTGGCTGCGGTGGCCGCGGACTCCCCCGCCGCCGCACGCCGGGCCGCTGATGCCATTGTGGTTGAGTACGAGATTCTGGATCCCGTGACGTCTGCGGAGGAGGCCCTGGCTCCGGGTGCGCCACTCGTCCACCCGGACATTCATCCGGACGGCAACGTCCTCAGCCGGTCCGCAGTCCGCATGGGGGATCCGATCGAGGATGCCCTCGCCGCTTGCGAACACGTCGTTCACGAGTCCTTCGAGACCCAGCGCATCGAGCACCTTTTCCTCGAGCCCGAATCCTGCCTTGCCATGCCGGAGCAGTGGCTGCATGAGACGCCTCCACCGTACGAACACTTCGAAGGGCCAACCAGCGATTCTGTCAAGCTACATGTCTTGTCGCAAGGACAGGGCGTCTTCGACGATCGTCGCCAGATTGCTTCGCTCCTGGGTCTCTCCGAAGACGAGGTTCAAGTCGAACTGATCAGCAACGGGGGCGGGTTCGGCGGCAAGGAGGACCTCTCTGTCCAGGGCCAAACGGCTCTGCTGGCGGTGGCAACCGGGCGCCCGGTGAAGATCACGCTTTCGCGCGCCGAGTCTATTCGGCTCCATCCGAAGCGCCACCCGATGACGATCGAGTATTGGGTGGGCTGCGATGCGGTGGGAAATCTGCAAGCAGTCAAGGCGCGGATCGTTGGCGATTCAGGGGCTTACGCCTCGGTGGGATCTAAGGTGCTGGAGCGCGCAGCGGGCCATGCCTGCGGTCCGTATCGAGTCTCGAACGTGGATGTCGAGGCTATCGCGGCCTACACGAATAACGTTCCGTGCGGGGCGATGCGGGGCTTCGGCGTCAATCAGGTCGCATGGGGGATCGAGCAGTGCCTCGATTTGCTGGCCGCCAAGGTCGGCTCCGATCCGTGGACGATTCGGTATGCGAATGCGCTCGAAGACGGCGACACATTCTGCACGGGCCAGGTTCTGGAGGGCGGCGTTGGGCTGAAGAAAACGCTTGAAGCCGTCAAGTCTCAATACTTTGCAGCTGGGTACGCCGGAATCGCCTGTGGTATCAAGAATACGGGCATCGGAAATGGGATGCCGGACAGCGGCGAGGCAGAGATTGTCGTCGAGCAATGGGCCGACGGACAGCCGGGCCTCGCGATCTTCACGGGCTTCACGGAGATGGGCCAGGGGCTGCTGACGATTCTGATCCAGGCGCTCTGCGAGACGGCACCCGTCGAAGCGCGCCGCGTGCGCGTCGTCATCGATACGAGCCGGCCCACGCCGTGCGGAATGACGACGGCCAGCCGCGCGACGGTCCTGGGCGGGCACGCCGTGCGGCTCGCCGGCGAGAAGCTCGCTGAGGCTCTGAAGTCCAGTGATCTTGCCGGCCTCGTTGGCCGGATCTTCCGCGGCGAATATGTCTACGACGAAACCGTTCCCCTCGGCCAGCGGCGCGGCAAAGATGGCGGCCCGCCGAAGACGCACCTCGCGTTCAGCTATGCAACGCAGGTGGCGATCCTCGACGACGACGGAAACCTGGATCGGGTGATCGCCGTCCACGACGTCGGGCGCGTAATGAACCGCATTCTGTGCGAGGGCCAGATCGAGGGCTCCGTCCACATGGGCATTGGTTATGCGCTGACGGAGGACTGCCCATCCGAAGGCGGTCACGTTCAGGCGAAGGACTTGCGCGCTTTCGGGGTTCTGCGCGCGCACCAGACGCCGGATATCGATGTGATCCTGATCGAGGAGCCGGACCCCAACGGGCCGTGGGGCGCAAAGGGAGTCGGCGAAATCGGGCTGGTCCCGACCGCGCCGGCCATCGCCGGGGCCATGCGCCGCTTCGACGGACAGTTGCGTATTCGTCTGCCGATGAGCGATAGTCCGCAGGCAAAGGCGCTTCTGGGGAAGAAAAAGTGAGCGAAGAAGAAGTCTACGAAACCATCGACGATCTGGAGTCCAACTCCGATGATCGCGGTCTGCTTGCGGCGGCGCACCTGGCGCTGGTGCCGCTGGTTCTGATGCCAGTGCTGTGCATCGCGCCGTTATCGCCGGTAGCGGGAATCATTTTCCTGGCTATCTCGATGCCACGGGCGGGCGGCACACGATTCCTGGCGACGCAACTGGCGGCGATCGAGCTCGGCCTGCTGGTCCTGGGGTTCCTGGGGCAGTTCCTGATGCTAGGCTTCGGGGCAAACCCCATCTGGTCCGCGGTGGCGACGAGCGCTATCGCGCTCGGGGTCTTGATCGGCGGCGTGGCGGCCCTCTTCAAGAAGGGCATCTACCGCGTGCCCGTGCTGGCGGGCGTCCTGTTCACACAGTTCTTCAAAGGCGAACCGATGTTCTCGGGAAGGCCGCAGGTTTAGGGGAAATCGGTGGGTCGCGCTTTCAGCGCTCGGACTCTCGTCGCTCCATGTACTTGGGCTGTCGCCCAAGCCTGGTATGGGTCGGGGCGCTGCCCCTCTGCGATTCAGCTCCGAATCTTAGCACGATCCTCTCGTCTCGTTCGGCCCATCTGCATCGGCCCTGATGTTGCCTCTGACTCATCAATCACTGTACTTGGGCTGTCGCCCAAGCCTGGTATGGACCGGGGCGTTGCCCCTCTGCGATTCAGCTCCGAATCTAAGCACGGTCCTCTCGTCTCGTTCGGCCCATCTGCATCCGCCCTGATGTTGCCTCTGACTCATCAATCACTGTACTTGGGCTGTCGCCCAAGCCTGGTATGGACCGGGGCGTTGCCCCTCTTCGATTGGGCCGCCAAACTCAGCGCCAACGGCGCGCCCAATTCCAGCCTGGCGCGTCAGCGCCAGGTTTCGGCGAGTCATTCTCACAGAGGGCTGAAGGCCCGACCAATCGATCACATCACCCAACAAACGCTTCGGTTATTCGCTCGCGCACCCGGATGTCGCTGGCGGCTTCGGGGAAAAAGACGCGCCAGATCGTGTAGGGCGATTCGGTGAAGGCGCGGATCGTCGGCGAGACGTCTTTGACGTCGCGCAACTGGCCGGTGACGGGATCTTCTACCCAAATCACCGCACCAGTCTTGTCCGTCCGCGGATTGTAGGGGCGATACGGCGTGTCGGCGCTCATCGAATAGAGAAGATTGTATCGCGGATCCAGGCCGGCATCGCTGATGATCTTTTCCGCCTCGGCGATGCGCATTTTGATCTCAAGGTCATGCTCTTCGAAATTGGCGATTTCCAGCGACTTGAAGAGCCGCCGGTTGAGCAGCCGGAAGGACAAGTCGCGCAGGATGGGATCGTCCGTCCGCGACCAGTGATTCAGCGCGCCGAGAATTACGGAGTCATCGAGCTGAAGGTAGTCGGCGACTTCGAGATCCTGCTCGCCGCGCAGGATGCGGCCGAACGGTGAGTCGGCTGCGACCTCCGGACAGGCGCCGTTCTCGCGCGCCAGCTCGCTCGCGCGCCCAAGCACTCCCATCAGCATCGCCTCGGCGGCCGTCACCGTCTTGTGGAAGTAGACCTGCCGGTACATCTGATAGCGCGACTGCAGGTACTTCTCGACCGGCAGGACACCCTTGGGCGACACGACGATGCGGTCGCCATCGGGGCTGACGCGCAGCATCAGCATCAGGCGCTCGAGGTCGAACACGCCGTACTTCACACCGGTCATGTGGCTGTCGCGCAGCAGATAGTCGAATCGATCGACATCGAGCTGGCTGGAGATCAGCCAGTTCAGCCAGCGCGGTTCGGCCTCGCCGCGCAGCACCGCGGCGACATGCGCGGAGAAGCCGGGGGAGTAGCTTTCCAGGATCGCGTTCACTTCCGTATCGGGGTGCAGAATAATCCGCTGGGTCCAGGTTTCGTGCCCCTCGGGGAAGTACTTCTCGATCACGTGGCTGAACGGCCCGTGGCCGAGGTCGTGGAGCAAGCCGGCGCACATCACGGCCAGCGCTTCGCTGTCCTCGATCGGGTTGTCCTGGCGCAGGCGGTTGATCAGCCTCCGCGTCAGGTGCATCACGCCGAAGGAGTGGCAGAAGCGGCTATGCTCGGCGCCATGGAAGGCCATGTGGGCCATGCCGAGCTGCTTGATGCGGCGGAGTCGTTGGAATTCCCGGCTATCGATCAGGCGCCCCAGCAAGTGGTCGCTGGGGTCGTCCAGATTGAGCAGGATCAGGTCGTGTACGGAATCGCGATAGAGTTTTTCTCTGGCCATGGGTCACGGGTCGGCAAGGCGAAAGACTTCCTCCAGGCCGGCATTGTAGAGGGTTTCATTGATGGCCGGCGGAATCTTGCGCAGAGACATACGGCCCTGTTTCTTCTCGATGCCGTTCCGCAGCAGCAGGAGTACCCCGATGCCGGAGGAATCGAGGAACTGCAGTTGGCTCAGTTCTACTTCAAGCGACCTCACGTCGCTGTCGCCGATCCACTGGGCCAGGCCACGAAAGCGCTTGGCCGCCGCCAGATCGAACCGCCCGATCAGGCGCAGGTGGGCGGTGTCCTGTTCGAACTCGAGGCAGAATTTCATGGCTGAGTCTCAGGCCTCCGCCGCGTGGGGCAGGGTTTCAATCCGTTTGGTAAATCGGAAGCAGTTCTCGCCGCTTTCGACGGAACCGTAACTGAGAGAATCGACAACCTTGCGGACCAGGAAGATCCCCAGGCCCCCGATCTGGCGTTCATTCAGCGGGCAGGTGATATCGGGCTTCTTCACGTCTTCGAGTTCGAAGCCCTTGCCGTGGTCGTAGATCCGGATCTCCAGGATCTCATCCTCGACATCGGCCTCCAGGCGGAAGGTCTCGGAGGGGTCCTGGCCGTAGGCGTGGCAGATGATGTTGGAGCAGATTTCGTCGGTCGCGAGTTCGAGGCGCTGGCTGTTTCGCTCGTCCATGCCGCAAGCCTCCGCGAACTGCCGCACGGCGGAGCAGACGACCACCAGCATGCAGGGGTCGGCATTTAGCTCAACTTTGAGACTTCGGTCAGGACCCATGGCCTGGCGACCGCCCTTCTCAGGATTTGGCCAACTCCGAGTAGGCCTCGTCCTCCTCGCGATAGATGCGGAAGACGGTGTCCAGGCCGGCGAATTGGAAAACTTCCTCGACAGCAACGTTCATGTCGCAGAGGACCATGGCGCCGCCCTTTTCCTGGATGTCGTTCAATGCAGCCACAAGGACCCGCAAGCCGCTGGAACTGATGTACGGAACGTCTTTGAAGCTGACGATCAGTTGGCGCCCCTTCATGGGCTTGGATCGGAACTCGTTGAAGAAGCCCTCAGCGGCCTCCGCTCCGGCCAAGTCGAGGCGGCCCTCCATGCGGATGACCTCGCAGGCGCCTTTCTCGTCGATTTGAAACTCCATAGTGTGCCTTCTCCCTGGCAAAGACTGGATGGCCTACCGTTTAGCCATTGTCTGCCCCTCAACGAGAGCATCGCAACCGTTTTTGAGCAGGCAGGCCCCCACGGCGGGAAGTCGCACGGATTGCGGGGTCTCTCCTATCTGCGCGTTCGCGCTTGCTCCCCTTGCGGGGCACGGCCCACACTTTCTCCTGACTTTGCCAGCCGTCTATGTAGAAAATGAAGGAGGTCGCCATGGAACAGTGGGGGTGGCAGGAGTATCCGCCGGAGCCAAAGCACTCCGGTTTTGGAATCTGGTCGCTGGTCATCAGCTTGCTTGCCGGGCTGGGGATTATCTTGGTCTTTGCGGTGGCAACGGCGGCCGAGATGGCTTCTCCCGGTTCCATGCAGGGCGAGACGCCGCAGACAATGTTGCTCGGCCTGGCGATCATCGGCTTGATGATGATCGATATCGTGGCGTTCTTGCTGGGGGTCGCCTCCCTTTTTCAGCAGAATCGAAAGAAGGCTCTCGGCGGGTGCGGCCTGGGCTGCTCAGGAATGACCCTGTTCGCCGTGATCGGGCTGATCCTGCTGGGGTTGCTGATGTCGTAGACCAATAATCGCCTCGCTCGCCAGCGCACTTCCTTTTGACACGTTTTCCCACACAGCGTACTCCTAGAAGTCGATCCTAAGCCGCGGCTGCCGGGGGGGAATGTGCCGGTCGCCGTGAGAGTCTGGCACCCATGAGCAGCGGTTATCCAGAGAACATCATTCAGAAGGTCCTCAGCGAGCTGGAAGCGCTCGATGTGCTGGAGTTCGTCGACTACCACACCGAGTCGATCCAGCGCGGCGGTGGCGTGATTCGGTGCTACTGTCCGATCCATGGAGAACAGGTGTTCCGGACGCTGACGGTGGATGAGGGGCGCCGGGCATACCGGTGCTCTTATGCGGAATGCGACGGGTCCGGCGGCGGAGATCTGATCGACCTTGTCGCGCGATCGCGCGGCTGGGACTACGACGCGGCCCTGAAGCGCCTGGTCGATGAGTACGAGATCGATATCCTGCTGGGCGCCGAAACGGAAGACATCGATGCGATGGTCGAGGAGGCGGAGAACTTCGTCGAACTCCTATCGCTGAAAGACAAGCATCGCAGCATGTACCGCGAAGAAGCGGAAAAGAGGCTGCGGCGGATTCTGAACAGCAAGCCGCATCATCCAAAAGCGCTGCGTGTGCAAATCCGTCTGCTGGAGGAAACCGGTCGTAGCAACGAGACGGAAGAATTCAGCCTCCGCCTGATCGAGGCGGAACGCCAGGCCGGCAACACGGAGCAATTCCTGGAACTGGCGCAGGAGCAACTCGATCGCGATCCGGAGTCCGTCGCCGTACGCGAGATGATGGCGCGGCACTACCTAGCCGAAGGGCACGACGAGCGAGCCTTCGAGGAATTGATGCTGCTGGCAGATGCCGCGGAGATGGCCCAGGAGTACGAGCGTGCTCTTGAAGCCTATCGCCACGTGGAAACCATTGCGCCCGAAGGCGTCGAGGTCCGCCCGATCATCACTCAGTTGCTGATCACGCTCGGACGGCCCGATGAAGCCGTCGCGGATTTGCGCGCGGTCGCGAAGAAGCAGATTGTCGACGCAGAATTGGTCGCCGCCGCCGAAACACTCGATGCGATTCTGGCGATCCAGCCACAGAACGATCAGGTTGCGTTGGACATGATCGATCTGTTTATCCAGCGCGGTCTGCCGCACGAGGACTTCACACGAGCCGTCGAGTTGATCGACGAATTGATGGGACGCGAGGCGTTCGAGGAAGCGGTCGAGGGCCTGCAAAGCCTGGCGAATGTGCAATCGGACAGTTCAGCGCTGATCGAGCGACTGATCACGGCACATCGCCAGATCGGCAATCACGACATGGTCGCCGATCTCCAATACAAACTGATCAACCTCTATCGCGAAGCGGATGACTTCATGTCTGCTCGTTTCCTGCTCGATGAGATTCTCGAGTCGTTCCCTGAGGATCTGAAGGCCCTGCGGACGTACGCCGACATCGCACTGGAAGAGGAAGATTCGGCCGAAGCGATCGAACGCCTGCGCACGATCGCAAACGTCTACGAAAGAGCGGAGGAATTAGAGCAGGCGCTTGAGTTGTACCGCGAGATGCAGATCATCGACGAGCAGGACCTCGGCGTGCGCGAAGACTTGCGGGTTCTGCTTGAACGAACAGGACATCCCGACGAGGCGCTGGAAGTGATCACCGGCACGTGCGCGATTCTGAAGGAACGTGGCAATGTACCGGCGTTGGTCAAGAACATCGAGCACGCGTTCGAGATCGAGCCGGACAACCCGCACCTGATGATGGACCACGCAGAGGCGCTCGACCATCTCGGCAAGTGGGGCGAAGCCTACATCGAACGCATCAAGGCGTGCGAACTGCTGATTGAACGCTCCGAGTTCGGAACGGCAGAGAAGCACCTTCGCTTCATTCTTGAACTGGACGACCATCGGACACGAGCGATCGAGTTACTGGCCGAAACGCTCAATCGCCAGGGACGCAAGGATGAAGCTCGCCAGCTTCTGGGGAATCTTGCCGCGGTTCTGCACGATACGGAAGATTACGATAAGTGCCGCGAAGTGCTCGGGAATCTTCTCGACGAAAATCCGAACGATCTCGGCGCACTGGACCTGTTGCGCGATTGTTGCGAAGCGCTCGAAGACGAGGAAGGCCTGATCGATGCGCGGCTGCGGCGCATGCAGTTCTACAAGCTCCGTCGCGACTACGACAACGCGATCAAGGAAGGCCTTGTACTCCTGGAGCGCCGTCCCGCCAATGCGTCGGCGCGCCGTGAGCTGATCGAGCTCTACACAATCAACGAGCAGCATGATCGGGCACGCGAGGAAAGCTGGAAGCTCGCCGACCTGCTGCACGAAGGCCGCGATCTGCAGGGCGAGCGCGAGGTTCTCGAAGAGCTCATCCGGCGTCAGAGCGATGACTTCGAGGCAATCGAGCGACTTCTGCATCTCCTGCAGGAAGCGAACGAACAGCGCGAGTTGCAGATTCGGCTGGATGAGTACATTGAGTCCTGTCGCGAGGCCGAAGTGGTTGAACGCGCCGTCGAGACGCTGCGCGGATTAACCGAAAAGGACCTGATGAACGCTGGGCTTCATCACAAGTTGATCGGCCTGTTCGAATCCATCGGCCAGGCCGATGAACAGGTCGACCAGATGCGCACGCTGATCGCGATCCACGAGCAGAATGGCCAGGAAGAAGAAGCGATCACGCTGCTGCAGAAGTTGGTGGAGATTCGATCCAACGATGCAGACTCGCGCAGGCGATTGATCGAGGCGCTGCGCAAGAACGATCGCACGGAGGAAGCCCTAGAGGAGTTGCTGACGCTTGGCGAAACGCACGCCGACGCCCAACGCTACGACGAAGCGGAAGAGGTCTACAAAGAAGCGCTCGAATTGGACGCCGAGCACGTTGGGACTTACAGCGGTCTCGTGAAGTTGGAACTGGCTCGCGAACAGCCTATGGAGGCGATCGCGCATCTGCGGCAGTTGGCAGCCGTCCAGGCGCGCAAGGGCGAATTCGACGATTCACTGACGACTCTTTATGAAGCCCTTGAAATCGACGAGAACGACACAGGCGTTCGTCGCCAGATCGTTGATGTTTGCCTGCACGAAGATCATCAGGACGTCGAGATGGCGCTCGATGAGCTGGATGCGATGGCGCGCGCCTACAAGTCTAAGGGCAATACAGACGAAAGCCTGTCGGCGCGCCGAGAAGCGATCGAACTCACACCCGGCGACACGAAGTTGCGTCGCATCCTGATCAGTGAACTGCAGGAAGCCGATCGGACACAGGATGCTGTCGCGGAGTTAATGCTTCTGGCCGAGCGTCTCCGTGAAACGGAAGGCGCAGAAGAGTCGCTCGGCGTCTTGGACGAAGTGGTCGAGCTCGATGCCGACCATGTCGAAGCGCGTACGCTGCGGGCGCAGCTCTTCGAGGAGTCCGGCGACGAGAAGAAGGCGCTGACAGAGTGGCGTGCGCTGGCTCCATTGCTGAAGACAGCGCAGAGCCGCGGCCCTTCGTCGCCTGAAGTGGAAACGACCCAACTGAACGTCCTGCCGGAATACGACTTCGATCGCTTCGTTGTCAGCGATCGCAACCGTTTCGCATGGGCCACGTCCATCGCGGTGGCGAAAGAGCCGGGACACACGCCGCACAATCCGCTGTTCCTTCACAGCGATGTCGGCCTCGGCAAGACACACATCCTGCACGCCGTCGCGAACTACATTTTCGAGAACCACCCGAAGCTGAAGGTGATTTATACAAACTCGGAGGACTTCACATCCGAACTGATCGACGCCATCCAGAACAACACCGTGATCAAGTTCCGCCAGCGGCACAAGAGTACCGATGTGCTGCTGCTGGATGACGTGCAATTCCTGGCCGGTAAAGAACGCGCGCAGGAGGAATTCTTCCACATCTTCAACACGTTGTACCAATCGAAGAAACAGATTATTGTCACCTCCGATCGTCCGCCAAAGGAAATTGCCCATCTGGAGAAGCGCCTGAAGTCACGTTTCGGTGCCGGCGTCATCGTGGATATTCAATCGCCCGATCGCGAAACCCGCATGGCGATTCTGCGCCAACTTTCAAAGGAGCATCCCGATCGCGAGATTCCCGAGGATGCCCTGGAAGTCATTGCAGAACACGTCGACTCCAATGTTCGCGAAATGAAAGGTGCGTTCCACCAGCTCCTGCTGCAAAACGAGATCGGCGAAGAACCGCTGAATGCCGAAACCGCCCGCAATGTCGTCGAGAAATTCTCC
Source organism: bacterium (assembly GCA_020444065.1). Taxonomy (NCBI): domain Bacteria; species bacterium. The sequence goes on along the minus strand of JAHLLQ010000005.1, from coordinate 121,209 downwards.
TCCTCTTCAACGACGGAATGACAACGCTTGTTCCCATAGTGCTTCTCGGACAGTTCTCGTTGAACGATCCGAACGATCAGTACTTCCTGAAATGGGGAGCCGCCTTCGTCGTAGGCATTATCATTCTGATGTTCGTTCAACACTTCATTCGCCAGTCCGTGCAGAAACGCAGCAGCAGTCTACGAGGCGAGGAGGAGCGATTGGATGAGTTGAGCCAGTTGAAGAAGCGCGGCTTGCTCTCCGAAGAAGAGATGAAGCGTGTTCGCGAGGCGATGGCCCGCAAGTTTGTCGAGCGCCAGGCGGAGGCATCGAAACCCGCAGAAACCGGCAAGGGATTCTCTGCGCTTGAAGCGCTCGCAATGGAAGCAGAGCGTGCGGAATCCGATCTCGTCGCCAAGAAGAGCGAACCGAAGATACCGGAGTCTCCCCCGCCTGATGCACCCGGCGAACCGCCCCCGCCTTCCCGTCCCCGCCTTCCGGAGCGCTTGGAGAGCCTCCTCAAGAAGACTGAAACCGACTGGGAAGACATGCGGAACGCCGGTTTCCTGAGCGATGACGACGTGGAGCTTCTCCGCGCGGCACGCGCAGCGGAGGTGGGCCAGTGAGACTCCTCGTCCTTCCTTTTCTTATTCTTCTATTTTGCGTGTCCGCATTCGCCCAGACGAATCTCGGTGAAGCGGTAACGACGGATGACGGCGTCACACAGGCGGCGCTCCGTGCGGCCGTGCTGGGCGATGCGGATCAACTGACAACGTTGGCGCGATTGCGAGAGCGATTCGAGCACGACACGCCGGGTGCGGCAAAGTTGAGCGAGAATGTTGCGGCCCTCGCGGCAGCAACGAAGCGCCCGATGATGACACGCAAGGAAGCTCGCTCGATTCTGAAGGACTTCGATTCCGACGCTGAAGTCGAAACGGTGATGCGCTTGCTGATTCGACAGGAACCGCGTGAGCGCTACTATCAGGCGCGCGCGGATCGTCGCTACGAGTCGTGGCGTCGTGTCTTCAATTCTATGGTCAATGCCGCCAATGGGGTTCTCACGCTGCAATTCTTTCGCCTGCTGCAACCGCCGCTGGATCTGACGGAGTACATGCTGGTCGGGCGAAAGTACCTGACGCCAGAACAGCGCAAGGAGCTTTGGACGGCCCGCAAAGTCGCGGAAGATCCCCTGCTGGAAAAGAAACCGTTCGCGCCGATTGCGACGGCGGAGAAACTGGCTCCAAGGCGAAGGGCTCTGGCCGCACTTCAGGCTCAGGAGAATGCAGAGCGCGCCCGCGAGCAGAATCGCCTCGAGGCATCGGCCTGGTGGTACGAGCGAGAAGTGATGCTGACGGGCACTCGGGAACCGTTTCGAGAGGAACATCGCGAGGTCCTGCGCGAGTTGGCTGCTCGCCAGGCGCGCAAGAACCAGGCGGTGTCCGTCGTCGATGGAGACGCAGCGTTGCGCGAGCCAGCGCACTTTCAGGCCTATTCGGAGTTGCTTCGCGCGTTCGTCCTCGATCCGGCCGCGGCGGATTTGCCAGAGCGAATCGATAAGTTCCTGGCGAACTATCCGATCTCTGCCGCGGCGGATGATGTGCGTGCAGCCGAAGCGGCAAACTACAGCCAACGCGGCCAACGCAGCATTGCTCGTATCAGTCTGGAGCATTTGGCACGCAAAAGCACCGGCCCATGGGTCGATCGCGCAACGCAGTATGCCTCGCGGGCCGATTTCGATCCGGAAGTCGCCTTTGAGCAGGCGATGGATGCCATCGCCGATCGGCGCTGGGAGTATCTCCTCTATGGCGAAGACCCGAGCATCCTGACGGCATCGCTTTCGCCCGAGCAGGCCCGCATCGAGGAAGCGAACTGGATTCGCGCCGCACGTTCGTTGTTCGTCTTCGATGTGATTTCACGAACAATCACGCTGCCGCTGTTGCCGGCATTCCCCAAGGACGAGTTGTTCGAAGCGGCAGAGACGGCGCCGGAGGAATTCTACGAAACCGATGCAGGGCAAGATTGGCTGGCGCGAGTCGCGAAGGCCTATGCAAGTCGCAAGCGCTTCGGCCAATCGGCAGAGGCATGGGATCGCCTGGGCGAAACAGCGAAGGCATTGAAGATGCGCCACAAGGCAGCACGGACATTGGAACGCCAGGCCGATCGTACGCCGTCAGCGCGCGCTCAATCGATCTTGTACAAACGAATCCTCGATGGATATCCAACGTACGGGCGCCGCGAGAAAGTCGAGAAGAAGCTGGAGAAGGCACGCGACAATATGTCGTTACTTGCCACGATATCGCCGAAAGAACTGAAAGCGTGGCCGGAGCTTTGGCGCGGCCAGGGCCTGTTCCTGGATCCCCGTTTGCTCGATGGCCGCAAGGGCAACGGCGAGATCGCGAAGCCGGGCGTCGAGTTGCTGACCGGCGAACGAATGGCATATCGTGACGCGGCAACGGGCGATCGCTTGATCGTACCGCTGGAACCCGGCGCAATGCAGCGCACGATGCAGTGGCTCTATCCTCTGCGGCACTCGACGGCAGTGCTGGAGAAACTCGACGAACCGCTGCCGCGAAAACGCATTCCCATCGGCATCGAAGGGAGTCTGCTGCCCGGATTCGATGTCGCACCGGTTCTGATCCCGCTCGATCCTGATCAACGAGAACGGCGCCTCTACGAATGACCGGCAAGTCGCCAGTGCAACGCCGAAAGGGACCAGGCTTCTTCCGGCGCCTGGTACGGAGATTCACGCGCATCGTCCTGTGGTCGATCGTTGCCATTGTCCTCTGGGCATTGGCCACGGGAATCACGTTGCTGCTGGGCGCGGGGGTTTATGCCGCAAAGGGAAGACCTGGCTCCTATGCGGACCGTCAGGTCATGAACGAATTCGTGAGAGCCATCTACATTGGACCGACAATGGTGTCGGGCCAAACAGTATCTTTCGCGGGCCTGCGGGCCGGCACGAACGAGAAGGATGTCATCTCCCAGGCGCGCGACTGGAAGTCGCCACGCCCCGCGGAGGTCGTCCATGAGCAATCGGGCCTTGGCGGAGTGTACCAGACAGATGACGACGGCAACGTGACTCGGATCTACCTGATCAGGCGAAATCTGCCCAACGACGCGCAAACAAGACTGATGGGGCGCGTGAGAGGTACATGGCGAACGCCATCTGCGAGTGTCACTTCGTCGAACACGGGCAGCCAGATAAACGATGTCTTCATTTGGCGATCGAGCCGTCACATCATGATCATCGAGGCCAAGCCGGTTGACCGGTTGCACTTCGATTTGTTCGTCACAATCATGACCTCGCACGATCCGATGTACAAAGCGCTTTGGGACACAGGCGGATTGAGTCCGGTGCATCGGCACGCGAAGAAAATCAGGGAGAGCCTCGCGAAATAGAATCGACCCGGAGCGCTCTTCCGCTCCGGGCCGTTGATTCATTTCACTCGTAAATCGCCCAGTCATCGATGCCCGTGTTGGGCAAGTAGCTGAGTCCTTGCGTGTATCCATCGCCGAAGTTAATCCAGCCGGAATTCTCCGACCAGGCGAAGCCACTGAACTCGCCGGTTCCCATGTCGATCGAAACCTGCGAGGCACCGACCGAAGTCGTATCGAAGTTGATCCAGCCGATGTTTTCTCCCCAGGCGTATCCGGAAAGGTCGCCGCTGGGATCGACGTTCACGCCGTGATCGGTGCCGACGTTGGTGTACGTCGTTCCGTTATCCGGTCCGTCACCGAACCAGATCCAACCGGCGTTTTCTCCATATGCATGGCCGCTCAGGTGATCGGCCGTCACAACAACGCCGTATTGAGCCGACGGATAGAGCGTGATCCAGCCGAGGTTCTCGCTCCACGCGAAGGAGTGGCTCGGATCGATGTTGGACTGAGCCAACGCTCCGCCGGCAAGAAGCGCGAGCAGTCCGACTGCGGCGCAAGTTCTGCCTTTCATGGCCGACTCCTTTCTTAATGCGTGATCAAGTCGAATGGATTGGAGGCAGCATCGATCGTCGTGCTGCCGCTCGAATTGCCGGAGACGCCGGCATCTTCAAACAACGGATTCTCACCGCCCGTGCTGCTTCCCTCGTAAACCGGATTGCCGTTCGAGCGAAGCGACACACCGCGGTCGTTGCTGCTCGTCATATTGCCGCGAACGCGATTCCCTGTGCCGACGACATCGATGCCGGAGGCTGTGGCTCCAGCGTTCTGGTGGCCAGACACGACGTTCTCGCAAACGTCCATGCCGCTGCCTTCGACGACGATTCCGCTGTCGCCATTGCTGGAAACGACGCAGGAGCTGATGCGCCCACCGCCCGTGCGACTGCGAATGCCCCGAAGGTCGTTGTCGCTGAACACACAAGACGAGATCATGGAGGAATCGGAAGTGAGATCCGCTCCGTCGCCGCCGTTTCCGACGCATCGCACGTCATTCAGCACGGTGACCGGACTGACGACAACAAGGCCAGGGCTCGTGTTTCCATCAAAGCCGCTGCCACCGGCGACGAAGTGATTCGTTGTGCCGCAAACCATGCCGCCACCGCCGTTGCCGCTGGAACGCGAACTCGTGACCGAGGCCGTTTCAGACACGCAGCTCGCACCAACGCCGCCATTGTCGCGAAGGCTGGAACTGCTGAGTAAGAGCGATGATGGGCAGGCGGGACCGCCGCCGTAGCTCGCATTCAAGGCAACGCCATCTCCATCGCAACGACTGACAACGCAGCGGTCCAGGGAGAGGCGAAGATCCGATGCGTTCTGGCCGGCGGCGAGTTGCACGCCATCCGCGCCGCAGCGGGAGAACTCCGTTTCGCTGAACGACCATTCCACGGTTGCGCTGGCACTGGGGCAAACGGCGCCACCGCCACCATTGGAACTGAAGAAGCTGCGCTTCGAGTCGGCCTTAGACAGGCCGGAGCTGTAAGATGTTGTCGAAACGGAAAGGCCTGCGCCGTCATTCTCGGACACGACACAACGATCGAAGGAAACGACTGCGTTTCCGCTCATTCGCAGTCCGTTGCCGGTGTTGCGGACCAGGCGGCAACTGCTCAGATCAAGTGTCTCGACGCCGAACGGATCGAGACCGGGATCGAGGAATGGCTCTGCGACTTCAAGCAGGATGCCGTCGCCACTGTTGTCGCCGACATCGACAGCCGAGGTCGTATTGCTGCGAGATGAATTATAGTCTTGGGCTTTGGTCGCGGAACCTGAAGATGAAATCCAAATGCCATGACTGCCGTTCCGGCTGCTGGAACCGCCATCCATGCGCAGTGCCGCCTCGGAAACGCGAACGCCTTCCTGGCCATTCTTGTCAGCTTCACAGCGCAGCAAACTGACGGAAACGTCGTCGAGCGGTTCGCAGACGGTGCGGAAGCCCGCCCCGACATTTCCGGAGGAGACGCAACCGTCGAAGCTCAACGCCACACTGACACCTTCGACGGTTTCGACCGACCAGCCGTCGCCACCATTGTCGATACTGCTGCTGTTATTGCTTCGCGAGGAGTTATAATCCTGCGCGCGCGCCGGCGTCGAATCGTAGAACATGTACACGCCGTGGCTGGCGTTTCCACTCGAGACGCAACGTTCCAGAGTCAGTTCTGGGCCGTTGGAACTGCTGATGCCCGAGAAGCCATTGCCCGTTGAGCGAACGCCCTCGAGATAGACGGCCCCGCCACCGCAGGAGCCGCTGGGGCAGCCGACCGACACGCCGTTCCTTGCACAGGAGGACACCGAGGAGTCGTAGACACCACCGGAACTGATCGAGATCCCGTTGCCTTTGCAGGATGAAACGCTGACGTCGTGAACATACAGGGCGCCGAGCGTATCGGACGCACCATCGATTCCATCGCCATCCCAACGCGTCAGGGTCCCCCCTCTCACGGTGACATTGCCGCCGGAGGAGATGTTCACGGCATCAAGGCTTCCCGCGCCGCCAGTCAGGGTGAAACCGCCGAGATCCAGCACAACGTTCGATGCGCTGATTGTAATTCCGTTTTGACCGGACGTTCCAGTCAGATTGCCGCAGACTTCGTAGCGGCCAGATTCCGTGATGCTGTAGGGTAACGAAGAGATGCAGCGTGAAGGACTGACCTCGTCGAGACGTTTCATCGTGGGCGCGGGCGCGCCAGCCGGCGGATATAAATCGCCTGCAGCGCAAGGAACCGCGATAACCATGGAAAGAAGCGCAGGACCGACGGCGGCCCGCAGTACTCGTGGTAGGACGAACATGAATTGCTCCTTGGGAGTGTGTCATTTCAGGCCGTTCGACCTGAGCCGGATTCGCGCGCCACAATGCACGGCGGTCATCGCGAATGCCTCCCAAGGCACCGGAAAACCAAACCCCACCTATTGATCGTAGGTTCGAAGTATGCGGCCGGCGAATCCGGAATGGCAACCTAATCCTCGGGGCAATGTCGGTTTGCTTTGTGAAGAAAAGCACAAGCGCCATCTCTCCCATTGCAGAACGGGTGTGCAATCGGGGTAGGTTCCGACCGCGATGCGACGCGAATTCGAGGAGGAGCCATGAAGCCAACGGAATCCGAAGCCCGCGAGTTGCTCGAAGCGATCGAGGCAATGTGCCGCCGTGCCGGAGCGATTCAGATGAAACACTTCAGGCAGTTGGACGGTTACGAGAAGAAGGGCGCGATCGATTTGCTGACGATTGCCGACAAGGAATCGGAGGCAGCAATCGCAGAGGAAATCCAACAACGCTTTCCCAATCACGCTCTGCTGGCAGAAGAGGGCGGCACGTCAGGAGCCGCAAACTCGGACTACCTGTGGGTTGTGGATCCGCTCGATGGAACAACAAACTACGCGCATGGGATGCCGATCTTCGCAGTCAGCATCGCGCTGCAGTTCGAAGGCGGAACGATTGCGGGCGGCGTGTTCGCGCCGGCGCTGGGCGATCTGTACCTGGCCGCGCGAGGTCATGGCGCAACGCGCAATGGCAAACCGATTCACGTCTCGAAAGTCGATCAACTCGACGATGCGCTCCTCGTCACGGGCTTTCCGTACGATCGTCGCAAGCATCTCGATTGGCTGATGGGGACGATGGGCAGTTTCCTGCAGCAGTCGCAGGGAATGCTGCGTCTCGGTGCCGCGGCGCTTGACCTGGCAGCGGTTGCGTCAGGCCAACTGGAAGGTTTCTACGAGAAGGGTCTGCACCCTTGGGACATGGCGGCCGGTGCTCTCATGGTCGAAGAAGCCGGCGGCCGCATGAGCGATTTCGAAGGCGGCCCGTTCGATATTCACTGCAAACGGATGCTCGCCAGCAACGGCCGCGTGCACGATGCGATGATGCGCGTTCTGGCGGAGCGGACTCTGGACGATTAGGCGGTAAGTTCCGAGTGCCCAGTGAAACTCTGCTACTCCGCCAGCACTTCGGCCAGGCGCGGCAGCTTCTTCATCAGTTTAGCGAACTGCTCTGGCCAGAGCGACTGCGCGCCATCGGACATGGCGCTTGGCGGATTGTTGTGAACCTCGATGATCAGTCCCCGCGCGCCGACGGCGACGGCGCCGAAGCTGAGTGCATCGACCATATCGCGATTGCCCGCGCCGTGGCTGGGATCAACGAAAACCGGCAGGTGCGTGATGCGCTGCACAAACGGCACAACGCTGAGATCGAGCGTGTTCCGCAGGTGATCGGCGAAGGTGCGCACGCCGCGCTCGCACAGGATCACGCGGCGGTTGCCCTCCGACATGATGTACTCCGCGGCCATCAGCCACTCTTCGTAGGTTGCCGACATTCCGCGCTTCAATAGCACGGGAATCTTCGCGCGACCGGCCCTGCGCAGCAGCGTGTAGTTCTGCATGTTGCGCGTGCCGATTTGGATCATGTCGGCGTATTCCTCGACAACGTCGCAGACTTCGTGATCGATCGCCTCGGTGACGATCGGCATGCCCGTTTCTTCGCGAACGCGCGCGAGGATCTTCAGTCCCTCTTCGCCGAGCCCTTGGAACGAGTACGGCGATGTGCGCGGCTTGAACGCGCCGCCACGCAGCATGTGTGCGCCGGCGGCCTTCACGGCTTTGGCCGTTTCCAGTGTCTGCTCATAACTCTCGACAGAACAAGGCCCGGCGATCACCGTCAGGTTCTTGCCGCCAACGGGAACGCCGCTGACATCGAATTCCGAGTCGTCCCGGTGCGTCTCGCGGCTGACGAGCTTGAACGGCTTCGAGACGCGAATCGACTCCATGACGCCGGGCATACCAGCAAAGATCGTTGGATCGACGGCCCCGGTGTTCTGGAGAACGCAAACGCTAGTGCGCTGCCCGCCGGGAATCGGCTCGGCTTTCATGCCGAGTCTTTCTATCTTTTCGACGACTGCCTGGATCTGTTCCGGCGTCGCGCTCTTGTCCATCACGACGAGCATCTGACTGCGTCCCTCTTTTCTTGATTACATCCGCATGGCGGCGGAGCTGTATTCGAGCTCCAGTTCCTGCACGATTTCCTGTACCTTTGCAGGCAGCTCATCGAGGGCTATTTCCTTCGGGAAGTCCCGCTCCTCAACGAGCCGATACTTCATCTCGGCAACACCCTTTGCGAGGTTGCGTCGCGAGAGAATGATCCGAATGGGCGCACCAATCAGGTCCGCATCGGCAAACATGAAGCCGGCGCCGACCTGGCGCTTGTCGAGCAACGGATCGAGCCCCAACGCGCGCAGTTCGTCGTAAATCTCGACGCCGCGTGCCGCGATTTCTTCGTCCTTCGCCTGCAAACAGCAAACCTGCACGCGGAACGGCGCGATCGAGATCGGCCAGATCGGCCCGTTGTCGTCGCGGCTTTCTTCCGCCACGCTGGCAAACGTCCGGCCGACGCCGATTCCGTAGCAGCCCATGATCGGGTACTTCAGCGAGCCGTCTTCTTCGTGGTACTGAAAGGTCATCGCATGGCTGTACTTCGTGCCGAGCTGGAAGATGTTTCCAACCTCGATACCACGCGTCACATTCAAGGGCTCTCCGCAAACGCGGCAGGCTTCGCCTTCGCGCACGTCGGTAATATCCGACGTCGGTGTGCCTTCGGGCAAGTCGCGCCGGAAATTGAATCCCGTGGTGTGGTAGTCCGTTTCGTTCGCACCGATGATCAGGTTGGGCGAATGCGCCACCGACTCATCGAAGACAACAACCGCGTTATCGACCTTCAGACCAAGCGGACCGACAAACCCGGCCACCGTGCCGTACTGCTCGAACTCTTCGTCATGCATCGGGCGAAGATCACCGAAGCCGCTCGCTTTGCGCAGCTTGGGCAGATTCACTTCCATGTCACCGCGCACGAATGCGAACACGGCTTTCTCCTCGTTGCCGACGAACGCGACGCACTTGCAGGCGTGCAGTTCATCTTTGCCGAGGAACCCGGTCACTTCTTCGATCGTCTTCTGCGCCGGCGTGTGAACCTTATTGAGCTCTTCCAGCTCTTCGTTGAACTCGAACTTGCGATTGCTCACGGCCACTTCACGATTCGCGCGATAGCCACACTTCGGGCAGAGGATCAACGTGTCCTCACCGACGGGCGTAACGAGCATAAACTCGTGCGCGACGTTACCGCCCATCATTCCACTGTCGGATTCGATATCGACGAAGTTCCGCAGACCACACCGGCGGAAGATGCGCGTGTAAGCCGCGTGGGCTTCCTGGTAGTACTCCGCCAGATCCTCCTGCGTGCGATGGAAGGAATACGCGTCCTTCATCACGAATTCGCGCACGCGGATCAGGCCGCCGCGGCTGCGCGCCTCGTCGCGATATTTCGTCTGAATTTGGTACAGCATGAACGGGAAGTGGCGATAGCTGTCGACCTGCGAGCGCGCGACTTCGACAACGACTTCCTCGTGCGTCATGTTCAGCACGCACGGATGGCCGGTGCGATCCTCGAAACGGAGCAACTCGGGTCCGACGGTCTCGTAGCGGCCGGACTCGAGCCACAGGTCCGCCGGCGAGACGACAGGCATCTGGATTTCCTGCCCTCCGATGAAGTTCATCTCCTCTCGGATGATCGCCTCCACCTTCTGGGCGATCCGGAATCCGAGCGGCAGGAGGGCAAAGATGCCCTGGCCGATCTGGCGAATGTAACCGCCACGCAAGAGCATCGTGTGCCCCGGCGTCATGGCGTCCTTCGGCGCGTCTGCGAGCCGTTTCCCGACCAACTGTTCGATGTACAAGGCAAGCGCTCCTTCAGCGAAATTAGCATCGGGAGCGTGCCGAAGCGGCCGCGGGGATGTCAAAGGCTTTGGTGGCGGCGGCCAGCGAGGGGCCTGACTGGGTGGCCGATTCTTCTAGCGCACGGTCCAGCCCGCATAGGGACCGGCCGGAGGCCCTCCCCCGCTCTGGTGCCAGAATCCGCCGCACAACTCGTAGCCCCCACTCGTCATGGGGCCGGAGGCTTCCACCTGGCCGGTGGTCGCGCCGAGAGTGAACTCAGCGCCAGTGCTGATCGTAGTCCCACCATTTGCGATGGCGAAGTGCGTCACCTCGTAACTCGCCCGGTGCCACGATGCCGCCGCAAGTGCCGCGAGAATGAGAAACCCGATCAGGATGCCGATTCGTCGTTTCATCGTTCGATCTCCAGCAACAACTCGGTCTCAGAGATTGCCGTTCCGACTTTCCAGATGGAGGGATCGCTCGTCAGAGAACCATAATGGGTCGTGTAGTACACTGTGCCGGGAACGAGGCCGCTATGCACGTCGGATACGCCTTGAATGATGGCGGACACCGGCTGGTCCACTTCTCCACTCTCAGCCGCGATCCCAATGGGTGTGGGGAAGCCCACCAAAGAGGCATAGGAGTCTGGGGTGCCTGCCGTGCTCATCAGGAAATCCTGGGCTCCCAGTCCAACAAGTGAGAAGTAGGAACATCCTGTGATGATGATCTGGGTGGAGTACCCCAACCGAATTCCTGAATCCAATACCTTCCCGAAGTAGAGATTGGGCACCATTCCGGAGAGCCAGAGCATCCCAAACTCACCCCCTGGCTGCACGGCAAGCCCCCAGCACTTCAGGTTCACGGTCTCGACGTCCTGAATCGAGATTCCCGCTTCATTCGCACGAACTTGAATCAGATGGGAGCGCGCTGTGGCGGCATTGTAACGTTGCGCCACGAGGGCCTCGTCGCCGGAAAGCCGCTGGACCCAGGTGGCCGCCGGAGGATCCGATGAAACCGTCCGGGTAGCCTGCACCGTCGCAGTCAAATTCGTGCGATCCAGAGAGAGCAATGCGACGTCCTGGCGAGCAGAGTCAGCCCCGTAGCTCACAAGAAAGCGTGAATTCGTCAGCCACATTCCGCTCAAGGCAGCCGCCGGAACAGACGATACTTCCACCGGACTTCCAAGCGTGATCCCGAAAGTTGACGGATTCATCGTCCCGACGGACACTGTTCCATGATACGAGTTGCCGGCATCGCGTAAGAACACACAGAAGTCGTACTTCATATACCCGCCGAGCCAGAAGACCTCGTGCGTCCATCCTTGTTCTGCACTGTAAGTCACAGGGGTCCCCACTTCGATACTCGATGGATCGGACGCACCGCCGGCGATGAGCGTTCCCCGATAGAGATTGTCGGTGTCCGTGAACACGACAACGAATCGCCGATACGAAAGAGCAGCAACGCGAATGCCCTGCGCGTGGCCGGTACTGATGACCTTCGGGGTTCCGCAAACAACCGCGCCGTCCTCGACTGTCAGCACGACGACCATCGCATTGGCCTCCGCAACGGGATCGATGTATGCGTAGATGGCATGCTCGCTGTCCCAGGCATCCAAATCCGCATCGGCTGCCGCCGGGATCGAACTGCTGCTGATCAATTGGATTTGACCAGTCTGTGATCGAAGTTTCCCGTTCAAGAGCCCCACGGGAGAGCCTTCCGAAATGGTGTCACCCGCTGTGAAGGCGTGAACGATTTGGTTGCCGGGAGGGATCCACCCGTCTGCGAGCATCCCGTCCGTACCGGCCTTTGGAATGGAATCGGCCGCCGGAACCGCAGTTATGGGTTCCAGATCGCTGATGTCCGTTTTCACATGGGGGTGGGTCGCGTCTGCGAAATCGGCTGCCGCATGGCCATCGAGCGCAAGAGCATCACGCGCCATGGAAGCCAGCGGCGCCGCCATCAACTGCTGACGCGGCGAAAGCGTGTCGTAGTCTCCGCCGCTGCCCGTTGCGCGAACATGGACTTCCAACCAAGGGGGATCGCCTTCCCAGATAGAATTGGGAAAATCGATTTCCACCGTGAAGACACCATCGACAACGTTGACGTCACCGACAGCAACTTCGGTGGCAAGCGCAGTTCCCAGTGTCTCCCCATCGAATGGGGTGAATGTGAAATCAAAACTACCATTGGCCGGAGCGCTCCCATCCTTCAGGAACCCCTGATAAGTGAAAGGAGCGGCTTCGATTACCGAAACAAGCAGAATCAATAAGCATGCGAAGAGACCAGCGCACAGGCCGTGCGCCGGCCCCCGAGCGACTGAATACATGGGTCCTCTCCTCCCGAGGATAAGCTGTCAGGATTCGAGGAGAATTTACCATCATTCGCAGAAAAGGCAAGCGCATTTGCCTTTGGGCGTTTCGGAAGCGCAATCACTCTGGAAGCAAATTGCCTAGCGCATCATCCACCCGGTCCGAGAGCCGTGCGGGAGACCTCCTGCCACCGGGTGCCAGAAGCCACCGGACTGCGAGAAGTCGCCGCCGGTCATTGCGGGGCCGGCAATCAGCTGCCCCGCAGTCCCGCCAAGGGAGAAGTCTCCCCCGGCGCTGGTGGACACTCCGCCATTGGCAATCGCGAAATGCGTTTCGCTCTCGCCCGCGCGGGAATGCGAGGCGGCCGCCCACGCGCCGAGCAGGAGAACGGCTATCATGATTGCGACGCGACGTTTCATCGCTCGACCTCCATCAGGAGCTGGGTGCTGGATAGCGCCGTCCCAAGCCGGCTGACGGAGCGCTCGGGGGTGCGCGCACCGCTAGCGGTGACGTAGTATGTCTCGCCCGGGACCAAGCCGCTGAGACCGCTGGCAATGCCCTGCACAACGACGGAGACTGGCATGCCTGCCGCATTCGCAGAGTTACTGGCGACACCCAGTGGAGTGGGACGTAACCCCCACTTGATCGTCGAGGCGCTATCGTTGTAGTCTACTGCGATCATTCCATATCGACCCATCGCCACTGCCCTCCCCAGGAAGCTGCTTGTCGGCGTTCCCACGGTCCCATAGCCGACGGCGAATTCAGATCCGACGTACTTGGCAACATCGAAGATTTGCTGCTCACCGGAGTAGAGTGCGAAGAACATTTCACCACTGGGATCCAAATCGAATCCGAATGTGTTCCAACTCTTGTCGCTGAAATTCAAGGTGGTGAATGCAGAATTGTTAGTCTGGATGAGGTAAATGCGCGTCTTCGGTGTCGCATCGGTAGTTCTTGCCACAAGGACGAACTCATCGGAGCTCCGAGGTTTAACCCACGTGGCGCTTACCGGGATGTCGCCCAGATTCATGTATATCTGAGGGTATGCCGCCAGATTGTCGCGATCGAGATTCATCATATGGACCCCGATATTGCTGTTCTCTGAATAGACGATCACAAGACGCGTCGGGGTCAGCATTGTCGCCGATGCCCACGCCGTGATGGAGGGTGAATTGTATGTGTTTTTTGTCCCCAACGTGATCGCAAGACTCGATTCATCCAGCGTCCCTATGATGAGTTCGCCGAAACCATTTAATGCGTTTCGAAATGGAATACAGAACTCATTACCCCCGACCGAGAAGATACCATGGTCCGTAACGACCTCGGGATCAAATTCGACGTTGAGTCCAAATTCAATCACTCCCCCGAAGGCGCTACCGCCAACCACAGACCCTGATGACGACGAACCGGCATCGGTGTAGCTGATGACGAACCGTGAATTATCAAGAACAGCCATACGCAGATTCGTCGCAGTCTCTGTAGTGAATGCAACAGGCTCCCCGATCGTTATCCCCTCGTTATCAATCGTGACGTATGCGACTTTCCCGATGAAGTTGTCGTTGTCGTCGCGATATGCCAGCAACGCGTGTCGACTGTCGAGCGCCGCGATCGCGGTATCGATAGCAGGGGGGGATGCCGCAGTGTGGAGGATATGGTACTCGAGAACCTGGTGCACGACCTTGTCCGATAGCAAGCCAACGGGCGCATTATTGAAGACGACGTCTCCCGATGTGAAGTCGGCAACCACTTGATTTGCATTCGGGATCCAACCGGGATCCAGTTTCGCATCATCTCCGCCTTGAGGAATGGCATACGCGAATGGCGACTCCGAGATGTACGGCATGTTGGAGATGTCACCCACGGTGTGTAAATGGATGGTCGAAGCGAATTCCGACGACGCCATGCCATCGAGGGCCAACGAGTCCCTCGACAAATCGGCGATCGGGGCGGCCAGCAATTGCTGACGTGGAGACAGCGTAGTAAAGGCTCCACCGACCGAAGTCGCACGCACGGAAACCTCCAGCCATGGCGCGGCACCTTCCCAGGTCGAACGGGGGAAATCGATGGAGACCGTGAAGACACCGTTCGTAACGGGGACCGCGCTCACGAAGACCGAGGAGGCCGTCGCCGTGCCTTCTGTTTCTGCATCAAACGGTGTGAACGAGAGATCGTAGTCGCCATTGGCCGGCGATGTTCCGTCCTTCAAGTATCCCTGGTATGTGAAGGGCGCTGCGGCGACAAATGAGACAAGCGAGATCAGCAAACACAAGAGCAGGACTGAGCGCACGCGTCGCTCGGCCCGCGATGGGGTGACAAACATGGGGACCTCTCCTCCCGGAATGAATGCATTTCGGACTTGCTTTACACCCTATCAGATCGGGGAACAGAGGCAAGACGATTTGGGGGACGCAGATTCAGCGAGCGGCCAGTTCCAGGATGCTTTCGACGGGCGCGATCCCGCCCCGAGCACCAAGCCCGGTGCAGGCCAAGGCCCCCGCAGCGGCGGCAAAGCGCAGCGCGCGTTCCATCTCCCAGCCATGCACGATGGCATAGTCCATCGCCGCGTGAAATGTGTCGCCGGCGCCGGTGGAATCGATCACGTCGATGGAAAAGGCCGGCTGGAAATAGGTGCGGTCATTGTCCACCGCATGCACGCCGTTCGGTCCGAACGTGATGGCTGTCAAGGCACGGCCGTTGTGAAGCGACGGCACATCCTTCGCCGTGGCGCTGCCGCACCAGTTCGTCGCGAACTCCTCTGATGTGATCAGGTAATCGGTCAGCTCCATCAGCGTTCCTGTGACCGGGCGCACATTGTGTGCGTCGTACATGACCGGAATACCGCGGCGATTGGCTTCACGGGCGAACTCCAGGCAGGCATCTTCGTGATAGCCGTCAATGTGCAGCAGCGCCGCTCCATCGAGTGCTTCGAGGGGCGCTTGCTGTGCGGAGAGCTCAAGACCTTCGGGCTTTGTGCAGAAAATCGTGCGAGTGTGTGTCTCGCGGCATGCCACGATTGTCGCATGCCGGCTGGGAACGCCCGCGGCCGTCGCGAGATGAGTAATGTCAACACCTTCGTTGGCGAGGTCCTCGCGCAGAAGTCGCCCTGGATAATCGTCGCCCACTCGTCCGACAAGGCGCGTGCGCATCCCCCACCGCGCCAGGGCCACGATAGCGTTCGCGGCCTGGCCACCGGCGCCTTCGAAGCGTTCATGGACGCGCGCCTGCGTATTCGGAGCGGGGAAACGATCAACGACCTCGATCGCATCCCAAACGGTGTTGCCGATGGTAACGATCAACGGAGCGGGAGTTGCGGACATTCCTTACTTCTTCTTCTTTTTCTTCTTCTTGTCTTTCTTTTTGTCCTTCTTCTTCTCGATCTTCTTCTCCGCCTTCTCTTCCTTCTTTGGCTTGAACTCCTCAACGACGGGCGGAGGAGGCGTCGGGAAATCCTTTAGCGCCTCTTTGATCTCACCGTAGAAATCGCGGCCAACAACGGCGCCGAGCGTCTCAATCTCCTGGCGCAGAACTTCATACGCCGGACGCCCTCCCTCGCAGTACTCGCCGCATTGCGTGAACGGCGCATAGCCAGGGAAATCCTCGTCTCTCAGCGGATCCTTGCCCATCGTCGGCAGCCACAGGATCGTGCGATCGTTGCGCTCCAACGAGATCGGATGCAGCCAGCAACTCAGCGGCTTGTAGGCCCACGGATGCTCGCCGTGTTCCATGGCCAGCCCCTGCAGGCTGCAGCGCCCGTCCGGGTGACGGAAGATGCACCTCGTGTTCTCGAAGTGCTTCGGAAAGCCGACGTGCTCGGGGTACTCGCAAGGCGCGGATGCGGTCTTGCGCGTGTCCGTATCGATGAACACGGCATCTTCGAACGCGTTCTCGATCGTGATACCGAGCGGTTCGAAGTGCAGCGGGTGCGCGTTGACGATTGCGGTCAGGTAATGCTCCTCGTCGTCGTCCAGACAGACGCCATCGTAGCAGCACATCCCGCGACAGCCTTCGAGAGTGCAAAGACGTAGCGGCGTCGCGAAGGACTCGAAGTCAATCGGCGCGCGGCGCAGGCGTTTGCGGAAGAAGTCTCGCGTCTCCGGGATCGGATCGAGCAGTTGTTCGGGTTTCAGAGGCATGGCTTTCCTTCACCGGTCAGATTCACGGCGCAGACCACACCACGACGCACGCGGATGATGCGAGAGAAAAGAACAAGCGAAGAGTGTTTTGTGGGAAAGCAAGCGATCTACTAACAGGAGAACTTCATCCTGGCGATCTCGTGAATCTTGCCGCCTTCTCCCCTACCGACGCCGCTTCTCGATCAGCTCGCGATAGAATGCTTCCAGTCTTTCGGCCTGGACCGTCGACGAGCAGTGATCATGCACCCACTGGCGGCCGGCCTCGGCGAACTGGTGCATTTCGGCGGGATGGGCCGCGGCCCACAACAAAGCCTCCGCCAATGCATCCACGTCGTCCGTGGGCACGAGCAGTCCCGTCTCCTTGTCACGAACAATCTCCGGATTGCCGTCGGAATCGGTCGAGATCACGGGCACCTGGCACGCCAGCGATTCGCGCAGCACGCCCGACAGGCCCTCCTTTGAACGTGCGCACACAATCGAAACGTCCATCACGCGAAGCCACTCCACGACATTCGTTTGGTGGCCCAGGAAGCGGCAGTAGTTCCCGATGCCGGCCTCGTGTGCGCTGGAAGCAACGTGCTCTTCGACGCCGGTGCCGAGGAACAGCAGTCTCAGGCGATCGTTCTTGGCGATGGCCTGTGTCGCGGCTGCAATGAGCGTGTCGAAGCCCTTCTGCTTCCGCCAGGAAGACAGACTGCCGATGACGAAGTGCTCCGGGCCATAGCCGAGCTTGTGGCGACGTTCTTCATCGCGCGAACCGGCCGTGAAGTGTTCCAGATCAACGCTGCCGTAGATGGTGCGGATCTTCTCCGGAGGACGAATACCGGTCTTGTGAAGCAGCACGTCCCGCACAGCATCGGCGACGGCGGACACGCCGTCGAGGCGCTCGGACGCGAAGATCGCCTGGGCCCGCGCCGGCGGCACCTTGGTGGTACCGCGCTGGCCGACAAAGACGAATCGGGGATTTCGACGGGCGGATTTGCTGACAGCGATCAACGCCGGATCTCGATGAGCGTGAACGACGTCCGGCTTCATGCGCCGAATGATCCACGGCAGGCCGATGCGGCCGCGCAATGCGCGCAGCGGCAGCGGAATCACTTGCACGCGCGAATCAAGCGCCTCGCTCCAGGTTGCCAGCGCCTTCGCCAGTTTCTCGCGCGATGGTTCTGCGGAGGTGTTCGGAACGACTGTCACTCGATGGCCGCGTTCGGCCTGCGCGTTCGCTATGCGACACGCTTGCACCGCACCGCCCCGGAACACGCCGGCGTGACTGGTCACATGAAGTATGGTGAGTGGCTGCACCGGGTGCTTCTTTCACGCGTCGTGCTGCTGTGCGAACTCGATACCGACTACGAGCACCGCTGCGATGAGCACGAGCGAACTGCGATACTATCCTCCATTCGCCACATCCAGGGTCGCCGTCGCAATGGTTTCCGGCGGGCAGCGGTCAGTCAGTTGCCAGGTCTTATAGAGCCGCTTGCTCCAATCGTCCGTCTTGTTCTCCTCGACCAGGAACTTCAAGTACTCCCACGACATCGACTGGCTGTGCAGCGTGGCTTCGATTTTCGCGGTGCCGACGGGAACATCGAAGGTCTGCTCGTCCCAATTCTGGCCATCGGCGTACGATGCTCCCACCGGCGCGGCCAGGTGCTTGGCAAACTCGACATTATTGAACCCCTCCGGCGGGATCCGGTTGTCCTTTGCAATCATATCGTTCAGGACGAAGTGGAACGACTTGCCCGGCTCGATGCCGAACTTCGCGGCGGTCTCTTCGCTGATGCCCGGCAGGCATTCGTAGACCTTGATCACATCCGCATCGAGTAATGTCTCGACGGTGACTTCTTCCCCATTGAGCATCGCCGTCGTCTCGCCGAACCGGCCGAACTCCTCGATCACATTCCCGCCCGTGCCGAGGAAACGCACGTTCAGCCACATTCGGCGGCCCTCCGGATAGCCGGTCGGCAACTTGTGGCCCGTCTTGTTGGTGATCCGGATGACGACCTGATTGTCCACGGGGGCTTTCACTTCCAGGTCGGCCGCCGTGCGAAGGAGCTTGCGGGCGCGCTCGACGGCAGCGTCCAGCGCCTTCTTCTCCATGTTCTTGCCGCCCCACAGTTCGTAAGTCACTTCCTGGATCCAGGCGGAACTGCCCACAGGGCCGTGCATCACGAAGTGATCCCGATGCGGGCTGCCGTAGCGCGATGCCTGCCCGCCGCCCTCGACCTCGGGATAGTGGCACGATTGGCAAGTGCCGTCTTGCCCCTTCTCGGGAAAGGCACTCAGGCTCCACTCGCTGAAGGTCCGCTCAACGTGACCAAAGGCATACGGTGGCTGTGTCCTGACATCCTCGGCAAACACGGGATTCGAGACATTGTGGCAAAGACCGCAAAGATCCGAGGATGCGTGGAAATCGCTTTTTAGCGCCTTGTGAGGCATAGCGCCCTGGGCATCGCCGTAAGGCCCCCGCACGACATTCGCGGGATCGGCCACCATCATCGCGTTGCCATAGCCCGGCGGGATGCTGCTTGCCAACCCCTTGGCCTCTTCACTCATGGGATCGACGAATCGATGGCAGACATCGCAACTCACGCCGTGCATGTCCTCTTCGAGGAGAGCCGAGCCGTCTGCTGGCAGGGAGCGCCCCTCCAGCCATGCCCGCGGCGTGTGGCAGCGGAAGCAGAACTCACCGACATCGGGGATGTCCTGGTTCGCGATGGCGACCGTGGCACGGAAGATCGGATCCCGCGCCGCCTGGGCCATCATGCCGCCGGACCACGAGAAATAGGGGTCCGCTTCGCCGTTCGGGGTTCCCGAATGGCACATCTGGCACTGGGCAACCTTGGCGAATTCGATGTCGTTCTCGCCGGGCTGGCTGCCGGGCAGGAAGATCTTGCTCTCCTCCACACCGAAAGAGAGGGTTGCGAGAAGCAAAAACATGATGAGTAGGGTGGGTTTGGAATTCATAAATTCCCCTATTCCGATAATATGTGTCTTCTTTATCGGTTTTTGCGGTGCGTGGGCAAGGGGATTTGAGCGGAGATGGTCCGGGAATCCCGTGAAGGTTTTCCCTGGCGGCCCGTAGGATATGCCGGAGCGGCAATGCTCCCCAGTTCCAATGCGGAAAAACTCAATGAAGCGTCACGTTGCGATTTCGACAGTTCTCGCACTCTCGGTGCTGATGGCCCTGACGGCCTGTCGGCCTCCCAATCGCGATGGGGGCGGCAACGGGGGCGCCGGCAAGCCGGGTGGGGAGCAAGCCCAGAACGTTAAGAAGGAAAAGGTCTTCCTGGCGCCCGTGCTGGTCGATATCGCCGAGCGCGGGGAGATTCGATCCACGGTTTCGACCACCGGCGTGATCCTGCCGACCCGCAGCCAGGTGCTGCGGACCGAGGAAGCCGGCATTCTGCATTTCTCGAAGGAGTGGATTGAGGGCGACCACGTCAATCAGGACGACGTCATCGCAACGCTCGAGAGCGAGACTCTTCAAACCGAATTGTCGGTCAATAAGGCCGACGTCGCCATTCAGCAGGAGACGCTGGATATCGGCCAAAAGGCTCTCGATGCGCGCCTGCGTGAATACCGCACCCTGCAGGATCTGTATGCGCGCGGCATCGCGGCACAGAAGGACGTCGACGCCGTTCGCCTGGAATTGGAACGCGCCGTCAACAGCCAGCGCCAGAATCAGATCAACCTGCTGAAGGCCAAGAGTCGCGTCACGCAGACCGAGCGCCGCATGGATCGCCTTGAGATCCGCGCACCCTACGAAGGCCTGATCGTCTCACGGGCAACGATCCAGGGTCAGGGTAAGTTCACGCGGGGCTTCGGCGAGGAGAACGTTACCGACTACGACGGCCGTCAGGTTGCGGCGAACTTCGAAGTCTGCGGCGTGGTTGACATCTCAGAAGTCTACATGCGCTGCGACGTCACCAGCAAAGATGTCGGACGGATCGGCCCTGGGCAGGAAGCGGACGTTACGATCTACGCCCGCGACGATATGGAGCGCACCGGTGAGGTTGCGCAGATTTCAAACAGCGTCGATCCCGAGTCGCGGGCATTCCAAGTGGACGTGCGACTGGACAACCCGGACTGGCTGCTGAAGCCCGGAATGTTCGGCAAGGCCGACGTTGTAACCGAACGCCGCCGCGACACGATCGTGCTGCCGAAGTCTGTCGTCACGCGCCGCAACAATACCGATGTCGTTTTCGTCGTCGACCAGATGCCGGATACCGATTACGAGGTCGCCAAGATGGTCCCGGTCGAGCTGGGACTGGAAGGCAAGGACGACATCGAAGTGACCTTTGGCATCAAGAGCGGCGACCGCGTGATCATTCGCGGATTCGAAGTGCTGCAGGACGCCGCCCCCATTAACGCCGTCGACGTCAACGAACCGGCGGACGACTGAGCCATCCAATCAGACAAGTTGAACCATCGCGGGGCGCAATCGTCCCGCAGGGATTGAGGAGAGCGATGCTCTCCTCTACTCCCCGGACGCCTTCTCGTGTTCGGCGGCTTTCAGTTCATTCAGGATCGTGTCGATGCGCTGGGCGTGCTGGCGGCCCGGATCGAAGAAGAACATCACCTTGGGGGTGGTCTTCAGGCGAATCCGGTGCCCGAGCATCGCGCGGATGTGTCCGGAAGCGTGCTCGAGCGCGTCCAGCGTCGCGTCGATGGCATCGTCACTGTCCGGCAGTTGGCTAAAGTAGATCCGCGCCTCGGCCAGATCCTTGGTCACCTTGACGCTGGTCACGGTGAAGATCATGGGGATGCGGGGATCGCGCAGTTCCTGCAGGACGATTTCCGAAATGCTCTGTCCGATCGCTTCTTCGATGCGTTCCATTCGATGAGAGACCATAGTCCACCCCCGCGTTGCATTGATGGGAAAGCCGCGGGCGTGCCCCGCGGCTTTCAAGTAAATCCTAGGTGCGCCCACTGTTCGGCGTCACCCCTTTTCAGGCCTTACATTGTGAAGCGGAACTCCAGCTTCGGCGTTCCAGGAGCCATTTGCTCCAGCGAATGAACCTGCGACTTGATCGTGCCGAAAAGGCCGACCGGCTTGACCGGCTCGCGAACTTCACGGGCATCGTCCTTCATGCTCAGATCGCTCTTGATGTCCGACAGAACGACATCCAGCGTTCCCGTGGCGTCGATCATGCCGTACTCGAGTGCCTGGTCGCCCGTGAAGATCCGTCCGTCGCACTTGCCGCGCAGGAACTCGTCCACCTCGTCGTCGCTGATTTCAACGGGCTTCACGCCGCGCTGGGTTGCGAGCATCTCGCGCACAACAGGCGACCGCGCGTGGAAGACTTCACCGTAGAATTGCTCGTACACGTTCTGGATCATGTCGTTGAGCAGGTCCCGCTCGGCGTCGGTCATGTCGCGCATTCCGGAGCCCATGTCCTTGAACTGGCCGCTCTTCACAACTCGCTGCTCGAGGCCAACCTTGTTGGCAAGGTCCTGGTATTTGTAGAAGCTCATGATGACGCCGATGCTGCCCGTCAACGTGCCGGGGTTGGCGTAGACGCGATCCGCGCCCATCGCAACGTAGAACCCGCCGCTCGCAGCGACGTCGCCCATGCTGGCGTAGACCGGCTTTCCATAGTCCAGGCGGAACACGTCGATCGCGTCGAAGAGCTCCTGCGTCGCCGCAACCCCGCCGCCGGGGCTGTTGATGCGAAGGACCATGCCGCGCACCGAATCATCCTCGGCCCAACGCAAGACGATCTCTTTCAGTTTCTCTGTGTCGGCCCCATACTGCGGCCCCGCGCCCAGCACACCTTCGACGTCCAGGATGCCAATCTTATCCCCGAAGCCAAAGCCCGAGGAACCGCCGCTGGTGCTGCTGGTCAGGCCGACCGCCACCGCCAGCACGCCGCCGAAGACGACAAACAGCAGCACGACCAGGCCGATGATCAGCGGAATCGGGCTGCGCTTCATGGGCCGGCGAGGTGCGTTCCACGGCGGTTGACCGCCCGGACCGCCACCCTGCCATCCAGGAGGCGGGCCGCCCTGCCATGGTGGCCGAGGACCCATGGGTTGCCCCTGCGGTGGGCCCTGAGGCCGCGCTTGCTGATAATACGGAGGCGGCTGCGCACCGGGAGGCGGCCCGGGAGCGGGACTCCCTTGCGCGTTGGGATTTTGCTGCGGGGGTTGCCCCTGCGGACGAGGCTCCTGGCCTCCGTACGGTGAGTCGGACATGAGAATCGACCACTCCAATCCTGCGTATTGGCGGGCTAACGAGCGCGCTCGCCAGCCTGCGAGGCACCGTAAATGCAAGAGCCGGTCCAGAACAAGCCGTAAAGGGTGAGAGTCTGTGAGATGCGAGCGGACTACTTCGTCACGCGGAGGACTTCGTCGGCGGTGGTCAAGCCCTGTTTCAGCAGGCTCAGTGCCTCGTGGCGGAGCGTCTTCATGCCGTTGACAATGGCGATCTCGCGAACCTCGCCGGTCGTCAGCGAACGAGTCTCGAAGGCCGTCTTCAGCGCTTCGTTCATCACCATCATCTCGAAGATGCCCGTGCGGCCAAAGAATCCGGTTTTGCTGCAGGTCGCACAACCCTTGCCTTCCTGGAAGCCATATTCCTCCAGTTCGGCGTGCGGGATGTTGAGTTCGGTCACAACGGCATCCTCAGGCGTTGCAGGCAGACGACAATCGGGACAGATCATCCGGATCAGGCGCTGCGCCATGATGACGTTCAAGGCCTCGGCGAACTGGCGCGGATTCACGCCCAACTCGACCAGGCGCGAGACGCAGGTCGCCGTATCGATCGTGTGCAGCGTCGACAGCACGAGGTGGCCGGTGTTGGCGGCACTGACGGCGATCTCGGCGGTCTCGCGATCGCGGATCTCGCCAATCATCACCACGTCCGGATCCTGCCGCAGGATGGAGCGCAAGCCGCTGGCGAAAGTCAGGCCCACGGCCGTGTTGACCTGGATCTGGTTCACGCCGTCGAGGCGGAATTCGATCGGATCCTCGATCGAGACGATGTTCTTGTCGCCGGTCAGTAGCTCCTGGAGAGCGACGTACAAGGTCGTGCTCTTGCCGGAACCGGTCGGACCGGTGACGAGAATCAGGCCGTGCGGCTCGTGGATCGCCTGCTCGAACATGCGGCGTACGCCGGCAACCATGCCGAGCTTCTTCGGGCCCATCTCGATGGTGCGACGATCCAGCATTCGGAGCGACATGCGCTCGTAGCCGCTGGCCGGGATGCTCGTCAGGCGGATATCGATCTCGTTGCCATCGATCCAGATGTTGAATCCGCCATCCTGCGGACGACGCTTCTCGGTGATGTCCATCTCGCCCATGATCTTCAGGGCAGAGACGATCGCGGGGGCCAGTTCGCCCGGCAGGATGACCATCTCGGTCATGATACCGTCGACGCGCTGGCGAATCGGAACGCCCTTGGAGCTGGGCTCGATGTGCAGGTCGCTGGAGCGCCGCCGAACGCCGAGCGTCAGAACGGCGCGGATCAGGCGCTGCATTGTCTCTTTCTCGACAAGCGACGTCATCATCTGCGCGCCGCGCTCGACCTGCTTGGCATCGATGAGCAGCGAGTTGGAAATCCGTGTGATGTACTCAACCAGCGAGTGAATGGGCTCGACCTCGGTCCGGCAGTTCGGACAGCGCGTGAAATCGAGATCCTCGTACGCGTAGATGTCGGCCAAGTCGAATCCGCAGCCGGGACAGGGCTTGTCGGCGCCCTTTCGGGCACGCGGCCGATGGAGCATCTTGTCGAGGAGGCAAGCAATCAGAGCAAACGGCCCCATGAAGAGAACGCGCTTCTTCCACTTCTCCGCGTAGAATCCGCCCTTCTTGGCCGGGAATCGCAGGATCACGCCGGGTACAATCCAGAAACCGATGATGAACAGAACCGCGATCACAATCCAGTCGAGCGCTTTGCCCGAATCCATGGACTGAGGAAGGACCTTGTTCAGCGCCAGGCGCATCTTCTCCCGCGCCTGTGTGCCGAGGATTGACTCGACGAACTTTGGCTCTGGTGTCGGGGTTGGCGTAGGCGTCACCGGGGTGGCGGTCGGCACCGGCGTCGGGGTCGGCGTCATCAACGCGCGTTGGAGTTGCGGCAGGACGTTGTCGCGCAGGCGCTCCAGTTCCTCGCTGGCGGACTGCACAAGCGCCATGTCTCCAACGGCATTCGAGCGCGCCTCGCCGAAGGCTCGCATAGCCTCTTCGACGATTTCACGGGATCGCTCGACCTGGCCGGCGCGATAGACCTCGGCAGCCTCGTCTTTCAGCGTCGAGCCGTACTGGTATTGCGCGTCCGCGTAGGCGGGATCGCCTGGCTGAAGAAACTGCAGTGCCTGGCGCAGGAACCTCTGGGCATCCACGCGATTGTTGTTCGTGCGGTTCTCTTTACCGAGCCGATAGTACGCCAGTCCGTAGTACTTACGGAGCTGCTCCCGACGGGTTTCCACGGGCGCCGTCGTTGTGGATTCCCACAGTTTCCCGGTCGCGTCTCCCCCAAGCGCATCCAGGAACATCAACGCCTGCTGATAGCGATTGCGGTCCAGAGCGGTAGCTGTCGCGTCGAAGAGCCCTTTCTCGACGCGTCGGACAAGAATTGCGTTGCGGCTCCAAGCTGCAGGCTCGGCCTTGACCATCTCGACGAGCTTCTGCCAGGCGCCATATGGATCGCCCGCCTCAAGGATCTGGCGCGCCTCGGTGGCATAGTGCTCGCCCGGGCCGATGTCCTCATCGGCCTCGCGGGTCACTTCCGAAATTTGATCGGTGAAGATCGTCTGCCGCAGTCCACCAGTCTCGATGACGACTTCGGCGCCGTCCATCGAGATGATCTTGCCCTCCAGAACGTTGCCGTTCTTGAGGACAATTCGGTCAGCCGACACGACGAACGGGAGCAACACCGCAAGCAGTAGCAGGGGCGCAGCGCTCCGCCAATCGATACGTCTCATTCTGAACTCCACTCGGGGGAACGGGACTCAGTCAATCTCCCCACGACGTCCCGAACCATCAAGGCTCACAAAAAGCCAACCCGAAGTGCCCGGACAGTTGCAAGCCCGGAAAAACGGATGTCGCAGAAATATACACATGGCGATACTGGCAGCTAACTCACACAGCGGCCGGACCGGCACTTGCCAATTCGATCTTCTGACGATCGAAGATGTCGAACTGCAGTACGCCCAGATGCGTGCCCGCCCAGCCGACCTGGTTCACGAACCCGGGCCCCGAGGCGCGCTCGTAGCGCTCGGGCTCTCTCAGCAACACGTGATTGTGCCCGCCGAGAACGACATCGATCTCCGGCACAGCCTGGATCAGTTGTCGATCGCCCGGTTCCTCGTCCGCGTGAGGTTTCCGCCGACCGATGTTGATATGCGACAGGCAAATGACGAAGTCCGCGCCCTCCTCCAGGCGCAGTCGCCTGGCTACACGACGGGCTTCCTCGATCGGATCGAGGTAGCGGGTCTCTCCGTAAAGGTTGGTTGAGACGAGGCCCTCCAGCTTGATGCCAAGCCCGAACAGGCCAATCACCAGTCCGTCGCGCTCCAGGAGGATGGACTCGCGAGTCTTGCCCTGCATGGGAGTATTTGTGAAGTCGTAGTTCGCGTTCAGGAACGGAAAGTCGGCATACTTGTCGATGATCTCGGCCAGGCGCTCCATGCCGGGGTCGAACTCATGATTGCCAATGGTTGAGGCGACATAGCCCTGGGCACTCATGGCGCGCATTTCCGGCTCACCCTGGAAGAGGTTGAAGTACGGGGTTCCCTGGATCGTGTCGCCGGCATCCAGCAACAGCACGTGGTCGTTTTCCGCCCGAAATCGATCGATCATCGCAGACCGCGCCGGAGCTCCGCCCAGCCCGGCGTATTCGCCCTCGGATTTCGGCTCCAGGTGGGAGTGCACGTCGTTGGTGTGGACAAGCGTCAGCCGCAGCGCCGACGCCGGCTTGGCCATCAGCATCCCCGGAGATCCAAGTGCCAGGAGCCCAACCGCACCGCCTGCTGCCTTGAGGAAATCTCGGCGTCTCATTTGTGCATCTCCTCCATGGTCTTTCCGCCATAGCGATAGCGGTACGGGTCCTCGGGTGGGGAAATGGGCTCCCCTGCCGCGGCCTTTCGGCGGGCGTGCTCGATCAGCGCCTCTCGGACCAGAACGCCGGTCGCCACTATCTCACCGAAGTCCTGCAGCATCTTCATGCCGTCGCCACCACCCGCGATGTAGTTGCTTGTTCCGACGGTGTAGGTACGCTCCGGATCGAGCGGCTCGCCACCAACGAGAACCTGCAACAGTTTGCCTTCCGCATCGGCCTCGATCGTCATGCCCGAAATCGGGAAATACCCCCACGCCGAGGCCAGCTTCTTCGCGAGGCGCTCGGTCTGATCCGCGGACAGCTCGAACACGACGATTTCGTTCTCAAAGGGCATTGCCTGCATGAAGGTGAAGAGAGAGACGTCGCCCTTGGGAATGCCTGCGCGGATACCGCCGCAGTTCAGAAACACTGCGTCGATCGGGCGACCAAAGGCCTCGGAGGCCTGCTCGCGCGAGACGTCTGCCATCCAACTGGCGAGGGGCGCCTCCGCTTCCGGCTGCGGCATCGCGACGGCGCTTCGACCGATGGGTGCCTTCAGGACAGCGACTTCCTCGGCGTATGGCTCGAGCATGAGGGCAAGGTCTTCGTCCTCAGGCTGCGCTGCCGGGTCGACAGCCAGGTTGTGCGTGCTCTTCATCTCCTGCTGGGGAGAGGCGCAAGAGGCGACAAGTCCGGCGAAAGCAATCAGCCAGGCAGCCAGGAAGCGCGAAATCGATCTTTGCACGGCGATTCTCCTTACTGATAGGACCGGCCGAGTGCCTTTGGCCGATCAAGCGGAACAGTGTGCGGACCAGACTGGGCCCGGACAAGGAAAAACAATTCCCGAGCGGCGGGCTTGACAGAATCCGGCCCGCGGACATCAAGTAGCGACGCAGTTGAATCGGATGCGACAACGACCTATGCCCCTGACTGAATCTTACCTGCAATTCAAGCGCCCCGAACGCGAATGCCTGCTGTGCGGCCGCCTCCTGACGGACATCCGCCGGCATCCTTCGATCCTGAAGCTCTCCGAGAAGGAAGAGGCGATCCGCCAGGACTTCTGCGTCGAGTGTTGGCAGCAGATGGAGCACCGGGAGTACTTCTCCTTCTGGGTCACGCGCCGAATCCAGGAGGGCCAGACCGCCGAGCAGCGCAAGCTGGCCAAGGCCGAGCGCAACGAGGCCCTCTGGGCCCTGTTCAATGCGCTCTACTCGCGCCAGAGCGAGGAACTGACAGCTCAGCTCTTCCTGCTTGCCCACCTGCTGATGAAGTATCGCGTCCTGACCTACGTCGGCCCGGCGGAAACGGGGGAACTTCAGTTCTTCCATCCCGCGACCCAGGAAACCTACCGGATCGCCGACATGCCCCTGGATTCCGTGTCCTTCATCGACGTCAAGAACCAGATCGACGGCCAGATCCACGAATATGCGCCAAAGAAGTCGGAAGAAGAGGGCGACAGCAGCGGAGAATAGGCCGCCGCCGCCACTCCCCCGGCCCCTTGGGCACCTGCCTTGCATCGCCTTGCCGGATGCATGGGTGCACGGCTCTTTATGAGTCGTGACGACACACCTGTGCCGAACCGGAAAGGAATGCGGGACGCCCTATGTCAAAGCGTGACTATTACGAGGTCCTCGGGATCGCCAAGACTGCCACGGCAGAGGAGGTCAAGAAGGCCTATCGCAAGGTGGCCTTGAAGTACCACCCGGACCGCAATCCAACGGACACGGAAGCTGCCGAGGAGAAGTTCAAAGAGGCCGCCGAAGCCTACGAGGTGCTCAGCGACGCCGAGAAGCGGTCGCGCTACGATCGATTCGGGCACGAGGGCGTGAAAACCCAGTTCAGCCCCGGCGGATTCCAGTGGAGCGACTTCCACCACGCCGGCGAAATGCAGGACATCTTCGGCGACCTCTTCAGCGCCTTCTTTGGCGGTGGATTCGGAGGCGGCGGGCGGCGCGGGCCGGCTCGCGGTCGCGATATCCGGATTCGCTATCCGATGACGCTGGAGGAGGCATTCTCCGGCAAGACGGCTAAGATCACCTTCGAACGCCGCGAACCGTGCGAGTCCTGCGAGGGCTCGGGATGCAAGCCGGGCACCGGCAAGTCGCGATGCGCCCGATGCGGCGGGGCCGGCCAGGTACGCCTGACCCGCGGATTCTTCAGTGTACAGACGACATGCGATGCCTGTCGCGGCACCGGCGAGATGATCGAGTCGCCGTGCGGCGACTGCGGCGGCGTGGGCCTTGCTCCCAAGAAGGTCGATGTGGATTTCGAGATCCCGCCGGGCGTGGACAGCGGAATGTCGATGCGCCTGCGCGGCGAAGGCGAACCGCCTTCGGCCGGCGAGTCCGGTGCGGTGCGCGGCGATCTCTATGTGAATTTCGAAGTGAAGGACCACGAGGTTTTCGTCCGCGAAGGACGCGACATCTTCCTGGACTTGCCGATCACATTCAGCCAGGCGGCCCTCGGCTCTGAAGTCAAAGCGCCGTCGCTGCACGGCGAACAGACACTGCAGATCCCGCCCGGCACCCAGAGTCACAAGGTCTTCCGACTGCGCAAGAAAGGCATGCCCGACGGAAGCGGCGGTTTCGGCGATCAGTACTGCCGTGTCGCCGTCATGACGCCCACTCATCTGACAGACAAGCAGAAGGAACTCTTTCAGCAACTGGCGAAAGAGTCCAATGAGGACTTGTCGCCCTACAAGAAGAAGTCGGTGCTGGAAAAGATCCGCGCAACAATCGAAGACGTCGTGCGGTAAGGCGTCGCTCTACCTCGGACGACCAAAGTACAAGTCACCTGAAGAGAACACACCCTTCTTGCGATCATACGCCTGAACGGATTCCTCGATCCGCGAGTCCGGCCCGGGAGAACGCAGCCGGAACGGTTTCGCTGCCGTCGGGTAATATTCGAACGGCTTTCCGGTAAAGATATCGCTGAAGCGATTGAGAGCTTTCGGATCGTCGAGCTTCAACAATGCAGCCGTTGCATTCATGTGCTCGAGCGTGCGCGCCGTATCCTGTGCAGCCTGGGCACCGAGGAAATCAGGAATCGCAATCTGGATCATCGGATTCAGTTCGGAGATCATCATCCCAAGTTGAGCCGCCAGTTCCGTCCCTTCCTGATAGCGCTCCGGTGCATCCATTGCATCGATGCGCGAGAAGAACGCACGCAACCCCTCGAAGTCCGAGCGGATATTCTCCGGCTCCAGGGAATCGCGGATGGCGGCTTCGGTGAAACCCGCGGCGCGCATCTCTTCCTCCATGGCCTCCGGATGGAAATCCGGCTTCTCCGCCGTCTCGATCAGCGATCCCTCTGCCACATCCAGCGCATTGAAGAGGGCGGCGCTGAGTGCGTCGTTCTTCGGGGACAAGAGAGAGACCTCGTCAACATAGGCCTGAAGTGCGTCCGGTGAGACATCATTGTTCTCAAGCAACACACGCATGGCTTCCGCGGCCGTCTCTCGGACTTCGATTCCAATCAGATGCATCAGGATGGACGAGTTCTCCTGCTGCAGGACATAGCCCATCCGCATGATCGCCGTGATGTCTTCAACGGCGCTGACGGTGTATCCGCCGGTGGCCCGCATCAACGCGCCCGCAGCCATGACGCGCGCCGTCTGCGAATATCCCAACGTGTCGGGCGCGGGGTCGCTCATCGAGGTGTATGGAAAGCGATCCGTCACCGTCATCCGCTTGCCTTCGCGCACGAGTTGAATCGGCGCGTTATAGAGATCCATGTACTCGCGAATCAGGTTCGGCATGTCCGTCTTGCCGGTCGCGAGGAAGTGCTCCAGTTCCTTATCGGCCCCATCGCGCGGTGCCCGCGGGTACGGAACATCGATGTGTGCGTACGCGGTCGCTGCACTGAACTCCGGCAACGTGTCCTGGAAACGTAACTGTCGTCGCAGGAAGGTCATCATTGGCGGATCGCCGACTTCGCGTGCGTTGTTCCCGCCTCCGAGATTATCCGGGATGATCTTCTGCGCATCCGGATTGGCGTTCTCAAGAACCCAGATATCGTCGACGATGATCTTGTAGGAGAATGGGCGCTTCAGTTCGACGAACGCGGTGAACAGACCCGCGGGCCCATCGGCCATGGGGAGCAGTCGCAACGCGTCGTCGTGCCAGTTGAGGAAATTGCCGCTGAGAAAAACATCATGCGCGGTCGGCTGGAAGTATGCGAAGTACTCGAAGTCATCGAGATCGTTAATATCGTTCAGCCAGACGCTGAGCACGACGCCATCGGGCGTAATCGTGTAGAATCTGTTGCTGGGATCGGGGAAGAACAGGCTGGTTCCATCTTCGGAAACGGCACGCAGTCGATAGTCCACGCGCATGGCCCCGGGCTGGGGAACAAGCCGCCCCTGCCAGTCGCCGGCTGATGTGCGCAGCAGCTGGTTTGCGCCGCCTTGGGAAGAGACTTCGGTGCTCACAATCTCCACGGATTTCCAGCGCGCATCCGGATCCGGAATCACTACTCGATGGGCGACAGAACCCGCGCAAGCCGTCAGAAAACTGCCTAGAACCACCCCGAGCAGGATGGTGAAGAAACTCCGCTTTGCCATCATACCTCGGATCCCCCATGCCTCGAAAGTGATTCCACACCCTTGAGTTATACGGTCTGCAATGCCGCGGGGCGACAGTTTTTTTGGAGAACGGGCCTACCCGCTAAATCATGCTGGGCCCTTGCTTCTCGACCGGAGGCATCTCTGCGACGGCCTCGACGCATACTCGGCAGCCGCCCGGAAGAGCCGGGACGGCCAAGGTCGTGCGGGCCGGCGGCAGGAAGTAGAAGTACTCCTTCGAGACCTCGTCGAATGCCGGAAAGTCTCGCAGATCCACCAGATAGACACGCGTGCTGAGGATGTGGGAGAGCTGGGCACCGCAGGCTTGGAGGATCGCCGTCATATTGTCGAAGACCTGCTTGGTCTGCGCTTTGATATCGCCGCCGGTCGGCTTTCCCGTGGCGGGATCGAGAGGCAGTTGCCCGGACATATGGATCTGGTTACCCATCTTGATCGCCTGGCAGTAGTGGCCAAAGGCCTTCGGGGCGTTCTCGGCCCAAATGGATACTTTCTCAGACATGATCGGTCCTTTCCTCCTCGGGAGGTCTGCCCCCGGCGAGCGAATAAAATGTGCTCCTCTTGTTTAGGCGGAGCCCCGCGATGGGGCAAGCAGGCTTTGCGCCGGGGCGGAGATTAGGCGACCGCGAGCGGCGGGGACCGATTTCCCTTTCACTCCGGCGCCTTGGCCGGGTTAATGGCTGCAAATTCACCGCCAGGACAGGCCCATGACCGACGACAAGTTCCCTCCCGATCAAGATCCTGAGAACAATGGCCAGGAGAACAGCCACGAAGATGAAGGCCTGACCTGGGAGCGCCCCGGGAACGGGCAGCCGGTGTACGGCGTCGATCAGCAGCCGGGCGAAGAACCTCAATCGGCCATGCCTCCTCCCCTGCCGGATCAGGCGCCGCCGTCACCCCAACCTGAGCCAGGTCCGTTGATGGGTCCGCCGCCGATCGGCCCGGCCCAGCCGCCTCCGGCGCCGCAGGACTTCGGCCAGGGTCAGGGCTACGGCCCGCCTCCCGACTATGGCCCCCCTCCGCCACAGGACCAGGGGCAGCAGCAATACCCGGGATACCAACAGGGACCGCTGGCGGGGCCCCCATACACGCAGCCCGATCAGAACTGCGGCCAGGGCGCCTACGGACAGCAGCAGGGATATGGCCAGCAAGGGTATGGACAGCAGGGATACGGGTATGGACCTGCTCCCCAGCAGCCCTCCGGCCGTCGACCCGAGGACCAGACCAAGCTGACCATCGCCCTGGTGGGAGCCATCATCGGTTTCATTGTGATGTGCTGCTGCTGGCCAATCACGCTTGTTTCCGGAATCATGTCGACCGTGCTGGCCAGCGAGCCGCGGAAACAGGCACGTGCCCGTGGCGAATCCGACACCTTCGCCGATGTGATGTTCTACCTCGGCTTTGCATTGATTATTATGTCGCTCGTGTGGGGTGCCTTGAATATTATCGTGGCCATCAACGATCCCCAGATGATGGATAGATTTATGCAGAGCCTGAATCTGTAGCCCATGAGTTCGAGCAAAGAAACAGAAACGCAGAACGAGACGCCCGCCCCCCGGTCGGAGCGCCAGTCGCTGACCGGTCCGCAATTCTGGGCGGGCGCACTGCGTTTGCTCGGCCTTCTAGCACTTGGTTGGGCGTTCCTGGAAGTCGCTTACTTCCTGCGCACGAATACCGGACTCTTTCAAGGCGATGAGAATCGCCCGATGGGTGTGTTCTCCGGCTTGCTGCATACCGACTGGAGTTTCTCCCTCCGCTACACGCCGCCGCTGACGTTTCTGGCTGCCGTGTTCGTGATCGCTCTGACGACACTCCTTGGCGTTCTGATCCTGCGCGCTCTGGATGTATGGCTGCGACCGCGGATGGAACTCGCAATGGGCCTGACGATCGGGCTCGGTGTCTCCGGAGTGGTCTTTGAACTGATCACCATAGCGCATGCGCTGTACCTTCCGGTCGTTTGGACGGCGTGGGTTGTCATGATCGGCGCGGCGCTTCTGCTCGACCGCCGACGCCGCGCGGTGTGGCGCTGGTGGAAGAAACCCGAACCGAAGAGCGACAACTGGGTCCAGGCGTTGGACGATCCCACACGCGCCGACCGTTCGCGTTGGAATCGCATCGCGCCAATGAACCAGGAGCTTCACAGGTCGAACTCGCTCGATCACGTCTTCTGGTGGACAGGGCTCGTGCTGCTTGTCGCGATTTCCCTCCCGATCTTCTGGTACGCACTGTTCTATCCCGAGACATATTGGGATTCGCTGATTCTGTATCTTGGCTATGGCAGGATGACATTCCTGCAGCACGCGTTCCCATTCAAGGCAACGGCGCAGGTTGGGATCGGCCTCGGCGCGAATTATCCGCACTTGTATTCCACGTACGGTGCCGTAGCGAGTACCATGTTCGGGGGTTGGTCGGATCTGTACCAACGATTGCTGGCGCCGGTTGCGGCAACCGTTTCGATGATGTTCGTCTACGACGTGCTGTTGTTGATCTGGGGGCGGCGGTCCGTTGCGATGGCGGGGGCGCTGCTGTTTCGACTCACGCCACTCGGCATCGCTTACTCCATGTACGCGTCGGACTATATTCTGACGATTCTGTTCGTTGCTGCTTTCCTGTATGCAACGGCGTATTTTGCCAAGACACGATTGCCGGGAGCATTTGCCGTTTTGTCATTTCTGCCGGCGGCGGCGATGCACTTGAATTACCTGATGGGGATTCTATGGTTCCCCTGGGCGATTGCCCTGCTGCTCTCTATCCGATCACGCAAGCGCGAAGAAGCATGGTCGCTCGTGGAAGAAGTCCGCATCGACGCGAGCGACATGTACGAAGTTCGCAGCCCGCACTTGGAAGAAGACGGACTCCAATCCGGCGAGCAATCCCTCGAACTGGCCGACTTCGAACAATCCGCCGGGGATGACCGAGGCTTCCGGCCGATCTTTCTTTCGAAGGCATTTTGGATTATTCTTCTGGTCTGCATGATGGCAGGCAGCACGTGGTACGTGCGCAATTGGACGCTCACCGGCAATCCTGTGTATGCGTTCTTTCCGCAAATCTTCAAATCCAGCGTTCATATCAACCCGGAGGTTCTGAAGAGCGCGGAACTCGAGTGGTTCCGCAACGGCGACGGGATAGGCCAGGCCGCGGAGATCTTTGCAGATGTCAACAATGACCGCACCCCTCGCAGTATTTACGATGAGGATTTCCAACGCGAATCGACATTGAAGAACAAGCTGCAGGCGAGCTGGTTCTTCTGGCAGGGCTATGAAACTTTCCGCTACATCGACACAGGCGCGCCGCAAGTCGGCCTTTGGCTGGATAGATTGTACTACCTCTCTTTGGTCACACGAAAAGGACTGACCGCAGAAGACAATACAATGAGAAACCTGTTCGATCAGCAGGTTCGGCTATTGATCAATCCGCACGCCTACAAAATGTCGCCGCTGGTGATGGGCTTCTGCCTTTCCGGTCTGCTGCTTGGATTCTTACAAATGTTCTTCCGGCGCAGCATGCTCGAAGGACAAATGAATGGACTCTCTCAGCCGATTCTCGAAGTCACACTAACGACAACGATCGCGACAGCGATCTGCTATTTGGGCTTTCACTACTTGCTCGGAGATTTTTACTTGTATCAGGTGATTTCCTGGCTGCCCGCCTTGGCAATTATCGGAGCATGTCCGTTTGCAATTTGGTTCAGTGCTCCGCGGCGAAT
Source organism: bacterium (assembly GCA_020444065.1). Lineage (NCBI taxonomy): Bacteria > bacterium. The sequence continues at coordinate 86,339 of JAHLLQ010000005.1, read as the reverse complement.
TGAACGCGTGATCCAGGCGAGCGGCATGGTGCTAATCATCGTGGCGGCAGTTGTTCCAGGCCTCGCAATGTCCCTGATGGGATTCAAGATTCCGGGCGGGGGCATGGTTTCCGGACAGACGTTTGTGGCAAGCAACCTCGATGTTTTCCGCAATCCAGGAATGCCGGCGGAGATCGTCTATAAGCTGCGCTTTGGCGACGAAGTTGACATCTGGCAGGATGTTAATCGACTCGCCAAAGGCCAGCCCCTTCTCACACATGAGAATCGCCATCTACTCTTCGATCCGTCGATCGAGTTGGTCCACCTGGACGACTGGGATGTTCAGAAAACCTACAGCATGAATACGGCGAAGGAGAAATTGGATTTCTTCAAGAACCGAGGGATCCAGTATTACCTTCGAATCCCAAATGAGAAGAATCACCCAATCAACCAGAAGGTCGGATTGGATGAGCTAATTACAAAAGGCTATCTGAAGAAAGTCGACGAAGCGGGCGGCGCGGAGCTGTATCGTTTCAACTAACCAGAAAACGACGCATCCACATCTCAAACACAATGAGTATCCAGAGCCTGTGTGCGTTGCGTTGCTTGCCCTGCAGGTGAAAACGCAGCAAGCGCTCGATCGCTTCCGGCTGAAAGTATGCGCGGCTGCGCGCATCATCGGCGAGCAGCATCTCGTGCACGATCTTTTCTGTTTCGCCCTTTAGCCAAACGCCAAGCGGCACTGAGAAACCCTTCTTTGGGCGGTCCATCACTTCGTCCGGAATGATCCCGCGCAGGACACGTTTCAGGTGTCGCTTCAGTTCCACATTTCCGAACTTGATCGATGCCGGAATCGATGCAGCATGGTCCATCAGGTGATGATCGAGAAACGGCGATCTCGCCTCCAATCCAAAAGCCATCGTTGTGTGATCGACCTTTGGAAGCAGCGCGCCTGGCAAGTAAGTGTGCGCATCGCAATTCATCCGCCGCTCGACATCCGATGGGATGCCGGGCTCGTTATAATAGTGTTCCATGAATCGGCCAGAGTTCTTCTCGGCGATGCGCGCCATCACATCCGGCTGCAGAAGCTGACGCTTCTGATAGCGGCGCATGATCGTCAGATACTGCGTGTAGTATCGTCCATCCGGCGCGGCCAACAGTTCGCCCAGGTAAGCAACTTCCTCTGCCCGTGCCGAACCGCGGAATGTCTTGCCGATCATGTTGGTCAGAGGAGGCAGTATCTTGTGTCGGATCGGTGCCGGCAGATTGCGCATGGAGTTTACATCGCCACGGCCGCGATGGCGTTCGTAACCGGCAAAGCTCTCGTCCCCGCCATCGCCGTTGAGTGCCACGGTCACGTGCTGCCTTGTCATCTTCGACAAGAACCAGGTCGGCAGGGCGGCCATGTCCGCGAATGGCTCATCGAAGTGCCAAACGAGATCCGGCAGGATATCAAGTGCTTCGGACTCGACTACAAACTCCTCGTGATCTGTTTCAAAACGCTCTGCGACAGTACGAGCGTAGGGGGTTTCATCAAACCCCTGCTCGCGGAATCCAATGCTGAAGGTTCGCAGCTTCCCGGTGACGTGTCGGCGCGCAAAGGCCACCACGGCGCTCGAATCGATTCCGCCAGACAGGTGAATTCCGAGCGGCACTTCGCTTTCGAGCCGCACACGAACGGCCTCATCAATCGCTGCTTCTGTGCGTTCCTCCCATTCCTTTTCGGAAAGCGATTCCGGCGCGTCCGCGTAGTCCAATTTCCAATAGCGCTGCGAGCTGGCCGTGCCATTCGCATCGACCTGCAGCCAATGGCCGGGTTCCAGCTTGCGAACGCTACGGAAGATCGTCGCCGGATCAGGAACGTACTGCAAAGTCAGGTAATCGTAGAGTGCCTGCTCGTCGATTGCCTTGTCGAAGTCGGGCAGGGGAAGCAGCGCTTTCATTTCGCTGGCAAAGGCAACAAGCGTTGGCGAGAAAATGTAGAAGAGCGGCTTCTTGCCCACGCGATCGCGCGCCATAAAAAGCCGGCGTTCAGCTTTATCCCAAATAGCGAATGCGAACATCCCACGCAGCCGGCGGACAAAATCGCTGCCCCACTCCGCGTAGGCCGCCAGGATTATTTCCGTGTCACCGCGCGTTGCGAATTTCCGGCCGCGCGCGATCAACTCCTCGCGCAGTTCGTGGTAATTATAGATCTCGCCGTTGAACGTGATGACGTACCGTTCGTCGACGGTCGTCATGGGCTGAGGACTACCTGCGATGTCGATAATCGCCAGCCGACGGTGCCCAAGAGCAAGTGGCCCGTCGACGAAGTGACCATCCCCGTCGGGACCTCGATGCGCAATCTGGTCGGTCATCCGCCGGATGAGTTCGGAATCCGCCGGCGCGCCATCCAGCCGCCAGTAGCCGACGATTCCGCACATCTTTCAGGCCGTCCCGCACTTGTTGATGAGTTTCCCAAGCCCTTCGATTTCTACTTCAACGGTATCGCCGGGCTTCATAAAAATCTGCGGCTCGCGATAAACGCCGACACCGCCGGGCGTGCCGGTGGAAACGATATCGCCGGGTTCGAGCGTAATTACTTGCGTGATGTGCTGAATCAGGTCCTGGACCTTGAAGACAAGGTGCTTTGTATTCGACTTCTGCATGACCTTACCATTCAAGCGACAGCAAATGCTGAGCGCGTGCGGGTCCTTAACCTCGTCCGGTGTCACGAGCACGGGCCCGCACGGACCGGAACCGTCGAAGCCTTTGGCCCGGGACCATTGCTTCTCTGCCCATTGCAATGAACGCGCGGACACGTCGTTCAAAATCATGTAGCCGGCGACGTGAGAGAGGGCGCTGCGCTTCTTCACGTTTTTCGCGCGCTTGCCGATCACGAAGGCCAATTCCGCTTCGTAATCAATCTTCTCGTCGATCTTCAGGGGCAGCGGAATCTCCGCCTCATGTCCGATCAGCGAAGTCGGGAACTTATTGAAAATGATCGGAATCTTTGGGATCGGCTTGTTCTGTTCTTCGCAGTGATCTTTGTAATTCAGACCGACACAAAGCACCTTCTGCGGCGATGGAACGGGAGGATGATAGGTCAGACCGGACCGATCGAAGAGAAACGCGAATCCGTCTTCGGCCTTGCCGGCGATGTTCTTCGGCTCATCCGCGATCTTCTTCAGCAAACTGCGCAACGTTCGCTCCGAACCCGGTACCGCGTGCAAGTAACTCGTCATGTCGGCCAACGCCGCACGTTGTGAAGGGCGAAGCTTGAACGCCTCCGCAGCAGCAGCAATTCGCAGAACACGGCCCTTCAGTTCGATGCCAAAGAATGGATCCAACCCATCGACGGAAACGGTACATAACCGCATGACTCACGACCTCCAGGGAGTTTCAGACGCGTTTGGCGTCAATCGTAGCGCAAGGCTTCCACCGGATTCATCCGCGAAGCGCGGAACGCCGGGATAATGCCGGCCACCATACAAATCGCCAGCGAACACAGCGCCAGGAACAAGATAATGCCTGGCTGGATTACTACCGGCAGACGATCCATTCCATAAACCGCGGCCGGCATGTTGAAGATCAACTGGATGTCGTACTCCACGAACCGGCACAGCCACAAACCACAGGCGGTTCCAAGCGAAGTTCCAACAAGACCAATCAGCGTCCCGTGCATCAGGAAGATGCGCAGGATCATCGTATTGGTAGCACCCATGCTTTTTAGAATGCCGATCTCTCGGGTCTTTTGCGTCACGACCATAATCAGCGTTCCGATGATGTTAAAGGACGCGACGAGCACGATCAGCAGCAGAATGATGAACATCGCCACCTTCTCAATCCAAAGCGCTGCAAAGAACTCCGGATTGATGTCCTGCCATGTGCGCACGTAATACTGCGGTGGCAGCCGCTGCGCAATCTCGCGGGCGATCTGGCGGCTGTGGTCCGGATCGTCAACGGCGATGTGGATCGAAGAAATCTTCCCGTCGTGCAACGACAGCGCCTGCGCCGTCTCCAGCGACGTGTAAGCGAAGTTCGAGTCGACGTCGTACAAACCACTCTTGAAGACCCCGACGACTTTCAGTCCCGAGATCTTCGGTGTAGGTCCGCGCGCGGTTGTAATGACCTTGCCGAGCGCGTAGACCTTGTCGCCGACACTGACCTGGAGCTTTCGCGCCAGCTCGCTGCCGATCACGATCTCGCGCAAGCCGGGATCGTTTGTCCCGGAGATGATCGTATCCTCATCCGTCAGGCGCGTGACGTGCTGTTCCTTCTCAACATCCAGGCCGCGCAACATCGCGCCGACCTTGTTCTCACTGATGCCAGTGTTCGCCTGAAAGAAGGTCTGCAGGCTCATCATCGGCGCCACGCCATCGACGCCTTCGATGCTGAGTGCGGCCTTCTCGATCTCATTGTATTGCGCCATGTTGAAGTAGCGATCGTCTTCCTGCGCATACGGATAGGGCCACACCTCCACATGCGCAAAGACACCCATCATGCGCTTCACGAGCGTCTGGTCGAATCCATTCATGACGGAGATGACGACGATCAACGCCATCACACCGACGGCCACGCCAAGCACCGAGACGATTGTGACCAGATTGACTAACGCGCCGCCCTGACGTGAAATCAGGTACCGTCGACTGACGAAGCTCTCAAAGGAGGAATCGAGCATCTTCGCCAGCGCCCTGCGCCGAACCTTGAGCCCAACCAGGTACACACCCAGGAACAGGATCGCCGCGATGATAGTTAGTCCCAGGCCAATCCAGTCGCTCCGATGTCGATTCGGATCCCACTCCACGATACCGCGATCGATCAATTCCTGCGGCGGGTGCTGGAAGTAGCCGACCACAAGGACGACGACCTTGAGAAGCACGTCAAGCAGCGCCACGCCGGCAGCCAGGATCAGGAGCAAGAGAATCAAGTCGAGGAGTAGTCCGCCTGCACGTGCAGGCAGTCCCGAGCGGCGCCGAATCAGCAGTCCGACAGCGCAGATAGCGATGGGGATACTCGCTCGGACTGCTGCCCGGCCAAGGGTAATCAAGTCGCTCTTCAGGCTGCTCGGTTCAGACTGGGTGCCTGCGGCCGATCCGTGGAAAAAACCCGTGACCAGCGGAAAGGACTTCACCAAGACATCCGCGATCGCTGCTACTGCAACCAGCATCAACGCGAGAAGAGTCCAGTCCAGCACCTGCAAACCCAGGCGGGCCACAGTCCCCGCAGGCCGAGTCGTGTTATTGAGAGTCGGTGTGTCTGTCATGGAAGCAATTCGGCGGCGCGAGCCTCGGCCTCCTTACGGGCGGGCTCCAGCACCTCCTCGTGGTACTTCGCGGTCACATCCTTCAATTCCTTCTCCCACGGGGTCGGGTCCTGAATGGCCTGGAAGTGCTCGAATGCCGCGACAGGTTGGTCGTTTGCAAGCGCCCACTGCCCCAGGTAATAGTGGGCAATATCGCTGTTCTTATTGGCCTTTTGCAGCTCGTCCTGAAAGTACTTCACGGCCTCCTCGCGCTGGTCCAGTTTCCAGAGCGACCGCCCGGCCAGGGCCCGCGTATCCCAGATCGTTCCGTCCAGGTCGACGGCGCGCTTCAGCGAGGCGGCGGACAGAGCATAATCGCCGGCATCGTAGTAGTATTCGCCCATGCGCTGGTTGAAATTGTGCGTCTTCCAAGCGCCCGGCCAGCGCTTGCCGAAGTCCTCCAGCAATTCAACAGCTTCCTTGTACTCGCCGTTGTCCCGCAGTTCGGCGGCCTCCAGCAGGATCTGGCGCCGGACGCGGCTGTCTCCGCCGGAGCCGACGAAGGCAAAGACGATCACGGACTCGACGACGAGGAAGACCAGGACGTAGATAATGATCCAGGTCTTGCTCGACAGGTGGAATCCACGCGCCTGACGGCGCACGGGGACTGCCTTTGTGGCGGAGCCCGTCGGCTTGACGCCGCCCTGGTCGGGGCGCGAGGAAGTGGAACGGGAGGATCGAGTCTTGCGGCGTGCCATGGTGCTCCATCGCGGCGAGAGCTCGCGGGGGGCTGCCCCCGCGGCCCCCGAATGAAGCAAATCGGCTGCCGCCGTGACAACCGTTAGTTGGACGCTCGGCCGAAGTGCGTCCCGCGCCGTTCGCGCCGTCCACAACCGCCAATCGAGAGGAGTCGCTGATGAAAGCATGGCTGATGCATGACTATAAAGGAATCCATGGGCTGGAGCTGCGCTCTGATGTCGATCAACCCGTTCCGGCAGAGGGCGAAGTGCTGGTTCGCCTGCGCTATGCAGCCCTGAACCCGGCGGATCATTTCCTGAGCAAGAAGCTCTATCCCGTTCGGCCGGAGTTCCCGCACATCCTGGGGCGCGACGGTTCTGGGACGGTTGAGGCCGTCGGCCCGAACGTCGAGAATTTCCAGCCTGGTCAGGACGTGATGCTCCTGCGGGGCGATGCCGGTGTGACAGAATGGGGCACCTTCGCAGAATACGTGACCGTCCCGGCGGACCGTCTGGCACTGGTGCCGGACGGCTGGGTGGCGCGCGAAGCGGCGGCCGCCGCGCTCGTTTACCAGACGGCGCACATGGCGCTGCTGCAATGGGGGCCGCTGCCGGAGGGCTCGAACGTCCTGATCACCGGCGCCTCCGGAGGCGTCGGCGGAGCCGCGACGCATCTGGCAAAGGCCTGGGGCTGTCGGGTGCTGGGCACGACACGGAATCCCGCCAAGGTCGATGAGTTGAGAGCCAACGGCGTGGACGACGTGCTGCTATTGGGCGAGGTCGATGTCGTGAAGTACGTCCGCGAGGCGACCGGCTCGGCTCGGATCGCCCGTGTCGTGGACAATGTCGGCGGCGAGCTGTTCAACCAGGTGGTCGATACGATGGGCTATGGCGGGTGCATTTCGGTGATCGGGATGCTTGGTGGCCCAGTCCCCAAGTTCAATACCGCCAAGCTTCTATTCAAGCGCGTCCGCATCGGCGGGGTGGCGGTTTCGGACTACACGACGGAGGAGGCTCACAAGGCCTGGGGCGAGATTCAAGAGGCCCTGGCGCGCATCGGGAAGAAGCCTCTGATCGATCGGGTCTTCCCCTTCGAGGACCTTCCGGCCGCCTTCGATCACCTGAACAAAGGCCCGATGGGCAAGGTCCTGGTGGAGGTCTCCTGAGGCCCCGTAGAGCCTGGAAAAAAAGGTCCATAGGGGGCTTGACACGGGGAGGGGTGCTGCATAGGCTTCCCTCCGCTCAGGGCGAGAGGCTCGCGCCCCGGGCAGCACATATTTGACGCGGGGTGGAGCAGCTGGTAGCTCGTTGGGCTCATAACCCAAAGGTCGTCGGTTCGAATCCGGCCCCCGCTACCAAGTTTTCGAGTCGCGAGCCCTCACCAATTCGAGGGCTCGCTTTTGCGCTCTGCCGGGGTAGCTCAGGTGGTTAGAGCGAGGGACTCATAACCCCTAGGTCGGCAGTTCGAGTCTGCCCCCCGGCACCAAGAAAACGCCCCCACGGTCTCGCACCGTGGGGGTTTTTCTATGCGGAACGAAGGCCGCGAAGGGAAGCCATCGCCCCAACTTTTCCGTGGCCGCCCCCTGGAAGTCGTGTCAGGAAGAATCGCGACCCAGGGAAACGCACTCGATGAGACTAACCAAGGACCGAACAGACTTGATGGAGCAGCGCGCCAAGATGCGGCGTCGCGTCTTCCTCTCGTTGTTTGGGCTCTTCCTCGTCGTCTCTCTGCTGGTGATGGTCTTCATCGCCAATCAGATGCTCCGAGAGTTTCCACCGGATAACCTGCCGGAGTTGGCGGAAAAGTCCAGCGCCGACGGGGTCTGGTATTTCCGCCACCGTCCGCTGCCGGAGGCCTTGCGGGACTTCTTCACAGAAGAGCTCAATGAACCAGCTCCCGAAGAAGATCTGCAAAGACTGTCGGCTCTCCTGCACCCGGTCGGTACGATCCTGGTGTTCGAATCTCCCAAAGGCTCACACTGGGTGCTTGTCGCACCAGTTCGAAAGCCCCAACGCGTTTTTCAGAATTACCTCGAGCGACTGGTCCAGAACCTGGAACGCGAGAATCTGCACGTGGAATTCGACACACGCCGTGTTCTGATCTCGGACGACACGGAGCAGATGACGACGGTGAAGGAAGTCCTGGGAACGCTGAAGCCGGATCGCACCGGCGGATCGGATCCGCAGGCGCGAATCCTCGCCCCGGGCGAAGCGTACCTGGTATACGACGGACCATGGAATCTGCTGCCGGAGCGTCTGCGCTCTGAGATGGCACCTTCGCTGAAGGACTGGCCGGCGACCGCTGAACTCGAAGAATGGCCTGTGCGTCTGTCCTGGATCAGGATGGACGATTACGACAACGCGCGGCTCTCGATTCCGATTATGGGAAGTTACACGCTGGATGAAGTCTGCACGATCATCGGCGCGCCGTACGCGGAGCTCGATCCGGACGCGAACAGCGTAGTTGGCGTGTTCGAGGGCTTGTCGGCCTTCGCGACCGCCGCCGACACCGAATCAAATCTACTCGTCTGGGATGATCAAGAGTGACGAATCCGACGCTCGTTCGCATCATTACTTGGTTGCCGATCGGCGGCATCGAGCGCCGACTCGTTTCCGTTCTTCCGCGGCTACGCGATCGGGGCTATAATGTGCGCCTTGTCTGCGTGCGCGAACTGGGCGCCCTTGCTCCGGAACTTCAGGATGCGGGTATCCCGGTCGACCTGGTTAAGCTGCGCACGCGACTCGATCCCGCGGGATTGCGGAAACTCGCGGCGTACATGCGCCAGCACAATGCTTCTATCGTCCACACGCACATGTATCGCTCGAATGTGCCCGGAACCATTGCGGCGCGACTGGCTAAGGTGCCTGTGAACTTCGCGCAGGTCCATAACGTCGATACGTGGGAGAGCGCTCGCCAGCGCAGCATGGATCGCTTCCTGACGCGTTGGCGCACGGGAGTAATCTGCGTCTCCGGCGCGGTGCAACGCGATGTGGTGCAGACACTCAATATCGCGCCGGAACGCGCACCGATTCTCTACAATGGATCGGATACGGAACGATTCCGCCCCGATGCCGAACTTCGTCGCCATGGTCGCGAAGCCCTGGGGGTTGATAAAGATCGCCTGGTGGTTCTTGTTCCCGCACGAATTCACGGCAACAAGAACCCGATCGGTGTGGTGCAGGCCTTCAAGGAAGCGCGCGCGAAGGTTGGAACCGATCCGCTGCTGTTCTGGGCCGGGAAAGGGCCAATGCAAGATCGCCTGCGCGAGGCCATCCCTGCAGAAGGGCTCGGAGATTGCTTCCGACTTCTCGGGGCGCGAGACGATATGCCGGAGCTCTACAACGCCGCGGATGTCGTGCTGCTTTCCAGTTCGAAGGAAGGCTTCTCGAACGCCGTCGTCGAGGCGCTGGCGTGCGGCAAGCCGGTTGTTGCAGCAGATGTTGGCGGCAACGCGGAAGCGATCGATTCGCCCGCCGTCGGTTGGATTCATGAGGCCGGCAGCCACGAGCAGTTGGTTGCGCAATTGGCCGAAGCGATGTCCGGACGCGAGGCGCTCGTGCGGCGCGCGGGTGCTTGCCGCAAACGCGGTCTGCGCTTCAGCCTCGACGCCCTGATCGATGATACGGACGCGCTCTATCGCCGCGCCCTGGAAGACCGAAAATGACCGACCAGCAAAACGAGCCACAATTCCCGCAATGGCGGCCGGAAGACCTCTACTGGCTTCAGGCGCTGCAACAGATCTTCAGCTACGATGTCCTGCACATCCGCCAGAAAGTCCTGGCGATCGCTCAGAAGTACTACGTGACGGACGAGTGGAATCAGCCGCGCTTCTTTGTCGTGCGGCCGCCGCGACTGGCCATCAATATAGCTCTCAACCTCGCGGTCGGAATCGTTCGGCTCGCGATTCTCTTCTATGTCTTCCGCATGATCATGCACGGGACGAATCCGGCCATTGCGATCGGAATTCTGATCGTCACGAACTTCATTCTGGCGGTGGCGCAGGTGCTGATGGCGCCCTATCGCGACATCGAGGTCTTCACCGGCGAATCGCAATCCTGGCGCATCCTGACAATCACGCAGGACAATAAGCTCGGCTTCTGGCGGCGGTACTCGCTGTACGATTGCATGGGTAACGAGGTTGCCACTTTCCGGCGCAATACGTTCAAGAGCATCCTCCGGCGCGAGTGGCTTATCGAAACGCCGGATGGCCAGAGAATCATGCGCGTGCGCGAGGATTCGCTCTGGCTGGCCTTGCTCCGGCGTCGACTCGGGCCGCTTTGGGGAGCGCTGCGAACGAACTTCAACTTCGAGTTTCCCGACGGAACCGTCTTCGGGAAGTACGATCGCAAACTGACAATCACGGACCAGTACGTTCTCGACCTGCGTGGCGATCCGATGCGCTTCATCGATCGGCGTGTGACAGCCGCGATGTCGATTCTTCTCGATACGGGAGAGATGCGGTGATCGCGGATCGCCTGCGATTGGTGGCGATTACGAATCGCCTGCTGCGGCAGGACGATCCGGCGACGATCGCGGCGGAGTTGGTTGCCGGCGGAGCGACGGCGATCCTGCTTCGCGAGAAGGATCTGCCACCGCGTGAGTTGTACGAATTGGCGTGCCGCGTGCGCGATGTCTGTCGCCCGGCGGGCGCGTTGTTCCTCGTGAGCCAATCACTCGAAGTTGCACTCGCCGCCGGCGCCGATGGTGTTCATTTGGGTTGGCAGTCGGTGCCGCTTGAACGAGCGAAATCCATCGCTCCCCCGCCGTTCCTAATCGGCGTCTCTGCGCACAACAAAGACGACCTGGCAGCCGCCGAGAGCGGCGACGCGGACTACGCATTCGTTTCGCCGATCCATCCGCCGCGATCGAAAGAATCGCGCCTGCCTCCCCTGGGATTCGAGGGATTGGCACGACTCGCGAAAGGGACGTCCCTCCCTGTTGTTGCGCTGGGCGGTTTGCGGGCTTGCGACACAGTCGAATGCTTGCAAGCCGGCTGCGTGGGTATTGCGGCGATTGGAAGTCTCTACGGCGCGGCAACTCCGCGGAAAGCGGCGGCGGAGTTTCTGCAGGCTTAACGACTCAAGATATCGCGAATCGATTCCCGAGCAGGACGAATGGATACGCCGAGACGATCGAGGCTTGGTCGTGCGTCCTGGTGAACCATCGAGCGCAGGCCGAGAAGATTCTCCGACGAGACGGGCAATGGAATGCGGAACATCTCTGCAATCTTCAGACAAGCTAGAACGGGTAAACTGGGGACGGAGACAAAAAGCGGCCGGTGATCCTGCGCCTCTGCCATCAATCGCATCAGCTCGCGCATTGAGATTCCGTCGGTCTCTGCCAGAACAAATCGACCGGTCTCGTCGCGTTCGACGGCGCGGACGATTGCTTCGCAGACATCGTCGATGTGAATAGTCTGCACGACTTGCTTTCCACCATCGAAGAGCGGAACGATGCGGCTCTTGCGCACGGTGTCCGCCATACGCCCGAACAGTCCCCCACTGGCGACAATCAACCCCGGGCGGAGGATCAAGTCGCCGTCCCGACGAAACTCCTTCTCCAAAGCAAGCTTGCTGCGACCATAAAAGCTCAGCGCGAGCGGATGCGCGGAGCATGACGATATGAAGACGCGTCGGGGTATCTCCGCTTCGTCGGCGAGGCGCAGAAGTTCGCGCGTGCCGTTGTAGTTCACACGTACGGCCTGCTTCTTCGAGCGGAACTTGGTGTCGTACGCCGCGTGCAGGAGCACGTCGACGCCTTCCAGGCCGGTGGGATCGATCCCGCCCGGAAGCTCGCACTGAAATGGTGAAACGCCGTCTCCTGGGGGCGCATAAGTCTGAGGCCGGCGAACGCCTGCACGCACGTTCCAGCCACGCTCAGCGAAAGCTGCTGCCAGGTGCGAACCCAGCAATCCGGTGGCTCCAGTGATGGCGATCGTACGCGTCATTCGGGCTCCTTTAGCTCTGCAGCAACGAATCGCCGCGGCTCTCGCGTGGCGCAAGGGAGGAATGGCCTCTCACAAAGAAACCGGCCCGCATGAGCGCGGGCCGGCAAGGAGAGGAGGTTTTGATGATCTTCGCTTATTTCGTTCTCTTGATGATGTGGAAGCCAAATTCCGTCTCGACGATTCCGGAGATTTCGCCCGGCTTCAATGCAAACGCGGCGGCCTCGAACGGCGGGGCCATCCGGCCACGGCCGAACTCGCCCAGATCACCACCCTTCGGAGCGCTTGGCCCGTCGGATTCTTCCATCGCGATTTCGGCGAAGTCGTCGGGATTCTCCTGCACGCGCGCCAGGATTTCTTCGGCCTTCGCACGTGCTTCGTCTCGCGTACGTGTTTGACTGCTACGCGAGGCGCCTTCGTAAGAAATGAGAATGTGGCTCGCTGTCACTTTCTCAGAACGCGTGGCCAGATCGCTCAGCTTCTTGCGCATATTCTGCGCCTTCCAGGATGGGACCTGGTAGGCCCAGCCCTCGAAACGCTGCTGCAGTTCTTCGACCTCGTTTTGAACTTCACCGGCGGGACGAGGCTTGAATGCATTCTCGTCCTTCGTCTCGTCGGCGTTCTCCTCGTCAGCCTTATCCTTTGGACGCAGCGACGGATCGTAGGAGGCCTCGATCGTCATGTAATACAGAGGGGGCGTCCCTTCGACATAGTACGTGTGCGCCACAAGACGTTCGCCATCGAACGTCTCGGCGACCATGGTTGTCTCCGAGGTTGCATCATCCGGAATCTCTGAAGCGGGCACGACATCGGTGAACTTCAGTGCACCCAGCGACGCGGCAGGTCCCTGTAGTACATTCACCGGATTTGCATCGTAGCCCTCCGGCAGGTTCGCGATTTCCCAATCGCTGCCATGCCCATCTTTGCGCACAAGCTCGACAGTCTCGCCGAATTCATCGGTCAATGTCACCGATTCGACATCGTCCTTGTTCACGTCGAGGATCGTCTTCTCCAACCAACTGTCGACTCCGCCCGGAGCCTTCAGTGGGCTGCGGACGAGCCAGGATTGCTTGTCGTCGGGTTTGCGAACGTAAAGGCGATCGCGCGCGCCCCCGGGCTGAGGCTTCCCGACGATCAGACTGGCAATCGTCGACCCATCGCCAGACTTCATCGTCACCTTCACGGATTCGGCATCGTCCTCAGTTGGATCCTGCACGCCGAGACGATCGTACCAATCCGGATTACTGGTCTTCTTCTCCAGGACTTCCATGTCGCCAAGACCGACGAAGAGGAGACGAAGTGCCGAATCGCTTGCCGTGTAGTTGCCCTTGTTGACGACGCCCCACTTACCATCCTTCTGCTCGAGCGTAACTGTCTCGGCATTGTCCTGGATCTCGATCGTCTGCACGTCGTCCAACTGATCGACGATCCCTTCGAACAACACGGGCAACTCTGTGGTATCTTCCAGAGACGCACGGTGCTGGTTGAAGGCAAGGACGGCTGCAACGGCCAGCACGGCAGCGATGGCGATGATGACTCCGATAGCTTTCTTGTTCATGTCACACTCTCCTCCTGTTGATTCGGATCAGGCCGAGTACGACGGCGATGAGGGCAACCACCAGGGGGATCAGGCCAATGTTGATGAACTTCAGTCGAGTGTTCAGCGCTTCGATGTCTTCGCGCAATTCCGCCTGAACCTTGCGCAGCTCCTTGCGGATGCGAACACGCTCTTCGCGGAACTTCTCGATTTCCGCCTGCTGCTCGGGACTCAAGACCAGCGATTGTGCATCTTCCTTCTGGGTTTGCATCTCGCTGATGCGGTCTTCGGTCTCCTTCAGCTTGCTCTCGAGTTCCGTAACCTGCTCGCGGTACTTGGACTCCGCATTCTTCGCCAGTTCCTGTACGCGCTCAAAGGGCCGCATGAAGCCGCCACGCGAACGCACGCTGATCAGGTCGCTATTACCCGAGAAGTTCTCGGCCGCATTCGCGACAAACGAGAAATTCTCGGCCATCGGAATGATCACCTGGCGACCAAACATGTTCTGCTTCTGGACCCAGAAATCGTCCGCGAGGATGTCGGAATCCGAAACGACGAGCACGTTGATAGGCTTGTCCGATTTCTGCACATGCTTCTGCATCTGCTCTTCGGTCGGTTCTGCGCCCTCCTCTGTCGGCGGTCCGTCCGGGTATGCGGATTTCGCGATTCCACTGACGCGAGCGGCGATCATGAACTTCTCCCCGGACGCTTTGAACTCATCGAGGATATTCTGAGGCTGCGGACCGAATTGCACCAGGTTCATCGGAACCCGCCAGGACTCCTCACTCGTCGTCATCAGCGGCGTGATATCCAAATCGGTGTTGTCGATCTTGTGAAGGATACCTGCCGAGGCGACCATCACACTCTCGAGACCCGCCGTGATGACGTCCTTGTCATTCATGGTGTCTTTCGTGGAGACAAACCACGGCAGGTACTGCACCACTTGTTGGCGTCCCGATTCGTCGCGGGTTGGGATGCGCATGGCACCCTTCATGTCGGAAGCAACAACCTCTTCCTCCATGCTAAGCCCCCACGTAGAAAGCAAGGGTTCCAGGTCCGAGGTCCTGTTCGCCCAAAGCGAGTTGTACGGATTGTTCTCGTCGAATGGCGGGCGATCCATTTCGGAAAGCTCGTCGATGAACACCATCGCTCGCCCACCGTTCAGCACAAACTGATCGATCGCATACAACGTCTGATCGCTCAGGTCCTTTGGATGGATGACCATCAGCACATCGATATCGTCGTCGATTTCGGTCGCCGTGGTTTCCACCTTTCGGACGTCGAACAGTTGCTGCAGTTGAGTCGCCATAATCCAGGGCGGTTCCCGCTCGGCCTCGGACTTCAGAACATCGAAGGCATCTACGTTGCCCAGGAAAGGCAGCGAACTCATCACGCCCAAGACCTTTCGCTCCGGGTGCGACAGGTTATAGACCAACTCGGCAACATCATACTCCAGGAATTGATCCTTCTGCGGATCGAAGAACGGAATCGTCTGTACCTGGTCGATCGCATTTCGACCTACCAGACCCAAGAAGAAGTTGTCGCCCGCCTGCGTCATCGGAACGCCCTGCAAGCCGTTGAGAACGGCCTCATCTTCTTCCTCCGAGAAGGGCGCGGGATCGACCACCTCGAGCGTGATCTTGTCGCCGGCCCGATCGCTGAATTCCTCGAGCATTTCCTGCACGCGCTGGGCGTGTGAACGCAGCGACGGCGCACCGCTCGCAAGACCCTTCGAATAGTACAAGGTCAGATGGATGGGCTCTTCTACGGAATTGATGATATTGCGCGTTCCGTCGGAAAGAGTGTAGAGTTTATCTTCGGTCAAGTCGAGACGGTACTGGCGGAAGGTCACCGTGCTGAGAATGTTGATCGCCAGCAGAAGAACCACCGCACCAACGAGACCGATCCAGGAAAGGAGTCGTCCTTTTTGCATGTTCGATACTCCCCCTTATTGGCCTTTTTTCATGTCGACGATGATGGCACTGGCGAACAGCCAGCAGCCGATCAACGACACGAAGTAGATAATGTCGCGCACATCGATCACACCCTTCGTAATCGAGCTGAAGTGCGTCAGGAAGCTGAACGAGCTGATCGCATCGACCAGGTATTCCGGGGCCCAGCCCTGGAAGAAGTTCAGCACGACCGGGAAGCCGGCCAGCACGAACAGCAAGCATGTCACGACGGTGATCACGAATGCGATCACCTGATTCTTGGTCATCGCGGAGATGCATGTGCCGATCGCCAGGTAAGCACCGGCCATGATGAAGCTGCCGATGTAACTTGCTACGATCACACCGTTGTCTGGGTTACCCAGATAATTCACCGTGATCCACATTGGGAAGGTCAGCACGAGCGCAATCCCCGTGAATATCCAGGCGGAAAGGAACTTCCCAATCACGGCCTGAGTCATGGAAACCGGGAGCGTCAGCAACAGCTCGATCGTCCCCTGCTTCCTTTCCTCCGCCCACAGGCGCATGGAGATCGCCGGGATCAGGAAAAGGTAGAGCCAGGGATGGAAAGAGAAGAACGACTGCAGGTCCGCCTGACCCCGCTGGAAAAAGCTGCCCATGTAGAAGGTGAAGATACCCGTCAGGAAAAGGAAGATGACGATGAAGACGTAGGCGAGCGGGGTAACGAAGTATCCCCGCAGCTCGCGTTTGAAGATCGTCCAAATGTTACTCATTTCCGGTCCTCCTTCTTCGAGCCCCCGAGAGTCAACTGACGGAACACCTCGTCCAGTCGGCCAACTTCCGAATGCAACTCATCGAGTTGCCAGCCATTCTTGAGCGCGAACGCGGAGATTTCGGCGAGGATCGCCTTTCCCTTCTTCGGGAAAACCATGAAGCTGACGGTGCCGTTTTCGCCGGAGCCCCGCTCCTCGACCTTGTCGACATTGTCGAGCGCCGAGAGCTTCCCCTTTGCTTCGGGAGCCGTTCCCTTCTCGATCGTCAACGACACGGCATTGTGGTAGCGGGAGCGCCGCTCCAGCTCTGCAGGCGTGCCGTCGAAAATCGATCGGCCCTTGGCAATGATGATTGCCCGGCTGCAGACGGCCTCGACTTCCTCCAGGATATGCGTGGACAGGATAATGACCTTGTCCTTCGACATTTCCTTAATGAGGGTGCGGACTTCGTGCTTCTGATTCGGATCGAGACCGTCGGTGGGCTCGTCGAGAATCAGAACATCCGGATCCGCCAGGATGGCCTGTGCCAATCCGACGCGGCGCTTGTAGCCCTTCGAAAGCGTCTCGATCGGCTGGTGCATGACGCCCTTCAGGTCCACGAGCTCCCAAACCCTGTCGATGGCCTTCTTCTTTGAGCTCCCCTTCAGGCCGCGGATCTCCGCGATGAAGTTCAGGAAGCTGGTCGGGGTCATATCCGGGTAAGCCGGAGCGCCCTCGGGGAGATAACCGATCCGGGAACGCACCTGGGTCGGCTTCTCGAGAATGTCGAATCCACAAACGGAAGCGGTTCCCGACGTCGGTGCCAGGAAACAGGTCAGCATCTTCATCGTTGTCGATTTGCCGGCGCCGTTGGGGCCCAGGAAACCAAGGACTTCGCCCTTGTCCACCTGGAACGAGACGCCATCGACAGCCGTGATGGGACCGAAACGCTTGCGGAGTTCCTTTAACTCCACCATCGCTGCCATGGATGTTACTCCTTACATGAACTCTGGTACTTATCTGTCTTCTCGCCGGCCGGCGGCCCGCCCTGGCATCCCGCAAGCACCGGCCGCGAGCCCAGGGGTGGCAATCTGTTTCTGGACGGTAGTCGGAATTCCCCCGCAATAGACGTCCTGTGGCCAACGAGAGGATTATCCGAGACGGCCCGGAATTCAAAAAATATACCGAGCCGCCAAGTGCGGGCTGCTTCGACGATTTTGCGTGCAATCGGCGGGATTCGCGGTGTTTTTGGTCTTCTCGGCGGTAGTCGCCCCCCAAAGACGTGTCACAATGACCCATGGCCATGTGGGAGCCGAGTAATCGCGGAACTTCTGTCTCGGGCCGATTGTCTAACGGTGTGTCGGGTTTGCGCGGTGGAATTTTCCATCGCGGGAATGATGAAATCCGGTTGAGTTGCCCTCGCCGGTGGCTCCATCCTAGTTGGGATTGTCCAAGGAGGATCGTTCGATGAGAACACTTCGCTGCCTGAGCGGCTGCTTTATTGTCACCCTGCTTTGCCTCGCGGCTCCGTCGCTGGGCCAGGATCTTGGCGCCGTCCTCACGCCGGAGCAATACCAGGCGCTACCCGAGGATTCGGTGACGTACTACAACCGCGCCATGGAGCGCGCCGACCGCATCGACTATCAAGGTGCCGTGGACGACATGGCTCACGCCGCCGAGCTGGCTCCCAATCACATTGAACTGCAGTTCCTCCTCGAGAAGTGGTCTCGCTACATGGCGGAGATCACCTACGGCGAGGATTCCCTGAAGAATTACGATTACGCGGAAACGGCTCTGCGCCGTCTGCTGGCAAACTCCAGCCTCGGCCCCGAGGAGCGCGCGCGTGCGCTGCGCGAGTCCCAGAAAGTCAGCGAGAGCAAGAACAGCCTGCGTGCCCGCGATGAGCAGCGCCTGAAAGACGGCCTCTCTCTCGTCATGGACATCCATGACATGCGCCTCGAATCGTCGAGCGCCTCCGATGCGGGCGCGAAGAAGCTGCTGGAACAATCATTGGATCGCAAGCAGACGGAAAAGGAACAGACCGAGGTCTATCCGTGGGCCCGTATCACAGGCGAGATGGGTCCAGGCTCGTCAGCAGGGGCAGCAGTTGCCGGCGCGGCAGCGAATGCCGCCGGCGCGGGCGTCGCCGATCCGTTTGCCGATCCTGGTGCGGGCGGAGCTCCGATTGCGGACGATCCATTCGCGGGCGGCGGATTCGGCGGTGACGGCGGGGGATTCGACCCGTTCGCGACCAATAATGCCCCGGCTGCAGCCCCCGCGGCCCCAAGACGTGCCCAACCACGGCAACAGCAACAACCGCAAAGCAGCCCCTACGGCAACGCCGGAGATTACGACCCCTACGTGTAACGGCCTCCGAGGTCGGCCTGAAATCCAGAGAAGAACTCCTCCCGCTCGTCTCGGGCGGGAGTATTCTTGCCGCCGGATGAGTTATGAAGCTGATCATCGCCATCATCAAGCCGTTCAAGTTGCCCGAGGTCAAAGAGGCGCTGCAGGAAGCGGGCTTCCCCGCCCTGACGGTCAGCGAGGTCAAGGGCTATGGCCGCCAGAAGGGCCACACCGAACTCTACCGCGGCACAGAGTACCAAGTCGACTTTGTACCAAAGCTGCGCGTCGAAGTCGTTGCCGAGGACGAGGATGCAACGGAGATCCTGCAGGTGATCATGGAAGCCGCCAAGACCGGCTCCATCGGCGACGGCAAAATCTTCGTTCTGCCGGTCGAGTCGGCGATCCGCATCCGTACCGGCGAGCAGGGCGAAGCCGCGCTCTGATCGCTGCCCACATCCCGAAAGACAATCGAGAACGATGAACCGAATCGACGAGCTGTTTGCCCGATGCCGCGAGGAAAACCGTGCGGCGCTGATCCTTTACCTGACCAGCGGATTCCCCGACGCCGAGACGACAAAGGCGCTCCTGCCCGTACTCGCCGAATCTGGCGCGGACCTGATCGAATTGGGAGTCCCGTTCTCCGATCCAATTGCAGACGGCCCGACGATTCAGAAGGCCTCCAGCATTGCGCTCGAACGCGGCATGTCGTTCACCGGAACGCTCGAACTCCTGAGTGAGTTCCGGAAGAGCCACCAGACCCCGGTGGTGCTCTTCGGAGCACTCAACCCCTTCCTCGCTCACGGACTCGAGGAGTCCTCCCGCCTGGCCAAGGACGCCGGTGCCGATGGGTTCCTGGCCGCCGATCTCCCGGCGGAGGAAGCCGCCGAGTTTCGCGCAGCCTGCCAGCCCCAGGGGCTTCACCTTGTGCCGCTGATCGCGCCGACGACATCGAACGAACGCATCGCGGCCATCGCCGAACATGCCGGCGGATTCCTGTACTGCATCGCGCGCCGTGGTATCACGGGCGCGCACTCCGACGTCGATCAAAGCGTTCTGGATTACCTGGATCGCGTGCAAGCCAATGCGAACCTGCCGCTCGCCGTCGGATTCGGCATCGCAACGCCGGACGACGTGCGCTCGCTGGCTCCCCATGCCGACGGCGTCGTCGTGGGCAGTGCTCTCATCAAGCTGATCGGCAAGTGCCAAGACGAGGGCCTCGACGTGAAGCAGGAAGTCGCCGCTTACGTCCAGTCCCTCGCCAAGGCCTGCAATCGGGCCTGATTCGTTTTCAAGAGATCGTTCGTCGTCCTACGGTTGGCTCAGGGCCAGTTGTGCATCTTCGGCTTGGCGTCCTCGGCCAGCGCCTCGTACTCACGCTTCAGGCGCGCCATAGCCGACTCGCCGCCGCGCGAAAACGCCAGTTGCACCATCGAGTTCGTCAACCCTTCCGCATCCGCGACCGAGATGTACTCCTGATCGATCTTGCCAGCTTCGCGATTCATATTGTGGTAGTTTCCGAGCGGCAAGCACAGGCCACCACTCGTGTAGCCCCACAGATTGAAAGCCGATGCTTCGCAAGTGCCGCCGTCCATCAGCGCGCGCACCAGCGGCCTTTGGCCGTGCTTCTCCGCCATCTCCTCAGAGATTTCCTTCATCGCCTGAGTGATCTCGGGATTGAAGATCGATGTGCGATCGCCAACGCGCAGGATGCCGCCGCCGCCGATCGGCGTGGTCGGACGGGCGGAACTCGTCTCGACGGAAATCACCCACGCATCGAGTGGAATGTACTCGCCCTTCTCTGAGTCGTCCTGACAAACCAACAGCGCACCGCGGAAGCCGCACTCCTCGGCCCGCGTAAAAACACCCATCACGTCGACATCGCCTTCGGTCTGCGAGGCGCCGCGAAGCGTCTCCAGGATCAGCGTCGTGCCACCGAGGTCATCCACTGCGCGGCTGCGAATGTGATCGCCGTCGAGCGTGAATGGTTCCAGATCCCACATGCCCAACACTGCGCCGGCCGGATCCTCTTCAGCCTCAAGCACCACCGCGCGGTTGTGCGTTTCCTTGCGCCGCTCGGAAACTTCGGTCACGTGCGCGCGAATGCCCGCATCGTCAACGTCGCGGAATAGACGAACGGGACGCGTCTTGAAGAAGTCCGTATCGACGTTGCCTTCGAATGTGCCGTGCACGGTGTTGCCCTCCGTGCGATGGACGACGAAGCCGGGGTGATCCAGGTGCGCAACGTAGGCCACGCAGCCGGGGGAATTCTCTCCCCGGCGGAGCCGCGCAAACACGTTCCCCCATCGGTCCTTCTTCACTTCCAGGCCGGGAATCTGGTCCAACTGACGGTCCAGCTCTTCCAGCATCCAATGCTCTTTGTAGGGGGCCGTCGGAATAGCCATCAAGGCGGCGGCGGTTTGCGCATAGCTCATTTGAGGATCGCTCCGAGAAGAAAATCGACAGGCGCTGTCCCGGGATCGCCGGTGGCGCCGAAACCAGGACGTTCCGGCACACTGCCCCTCGGGGCAATCGAAGAGTCGATTCTGGCAATTGAGAATCAGGCTCCGATTCAGCGGTCTTCGGGATGTTCCAAAGGGGGAATACACTCCGCCGGCAACATGGTCGGGTGCGGATTGAGCGTTCGGGCAACCACCCGAAACGGCCAGGCAGCCGCTTCCAGAAGACCGCCGCCGCGAAACAGGATGGGAAGGGCCCCGAACGTCCCGCGCGTTTTCAGCGTAATGTATGCTCGGCTGCGCTCGGAATAGCGCAGGGGGCGTTCAAGTGCGGCTCGGACGTCGGGCAGCAGGGCGAATTCCCAATCTTCGGCCAGGCGAAGAGAGGCCTCGATGGTGTCGGCCTCGTCCCGAACGTGAGGATCGAATCCGCCGATCGACAGTAAGGCTTCACGACGCCACATGCTGAAACAGCCCGCCACATAGCCTGGAGCCTCCCCCACTTCCAACTCCCGGAGTTGGAGCTTGGGCGTCAGCGCCCCGGCGCTTGCCCTGCCGGAATCGCCATGGCCAACCCATCCCGCGACGGCCGCTACACTTGAATTCTCATTCAGGAATTTCGCCATCTCTTCGACTGCATGGGCAGATTCAATCGATCCGGCGGGATCGATGAAGAGCAGATAGTCCGCCGTCGTCTGTCGCAGCGCCACATTGCGAGCGACAGCAGGCCCGGCATTCCCTACCAGCCACCATCCTTCAATTCGGTGATCGTCGACGCGCATCTTCGATAACATCATCACCGACTCGTCGTACCAGCCGAATCGACTCCCGACGTAAACCTCCGGCTGAATCGAGTAGCGCATCCAACTCGGGATGACCTGGGCTTGCAACGACTCCACACAACGACGCAGAGCTTCCGGTTGATCGTAAGATACGATGACCGCGCTTACGTGCGTTGTGATTTCCGACGGCTGCTTCATGACATTGCGACCTCACAAGCCGGATAGTCTTGTGCAGACTGTGGGGCAATCGGAAGGGAGCGTGGAATAAGAAAGCGGGGGCGACCAATCGCCCCCGCTCATCCATCTGATTCGATATCCAACGGCGACTCAGCCCTCTGGCTCGGAGACCAACGGACGCATCTGGCGCGTCGGGCGCTGATAGGGCGCGCGCGTCAGATTCCCCAGCAGGCTCCTGGCATCGGCCAGCTTCGTGTTCACATCCATGCCGGTGATGGGGCCGAGAGACGGATCGATCTTCAGGGCCGTCTGATAGGTCTCAATCGCGCGGTTAGCGAACTTGATCGCTTCCTGCTTGTAGCTCAAAACGGTCGTGCGCTCCGTCGTCTCGCGATTCTTCATCAGCTCGGCGTAGCGACGTGCCTGTGACAGGTACTGATCGCCACGCTCGGCGATTTCGCGAGCCTGCTCGCTGATCCGGCGAGCCTGACGTTCGGCCTCGATATCGGCCTTCGTGTAGATGTCGTTGGCCTGCTGAATCAATTCCGGGAACCGTGGGTTATTTTCGATGAACGTGCGCGCGCGCTCGCGTGCGGTGAAGAACTCGCCATTCTCGAACATCTGGCGGATGTCTTGCAACTGCGAGACGGCATCCTTGCGCAGGAAGGCCAAAGCCGTCTCGTTCTCGGGATCGCCACGCAGGATCGTCTGCGCTTCCTGGACAGCCAGCGTATTGAGTCCCTGGCGTTCCAAATCGTCCAACAGACCCGCGCGTCCGTCCCAATCGTTCGGGGCCAGATCATTCAGCTTCTTCTGGTATTCCAGGAATGCCAGTGGCATCGGATCCGTGTCCGGGAAAACCTCCATGCGCTGCTTGTAAGTTTTCACAGCCGCTGCGAGATCGCCGGCGGTGACCTGGCGCATCACGATCTGCTCGAACGCGTTCTTCAATCGATCATCGTAGCGCGACGTCGAGAATTTACCCGATTCTTCGAGCTTCATCAGGTGCGGGATAGCGTCTTCAAAGCGCTGCTGCGCGAGCAGAATATCAGCGACCTTCTGCTGCAGAATCAGATCGTCCGGGTTGTCCTTCAACTTCAGCTTGTAGGCGGCGAGAACCTCTTCGCGCTTCGACGGATCGTTTTCCCAAACCCGCAGAAGGCCTTCGCGAGCCGTTGCATTGTCCGGATCGATCTTCAGTGCTTCCTGGAAATACTCTTCCGCTCCGATCGGATCCAGGCGATCGATGCGGCTCAATCCCCACGCAACGTACAAATCGCGACGGATCAACTGAACGGCCGCGGCCTGTTGCGGCGTTGCCTGCTGAGCGATCTGGTCGATGGTCCTCTCGGCTTCGGCGAATTTTTCCTGACTAATCTCATCGCGGGCCTTCCCGAGAAGGCCTGAATTCTCCTCGGCAACACGGCGCTGGATTTCCGCCTGCTGTTCGCCGATCAGCTTCCGCGCTTTCTCGATGCCGTCTTTTGCGATCGTATAATCAGGGTCCGCTTCGAGAGCCTTCTGGTACATCTTGATGGCCGTCTCGTAGCTGCGATTCTTGACGAACTGATCGCCGACGATGGTGTAATCCACCTCGTCCGGCTCGTCCTTGATTTCCTCAATCAATTGGCGGGGAATCTCCAGCCGGCCGGAGGCGCTGATGTAAGCCACGCGGTTCGGCTCGCCGCGAACGTTTTCCACGCGGCCCTGGCGGATCTCTCCGCTCTTGAAAACGATCTCGTCGGCCCACACGTTCCCAGAGAGAATACTCACCCCGAGGGCCAACAGGATCGAGAGTCTTATTCTTGCGTGCATGGGACCCTCCTGGGTCGATGTGTTACCCTGTACCTAACCGCTTCCGCCAAGGCGAGCCCTGACGAATACTCTACCACAATCCTCATGCAAGAAGACGACCACCTTGCTGGAGAGGGGTCAATCCGCCTTTTGTCCAAGATTTGTCAGATCAGCGAAATAAACTGTACTAAGGGACTGTATCTACAGTTGTGCATCGGCGACGTGTGGACAATCAGTATCGAATATAAAGATGAACGGTCCGGCCGGCATCGTCGACTTCCGCTTCGATCAAACCGCGCCGAACTTCCAGGGGACGAATGCCCTTGTGCTTCCGCCCGATCGCGACTTCTTCGCCGTCGATCAGCACCACCGAGTCGCTCCCCGCGACCATAACGCCTGAGATGCGCACTCCCAGGTCCACGTCGGTGACGACCTGATCGTCCTGGAATCGCGGCGTCGGCAGGGGCGTGTCCGTCGGGCGTGGAGTTTCGGTGGGTTCCGGCGTAGCCGTCGGTTCCGGGCTGGGCGACGGCGTCCGAAGGGGCGTGGCCGTCGGCTCCGGGGTGGGCTGCGGCGTCGGAACTGGCGTTGGCACCGGGGTCGCAATGGGCGTTGGGGCCGGCTGCACCATCTGGACTGCTTGCTGCCGTTCCTGCTCTGCTCTTGCCACTTCGCTCTGCCTCGAAAAGAGCATTGCAACAGCGATCGAGAGGCCGCCTAGCAACAGAATCACAATGATCACGAGCAGGAGGATCAGCAGCCAGACGCTGGCGTGCCGGCGCTGTGGGCCTTCATCGTCCGGTCGGCGCGGCGGACGCGGCTCTTCCGGCGGCGGCGTGGGAGGCGTGCTCCCGCCGTTCGCTGGCTTCTTGTCGCCCTTGGCCTTGTTGGCCTTCTCCAGCGCGTCGAGAATCGTGCTCATTCGCTGTCCTTCAGCAGTGCCAGGGCGATGGCGGGGTCGACATCCGGGCCGCCGCGCAAACCCTTGATCTGGCGATAGGTCGCGAGCGCTTCCTCGGTCTTGCGATCGAACACGCCGGTAATGCCGCCGCTGTACTGACTAACCGCGGTCAGTCGCCTCTGCAGCGCCTCAACCGCCGGGCCGGAGTCCATCGGCTGCAAGCCGGTGATTCCTTCCGGATCCGCGTACGGAACCATGATCGCCGCCAGGTGCTTGATAAGCTCCGCCTCGCTGACCTGAAGCTGACCGCGCAACGGGTCCTTCAGCGTGACCATGCCGTTGGCGCGCTCCGTCATCACCGCCCACGGGCCGTACTCGAGCGCCTGGCGATCCACCTGTACCAGTACCGGCAGCATCGCATTGGGCAGGAAGTCCAGGCGCGCCGGCAATCGGGCTTCGCGCAGGTAAAGCGGCGCCCGGCCTTCTGTCAGTTGCAGACTCGCAACCTCCGCAGGATCGGTTTCGCGCAACCGAGCCAGTTCCGCCTCAGGAAGTGTCTGTCCCTGCTCGGCCAGCCACGTCAGCACAGCCGCCGGATAGGTGAACTCCGGGCGGCGCACGCGAACGATCCCGGCGCCATCGTAAGACCATTCCACGACCGGTGTAGGCTCTACCGTGGGCGATGGCTGCGGGGTCGGTAGCTCGGTGGGTTGCGGAGTCGGAGCTGGAGTGGGTTCTGGTGTTGGTTGAGGCGTCGCTGCCTTTGTGGGAGCCGGTGTGGCTTCCGGCGTCTCCGACGGCGTGGGAGAAGGCTTCGGCGTCGGAGTATCCGAAGGTTTCGGAGTCGGCGTCTCAGAAGGCTGCGGCGTCGGGCTCGCCGAGGGCTCCGGCGTCGGCGAGGCCGTAGGCTCAGGCGTCGGGGCCGGCGTGGGCTTCGGAGTCGGGCTGGGCTCGGGCGTCGGCATCGGTGTTGGAACCAGGGTCGGAACTGGCGTGGGCGAGGGCTGTGGTACGGCAACGGCCGCGTTGCTTGGGGGCGGCGAGACGGCGTTGCGATTCTTGCCACTGATGATCATGGCGCTCGCGATCAAAGCCAGTCCCAGGAACACGGCCACGGCAATCCACCGTGCGGACGAGCCTCCCTCACCGACTGCGACGGGAACATCCGGCTCGTCGGTGTCGAGTTCTTCCCGGTGCTTCGGAGCATTTGTGGTGCTGCCGGGCGTCTTGCGCTTTGAGAGTCGCTTACCACGCACTTCCTGGATCGCCGTCAGTGCGTGCTCTTCGCTCACTTCTTTGTCGTGCGCCACGAAGGTGACGAGCAAGGCGCGGTCGCAGACGACGTTCACTTTGCGCGGAATGCCGCCGCTGAAGTTGAAGATCGCACGCCGCGCTTTCTTATGAAACGGCACCGGCTCTGTCGGGTTCGCGACCTTAATGCGATGGTCGATGTAGTCCGACATCTCGTCGAAGTCGAGCGGCTCGATGTGGTAGCGCACGGTGATGCGCTGGTTGAGCTGCTCGAGCTCTGGCAGGTGCAGAATCTCGTCCAGTTCGGGCTGGCCGACGAGAGCGATCTGGATCAGCTTCGTCGCTTCCAACTCGAGGTTCGAGATCAGGCGGACCTGCTCCAGCGATTCGGGCGGCAGTTGCTGGCTCTCGTCGATGACCAGCACGCAGTTGTGGCCGGCCTCGTATTGCTCCAGCAGAAACTTGTTCAGAGTATCGAGCAATTTACGCTTGGATGTACTGTCGTGCGCGATGCCAAATTCGGCGTTGATGGCCTGGAGAAGTTCGAGCCCGTCGAGCTGCGGGTTCAGAATCAGGGCCAGCTTAATCGTCTCACGATCCAGCTCGCGGAGCAGCGCACGGCAGATCGTCGTCTTGCCGGAGCCGATCTCGCCGGTCAGCGCGATGAAGCCCTTGCGCTGCTCGATGCCGTAGAGCAGCGCCGCCATAGCTTCCTTGTGCCGGCGCGACAGAAAGAGGAAACGCGAGTCGGGCGTGATGTTGAACGGCTCGAAATCGAAGCCGTAATGCTCGAGGTACATACGGGCCTTTCCCGGACCGGCCCTTTCGGCGGCCGGCAACGGGCGACAGGTTCCGACGGGCGCCGGGCAACGTCAAGGCGGGTTGCACAAGAAGAGGCAGGCGGAATTTCATCATCGATCCGGAGCAACTTTCTGCTCCACACCGGATCGGCAGTTGCGTAGCCTCCGTTTTACTTCACTGGCGGAGGAACCCGAATCATGACTGAACCCCTTCAAGTGACCTGCCCCTGCTGCAAGAGCATCCTGGTCGTCGATCGTAAGACCGGCAAGGTCCTTGAGACCCGGGAACCGCTGGTGGAGGACACCAGCGGCGACCGTTTCGAGGATGCCCGCCGACTGGTACGGGAAACGCAACAGCGCGCCGAAGAGAAGTTCAAAGCCGCCCAACAGGCCCAAAAAGAGAAGCTCTCGAAGCTGGATGCGCTGTTCAAAGAGCGCAGCAAAGAGATCAAGGAATCCGGCGAACCCATCGAGAAGCCGGAGAATCCGTTCGATCGGGACTGATCAGCCTGCCGCAAAAGGAAAACGTAATGCCGCTCTTCCCACCGACACCGTTCGTCCTCGATCCCGTCTTTTCTCCCCGTCCGTGGGGCGGACAGCGGCTGGCCGTTGAACTGGGCAAGGCTCTGAATACGAGCGAGCCAATTGGTGAGTCCTGGGAGCTCTCAGATCACCCACACGGGCGATCCCGGATCGCCACGGGAGAGTTCGCCGGCGAGCTGTTCGGTGACGTTCTGCGGCGCTTTCCCCGCGAGATGATCGGCCGCACGGTGGCCCCGGAGCGCTATCCCCTGCTGGTCAAGTTCATCGATGCGGATAGCGATCTGTCCATCCAGGTACACCCGGACGACGGCTTTGCGGAGTCCCGGAACGAGCGCGGGAAGACGGAGTGCTGGTACGTGATGGCCTGCGCCGCGGGGGCGGAAGTGATCCACGGGCTGCGACCCGGAATCACGCCCGAGGAACTGAGGGCGGGCGCGAAAGACGGGCGAATCGAGCAGATGGTGGCTCGCGGATCGTTGGAGGAAAACGACTTCCTGTTCGTTCCGCCCGGAACGGTACACGCCATTCTGGCCGGGACGCTGATCTGCGAAATTCAGCAATCGAGCGACGCGACGTACCGGCTGTGGGACTGGGGACGCGAGCCCAAGCGCGAGCTCCACGTCGAAGACGCGCTGCAAGTCATCGGTTTCAACGGCCCGGCGCAAGAGTCCCGCAATCTCGATATCCCGGGCAGCTTCTCCGATCCAATCACACTGACGGACAACCAGTTCTTCCGCGTGCGGATGGTGGACGTTCCGGCCGGCCAGTCGCTGCCCGTCCCGCCGGATACGCTGGATAGCGGCCTGATCGTCGTCTGTGTTGCGGGGAAAGTGCAGCTCGGAACAGCCGATGGGGAGATCGATCTGGCCCGGGGTCAGACCGGGTATGTCCCGGCGATCTGCGAGCGCGACCTATCCGTCAAAGCCACGAACGGCCCCACGCGAATCCTTCTGGCTGAAAGCCGCGAGCTTTGACGCCCGCGGGCCTTGACCCCGTGAGGTGCCCTCCAGCTACGATCCTCGCCTGACGAGCGAGGATCGCATGGACCAGACACTGCCGTCCCAAACAAGCACGCCGAACCCATTCTGGGACCGCATTCGGAATCTCCCCGAGCCAGCGAAGTGGTTTCTGGCCTGGCTCCTGGTATTCGGTGCGTTCCTCCTTGCTCAATACGACAACCTGAATGCGCCGTACTTCTGGGACGCGATTGGTTACGTTGTTCCGCACGCCATCGACATTCTGAACAACCACTTCAACCCGATCCTGAAGACCTACGACGTCGGCCATCCGACCGGGTTCTTCTTCCTTATGGCGCTGATGATGAAGCTATTCGGCGGACCGTCCCCCCTGCCGGGGCACGTTCTGATATGCGCCTTCGATGCGATCTTCCTGCTGGCCGTCTTTGCGATGGGTCGGCGGTTTGGCCTTCCTCCGGTCTGGAGCGCCGCGGTTGCCATCCTCTTCTTCCTGCATCCGCTGGTTTGGGCGCAGTCGCGCCGCGTTCTGCTGGATCTGCCGATGTCCGCGCTGATCCTTTGGAGTTACCTGCTGTGGTCGCGCGGCAGGCGCGTGCCTTACATGCTGGTCGGGGGAGTCGCGACGCTGTTCAAACTCTACGGCTTCGCACTGGTCCTGGGGCCGGCCACGGCCCTGCTCTTCACGTCCGGCCGCTTCTGGCAGAAGGACAGCCGCAAGACCTTCCTGGTCGATATGGCATGGGCGCTGTCGCCGGTGCTGTTCTTCCTCGGGTTTCTGGCCGTCCGCATCGGCGTCCGCGGCAATCTGCATGCGCAGGTAAACCACACGACGGGCAATACGCTCCATCCGATTTGGAAACTGGAGGACTGGCTGGCCACCTTCCCCGCCGCCTGGCGCACTTTGGTATACCTGATCAACCTGGAGTGGTTCCTCGGCATCTTTGCTGTGACGGCCACGATTTGGGCGATCGTCCGCAAACGCACCGGCCGGGATCGTCTGCTGGCGAGCCCGGAGGATCGCCGCCTGGCGCTGGCCGTCCTCTTCCTTGCGCTGGCCTTCAATGGGATGTTCTTCCAATTGGGCGGCCCCGTTGCCCGGTACAATCTCCCGGTCTTGGCGGGAGTCATCGTCGGCCTGGCCGCGGTGCTCTATGCACTTGTGCGTGTCCGCTGGGTGCTGGCGGTACTGGCCGTAGCAACCGGCGCGCTGTTCGTGCTGCGCTGGACGCCGGAGCACACCCGATGGCTTCCCGAATCGATCCGCCTGCTGATCGAACGCCCCGCAATCCTGTCCTGCTCGGAATCGACCTACGACCTGCGTTACGAGGAATACGTCGAGCAGATGAACTGGGCGCTGGACAAGGTCTGGGAAGATGCCGAGGAGCGCGGCGTCGAGCCCGTCCTGGCGACACACTGGCCAGTCAACGTCGCCGCCGGCGTACCCGCTCTGGGCTATGTCGACCGCCCAATCCCGAACGTCACGGCATCGTCCTGGGCGACTGTGGATCCGACCCAGGCAAACTACGTTCTCTTCATCGAGCCGATCTACTGGTTCTCCGACGTGCCGGACCAGCAGCGGATTCTGCTCGACCGCCGTGGCGAGCGCATCAAGCTCGCCAGCCGCGCGCAAGTCTGGTACGTTTGGGCTCCCGCCAACTGAAAACCTTGCGTTGACCCATCCGCGGGGCTTTGGTTCCTGTGGACGGTTCCCTGGCGCTGCTGGGGAGGAGGGACCATTCTGGATCGAACGCGAGGAATTGGATTTCGTGAAACTCCGTGAGAAGTGTGCGCTGGTGATCGGGGCGTCCTCGGGGATGGGAGCGGCCACGGCCCGGCGCCTGGCTCGCCGCGGCTATCGCGTGGCCATGGTGGCCCGCCGCGAAGAGGAACTCGGCAAGATCGCCAGGCAGATCAACAAGAACGCCGGCGCCGAGGTGGCTTTCGCCTTTCCCCACGATGTGACCAATTTCGACGAAGTTCCGGGGCTGTTTGACGAGATCGTCGACAAGCTTGGAGGCTTGTCGCTGGTCGTCTACACCACCGGCGCCATGCCCAAGGTCGAGATCGACGAGTACAACTTCGAGAAGGACCGCACGATGGTCGAGGTCAACCTCCTCGGCATGATCGCGTGGCTGAACCAGGCGGCGGACATGTTCTCGCGCCTGCAGGCCGGGACGATCGTCGGGGTCGGTTCGATCGCGGGCGATCGCGGCCGCAGCGGCCAGCCCGTCTACAACACGACAAAGGGCGCCCAGGCGATCTACCTGGAGGCGCTGCGCAATCGGCTGTCCAGCCGCAACGTGCGCGTCGTGACGATCAAGCCGGGCTTCGTGGATACCGCGATGACGGCAGGGATGGGGAATCTGCTGTGGATGATTTCCGCGGACGAAGCGGGGCGACAGATCGTGAACGCTGCCCATCGCAGCCGCGGCACCGTGTACGTGCCGCATCGCTGGAAGCTGGTTTCCTGGGTGATCATCCACATGCCATCGTTCATCTTCCGACGGCTCGGAATCTGAACCGATGACGGCAGCAGCGCAATTGGAGGCCGGGAAGGATTCGGCGAAAGGACGGCAGGACGTGGCAGTTAAGCCTCAAGGTTTAAGCCCGCGGCATTTGGCGAAAGTCGAAGGCTGGGGCATGGCCGTAGAGTCCCTCTCGTGGGTGCATTTCCCGCGCGCCGTGGAGGAGATCGAGGCCGTGTACGCGCTGGCTCGCCGCACGGGCAAACCGATCGCCTTGCGCGGAGCGGGGCGCAGCTACGGCGACGCTTCGATCGGCGAAGACAGCATCGTTCTCGATATCAGCAAAATGAACCGGATCATCGATTGGAATCCGGAGACCGGCCGCATGGAAATGGAGCCGGGACTGGCCATCGGCGACCTGTGGAAGCACATCATCCCCGACGGATGGTGGCCGCCGATCGTTTCCGGCACGATGTACCCGACCATCGCCGGCGCCGCCGGAATGAACATCCACGGAAAAAACAATTTCAAGGCCGGCACCTGGGGCCGTCACATCATCGAGTTCGACATCCTGCTGCCGAACGGCGAACACAAAACATGCAGCCGAGAGCAGAACAGCGAGCTCTTCTTCGCGGCCATCGGCGGCTTCGGCATGCTGGGGTGCTTCACGCGTTTCGTGATGCAGATGAAGAAGGTTCGCTCCGGCAACGTGTGGGTCGAAGCATTCAACACGTACAGCCTGCAGGAGATGGTCGACGAGATTGAAGACCGCGTCGACGAGTCGGACTACCTCGTCGGCTGGGTCGACTGCTTTCCCGGCGGAAGAAGCCTCGGCCGCGGCATCGTTCACCAGGCCGGCTACACGGTGGAAGAAGATCCTCGGCGCCTGCGCGAGTCGCTGCAGGTCGCTGCGCAGGAATTGCCCGAGCATATCATGGGCGTCTTCCCGAAGTCATTGATGTACCTGTTCCTCACGCCGTTCGTGAACGACCTGGGAATGCGCGCGATCAACTTCGCGAAATTCTACTCCGGCATTCTGCAGCCGCGCGGACATCGCTACTACCAGTCCCATGCGGCGTTTGCATTCCTGCTCGACTACGTGCCGAACTGGCAGTGGTCCTACAAGCCCGGCGGGCTGATCCAGTACCAGAGCTTCGTGCCGAAAGAAAACGCCGTGCGCACGCACGAAACGTTGATCCGCATGTCAAAGGCCGCCGGCATGCCGTCGTACCTCGGCGTGTTCAAGAAACACATCCCGGACACGGACCCGTTCCTGATTCGCCACGCCGTGGACGGCTACTCGCTTGCGATGGACTTCCGCGTCACACGCAGCAATCGCCAGCGCCTGTGGAAGCTGACGCACGAAATGGATCGCGTCGTGCTCGACAACGGCGGGCGATTCTACTTCGCGAAAGACGCCACCATGCGCCCCGGCACCCCGGCGCGTTTCCTGCCAAAGGGCAACCTCGAGAAATTTATCGCGCTGAAGAACGAATGCGATCCCGAAAACATCCTGCAGACCGACCTGTCGCGACGCATCTTCGGCAAAGACTTCGATCGCTGAGTACTGCAGCGAAAAATGTAGGACATCGCAAAGAGGACCGGCCCACGCCGGTCCTCAGTTGCTTATTGATCCGCCTTGTGACCTTCACGCCTTCGCCTGGCGCGGCTAAACGTTTCGCGATGGTGAGTGGGGCATCCCTAATGAATCGCCTGCGGATACGGATGGTCGCACAGGTTGCACCTGACAGGCGCCCCGTTCTCGACGAAGCCCTCATTTGTAGGGGCAATCGAGTAGTCGTTGGGGGGCCGCTTCTTCTTCCACCAGAGCTTCCACCATGGATCGGGTTTCCAGTTTGGGCACCTCGGTGTGAAGCGAATATAAAGATCCGGTCCGACCAAGACTGGCGCCCAATCTTCCAGCTCGGTTCCAAACAGCTCCACGAATTCCTCCTGATCGGCGAGGTTGTACTCCAATATGTACTGCTGCACTGCTGAATCGATTTTGGTTTGATTCTCCTGGCACCAATTCTTGGCCGATGTCTCACGCGCTCTGAAGAAATGCGGCAATCCGAAGTAGACGCCCAGCCCAACAGCCAGCACTAAGGCTAGCCAACTGCTCAAGGTCCATGACCTTCTCAGCTTCCGCTTCCACTCCTCCGAGACGGCTTCGGGTTTTTCCGGTTTCTCGTCGTGCTTCATATCCTCGTCCTCTTTGTCTCCTTCAGATGCCCGCCTGCGGATACGGATGTTGTTCAGGCGCGATATTGCACCTCACGGGCCCATCGTCTTCGAAGCCCTCCCTAGTCCGTGCCCTGACGAAGAGACTTCAGGATGCCAAATCCTTCCAGATTCGCTGAATCCACGACAGACTCGCCTGCGCCATACAACTCGTCCCAATCACTAGTCTCATTTGTTGTGCCCACAAGTAATCCTGCAAACTCGTCAGCAAATGAGGACGAGATTGCTCTTTCGCTGCAGGTGACAAGCATCGCCTGCATCCGCAGATTCAGCTCACTGGGCATGGCACCGAGGAGCACAAGTACCGCGAATAGATTCTCATCAGTAGAACTGCCCTCCAAGCTGCCATCGGAGTACTCCAACATTGCGTTTTTCGCGTAGAGAATAAGGCAGGGAACTGCCCGCGAATCCCAGGCTGAGCTGGGGGAGTAACTGACCAGAGAAGCCTCTGGGAGATCGAATCTGTGTCGATCATAGAATCTGCTCGCGCGAGCCACTCCTTCTCCCGGTTGCCAAGGACGAAGAAGAGCGTACTCGACAGGGAGGCGCCATTCGTCGGTTCGCGGTATTGCGGCTAAACGACATGTGGGGAGAACTCTTCCTCCCAATGCTATCGGATCGGCCTGTAGGTAGTTAACAACTTCCTCATAGTGTTCAGGGCGTTCGCTTCGATCCCAGGCAACCAGTAGAATTTTCGCCATCCAGCTCTCGCCCTCAAGCATTGTAGCCGTGGTGAGTTGATCCTCGTTACTTCCAAGCGCCAGAGAATCAAGAGCTGACTCGAACTCAGCCAAGTTCTCTGCAAGCTCCTCTTCCGGAATGCCTACGTCAGTAGTCGGATTCGCTGACACTCTAGCAATGCTCGCCATTGCAAGCACTTGAGATGCAGTCAATGAGAGCGTCGTGATTGCTGCTTCATCGGCTGTTAGGAGACAGTCTCTCAGTACGTCATCTGGATTAGCGCGTGTGGGAATGCTGCAGAGCAACCAGAAGAGGCAGATTGATATTCTGCGCAGTATATTCTTCATCTTAGTCATCTCCGAGTGCGGGAGGATTCGGCAGCTCGCGGTGCCAGGCGATCTGGGGGATTCCTCTCTCTGTATTGGTTGCACAGTGATTAAGCCCTTTGTTCATGAAAAGCGACTCGAAGACGTCGAATTCGTAAACATCGGAATCCAATCGAGGTTAGGATGCCAAGCAACACCGCGACACCAACGCCGAGGATGAGAACGCGCCTCAGCATCACAAGCCAGCGCTCCGAAAGAACTTCCGGCTTTTCCGGTTTCTCGTCGTGCTTCATTTCCTCGTCCCCTTCGTCTCCTTCATGCCTTCGTCCGGCGCGCCGAAGTGTTTCGCGAAGGCGCGAGGTGCATTGCTATGATCCATCTGCCGCGGGAGTAGGTGTCGGTGTCGGATCGACATCATCATCGCCTCCTCCGGGATATGGGTGCCGCTCCATGCCAACATTGCACCTTACCGGCCAAGCAGCCATAGAATTATTGGCAATCGAGTAATCATTGATTGGTTCTCCCCATCGCCAGAACTTCCAAAATGCCGGAGACTCATGAGCCGGGCACTTTGGCTCGTAACGGATGAACCGATTCTCGCCGATCAAGACAGGCGACCAGTCCTTCTGCTCGGTTCCGAACAAAGCAACAAACTCTGCCTGATCATTCAGCCCATACTCGAGGATGTACTGCTGAACGGCCGAATCGATCTTCATCTGGTTTTCCTGACAAGGATTCCTGGCCGATGTCTCGCGCGCCTTGAAGAGCAGCGGCCAACCGAAGTAGATGCCCAGCCCCACAGCCAGCACCAAGACCAGCAGACCGCATAAGATCCAAGCTCGCTTCAGCTTTCGCTTCCACTCCTCCGAGACGGCTTCGGGCTTTTCCGGTTTTTCGTCGTGCTTCATCTCCTCGTCCTCTTCCTGTCCCTCACGTCTTGGCGTGCGCGGAGCGGCGGCGTTAGTCTTCGCCGCCCGGCGGGACGTTCCAGTACAGTGTACAGCCACAGAAGCGCGCGTTGCAGACCACCCGTGGTCCGGTGACATTCAGTGTGTAATTCCGTGCCGGATCGCCCGACCATCGGCGCCCCATGCTGGGGCAACGAGGCGTATAGTAAAGGAGATCGGAATTTGCGAGGATCGGTTCCCACAGAGGCTGCTCGCGCCCCAGGACTGCCAGCGCCGACGCACGGTCGGGCAGACCATTTCTGTACTGAAAGTCCTCCACTCCGTATTCGATGCGTTCCATGGCACGTTGGCATCGACTGACGTGATTCGTATCGTGGAAAGGTCGCGTTTCGTATCGATAGACCATGTACCCGCCAAGAGGCAACGCCACCAGCACGATGAGGGCTGTGATTCGGCCAACGCTGATCAACCACCGCCGAGAGACAGCGGGCGGCTTCTTGGGCTTTGCAGTGCTCACAACTGTCTCCTCTCTCACGCTTCTTGATTCCTGTGTGCCGAAGCATTTCGCGACGGCGAGTGGGGCATTCCTACTCCCCAACATCACCGGACATCGCAGCCGGAATGGGTGTTGGATAAGGCGGGGGTGCCTCAGGGTACGGATGCCGGTCTTTGCCGACATTACATCTCACCGGAACTCCCCCCTTGAAACCGGCATCGGTTGGAGCGATCGAGTAGTCGTTCAGAGGTCGCCAGAACATCAATGAAGACTTGTGGGCGGGGCACTTGGGGGGATAGCGAAGAAGCTTCGTAGGCCCCACAAGAACCGGGGACCAGTCCTTCTGTTCCGTTCCAAACAACGCGACAAATTGCGCCTGGCCCGTCAGCTTGTAGTCCGCGATATACTGCTGCACGGCTGAAGCGATCCTCATCTGTTTCTCGGGACAGGAGTTTCGTGCTGAAGTTTCAGGCGCTTTCCTGAACGGATTTCCAGACAGGATTAACATGGCCAATACAATAGGAATTGCGAACACCTTCAATGCCTGCTTCAGACGCGTCGAATATTCTTCCGAGACTGCGGCCGGCTTTTCCGGTTTCTCGTCGTGCATCATGTCCTCATCCCCTTCGTGCCTTCATCCTGCGTGCCGAAGCGTTTCGCAAAGGCGGATGGTGCATTGCTAAGGTCTCGGCGCACTCGGATCCAAATGCCGCTCCGGCTCGACACTGCATCTCACCAGTGCTCCTCCCTTGAAGCCAGCGTCCGTCGGAGAGATCGAGTAATCGTTCAGCACTTCTCCTGATCGCCAGAATTGCCAGGATGGCGGGTCCTTGTGGCTCGGGCACTTGACTGGATAGCGAATGTATTTGTCGGGCCCCACAAGAACGGGGGACCAGTCCTTCTGTTCCGTTCCAAACAACGCGACAAATTGCGCCTGGCCCGTCAGCTTGTAGTCCGCGATATACTGCTGCACGGCTGAAGCGATCCTCATCTGTTTCTCGGGACAGGAGTTTCGTGCTGAAGTTTCAGGCGCTTTCCTGAACGGATTTCCAGACAGGATTAACATGGCCAATACAATAGGAATTGCGAACACCTTCAATGCCTGCTTCAGACGCGTCGAATATTCTTCCGAGACTGCGGCCGGCTTTTCCGGTTTCTCGTCGTGCATCATGTCCTCAACCCCCTTTTGGCATTCCTACGGGTCGCGCGGCACCGGATAAAGATGGTCCTCCGGGTAGATATTACACATCACCGGGAATTCCGCATCGGCCTTGTCTGCAATCGAGTAGTCGTTCAGCACTTCTCTTGATTGCCAGAACTCCCAGAATGGCGGCGCCGCGTGACTCGTGCACCTGGGAGGTTGACGGAGGCCGTAATCAGGTCCCACCAGCACCGGGGACCAATCCTTCTGCTCCGTACCGAACATCGCCACAAACTGCGCCCGCCCCTCGAGTTCGAATTCCTCGATATACTGCTGCACCGCCGAGTCGATTCTTGTCATGACGTCCTGACAGGAGTACCGAGCGGGGGTATCTCTAGCTTTCAAGGCCCCAGGAATCATCCACGCAATGGTTCCAACGACGTACAGAATCAGCAGAACCCAACATCCCCAGGGATGTCGCAACCACTCCGGCAATAACCGGCGGCCTGGCGCATCTGTCTGTTGATTGCTCATGCTCTCCTCCGGCCCTCCGATTTCCTCTTCCCATTCGTCCTTTACGGGTCCGCCTGCGGATAAGGAAGATCGCAGACATTGCATTTTGCTGGTCCTCCCCCCTCGAAGCCAGCGTTTGTCGGAGCAATCGAGTAATCGTTCAGAGGTTTCCAGAACATCCACGAAGATTTGTGCGTGGGGCATTTGGGTGGGTAACGAATGTACTTGTCCGGCCCCACAAGAACGTGCGACCAATCCTTCTGCTCGGTTCCAAAGAGAGCCACGAACTCCGCCTGGTCCTTCAGGCCGAATTCGAGGATGTACTGCTGAACGGCCGAATCGACCACGGCTTGATTGTATTGGCAAGAAGACCTGTGCGGCGTCTCGCGCGCAGGGAGAAGCTCTCGTAAGATCAGGGCGATGCCCAGAGCCAAGACCAGCACGGCGCAAGCGATCCAAACTCCTCTCATCATCCGCTTCCGTCGTACTGAAACGGCCTTCTGCTTCTCGGGTTTCTCGTCGTCCTCCATAATCCTCATCCCCTTCGTGCTCTTCGTGCCTTCGTCCGGCGTGCCGAAGCGTTTCGCGAAGGCGGGCTGCGAATTCCTAAGACCCCGTGCGCGGCCACACGTACAGATGCCGCGTCTCCCGCGGATGCTCCAGCCAGAATCGGCAAGACACCGGCGGATCATCTGGGGAAGGGTTGAGAACATACTCACTGCCCGTCGGGCACTTGGGCGAGTAGCGAATGATCTTCTTCTGCCCCACCAAGTGCTTCTCCCAGTCCTTCTGCTCCGTGCCGATCATTGCAACAAGCATCGCCCTGCTTTCTATCCCGAGTTCCAACATGTACTGCTGCACTGCCGAGTCGATTCTTTCCATGTTTCCCTGGCAAGAATTGCGTGCCGATGACTCGCGAGCTTTGAGAAAGCCCGGCGCGAGAATCAGAGCGACGAATGCCACACCGGCAATAGCGGCCAGAATCCACCACCCTGTCCCGCGGGCCTCATCATTTGCCAATGGAACGTCCTCCATAATCCTCATCCTCTTCGTGCTCTTCGTGCCTTCGTGGTGAGAATTTTCCCACGAGAAACACCTACTCAGTCATTACTGCAGAAGCGTAAGAAAACACAAGTGAGGAATGGCAAACAGGCAGGAGACGCTATGGCAGTCGGCGAATATCCGTGACGACCCAGCGGATTTCGCCCGCGCCGGAAGGGAGGGTGCGTTCGCGCCGAACGCCAAACTTCCAGTTGGGGAAGTAGTCCTCCGAGTCCACGCCGCCGCGCAATGCGCCGACCTGGAGCGGATTGATGAAACTCTGGAAGCCGAACTCGAGCGCGGTCCTCGTGATGAAGGCTGCGACCGCTCCGACGGCGACGCTGCTCGGGAAGATCACCATCAAGGTTGTTCCCATAAACATATACCAAGGCGTGACGGCGAACAGGAACGCCGCGGGCCCGGCCGCGGCGATTCCAATGACGGCGCCGAGGCTGACCCAGTAGGCGACGCGTGGATTTTCAACCGGGATGGGGTCGAGAAGGCGATCGAATCCGCAGCGACGCAAGAACGTGATGGGCGCATCAAGCAAGTCTCGCGGCAAGCCCCACAGTGGATACGTGATTGCCGGCAAGCCTTCCTGCGCCGCTGCGCGATCCGTCGGGATGCCGACCCAGGAGACGAGGAATCTGATCTGCGATGTCTCCGATCGTACCCAGTTGTCCGTGAGAATCAGAATCGTGTTTCCCTGCCACAAATCTCCACGGCGAATGTTCGATCGTTCAGGCGGCAGCAGCGTGTGAAATGCGGCGGAAGGCGGGCCGTAATCGTCCGAGAAAGGCAGAGCCATCCGATTGCCGAGTCTTGCATATCGGACGGTGTCTTCGTGTGAAGTCGATCTCCCCGCGCCGAGGAATTGAGTGGCAGAGAAGCGCCCCGCCTCCTTCCTGGGCCCGATGGGCTCGAGCATGATTTCCGGACGATCGGCAGAGTAAGTCTGGTAGTGCAGAATGGTCTCCGTCCCGGCGTCGATTTGCTGCCAGGGCGGGTTGTGCAATAACAACGGCCGCGACGGCGTTGGGCCGAAGCAGCCGGTGAGGAAGAGACTCGCGAGGAGAATCAACAGGGCGGCGGTGTAGCGTGAGGGGCTCTTCACAGATTGCATTCTGCCAATCGATTCATGGGATGCGCTGGATGTTGGTAATGACCCAATACTCCTCGGCCTGACCGACCTCTTCGATGATCGCCAGGCCGCTGCGGTCATGCACTCCGAACTTCCAGTTCGGGAAGTAATCTTCCGAATCCACTCCGCCACGCAATGCGGCGGTTTGGAGAGGATTGATGATACGTTGGAACAAGATTGAGGAGAGTTGCTTGACATAGGAAGTTACGAAGATGGCTGCCCACGTCGCTGTGGCAAACCCAAGAGCCGCCAGAGGAATCCCGACATAGAGGGGTGTGACAGTGGCCGCAATGACGATAGGAACAGCGATCGTAAGCGCGATGTCGAAGGCGACGAAAGTCACCATTGTGTCGTCGCCACAAAGTCTCTGGGGGCCGCCAAAAGCATCGAAGCCATCCCGTCGCATGAGCGTAATGGGTGCATCGAGAATATCTCGCGGAAGTCCCCAGGTGACATACGTCGCCTTCCACCAGAAGTCCCTCTCCGAAACGTTGGAGCGAGGAACGGGGGACAACCGAGCCCAAGAAATCAGAAATCGGTAGGACTGCCTATTCGAACCAATCAGGGTCGAGAGATCGAAGATGGTCTTCCCCTTGTTGGAACCAAAAGGAACATACGCGCCAAAAGGAGGCTGCAGTTCGACGAGAGCCTTGCCTGAAGCTGGATTCGGTGCGAACTCCGAGGAATGCGACTTCAGTGGAGTGTACCATGGCATCCTACGGACGAAAGTCCTCCGACCTGCGTACTGAAGGTAGTTCACCCAAACGATTTCGTTCGTGTTGATCCGCTCAAGAACGATCTGCGGCTCACTTCTGGAATAGGCCTGATAGCAAAGTTGAACGTAGTCTCCCGCCGCCTCGCTTTGCCACGGAGGATCATTCAATAACAACGGCTGCGACGGCGTTGCGCCGAAGCAGCCGGTGAGGAAGAGACTGATTGTGGCGGCGAGCAGAAGGGCGAGGAGCGAGTGTGGAGTGTTCACGGGGTCCTGCAGCCCTCCCTCGATGTCCGTTCCCTGCACGATTACACGGCGCTTGATGCCTTGCGCGCGTCGCGGAGCGCTTCGACGATTTCGTCGGCGTTCGCCCAGCGGTCGTCCTTATCCTTCGCCAGACACTTCGCGATGATCGCCCACAGTTCGTCCGAGCAGTTCTCCGGGCGATCGGGATCGCGGTGCATATGCTGATAGGCCAGGTCGCCTTCGATAAAGGGCGGCTTGCTGTTCACGAACTCGTACAGCATCACGCCGTAGGAGTAGATGTCCGCGCGATTGTCGACGGGGATGCCCTGCACCTGCTCCGGAGACATGTAGAGCGGCGTTCCGATCACGGCGCCGACCATCGTTCCTTCGCCGGTTGAATCGAGCATCTTCGCGATGCCGAAGTCGGTGACTTTGATTTCGTCCGCGGTGGTCAGCATGATGTTCGCGGGTTTGATATCGCGGTGGACGATGCCAAGGCGATGCGCATAGGCCAACGCGTCGGCGATCTGGATCGCGTAGTGATAAATCTCCTTCGGCTCCATCTTCTTGCCGCTCTTGATTCGCTTTTTCAGATCGGAGCCATCGACGTACTCCATCGAGATGTACTTGCGGCCCATTTCCTCGCCGATGTCGTGGATACGCACGATGTTCGGGTGCGAGAGCTTGCGCGCATTACGCGCTTCGACTTTGAAGCGATGCACGGCTTCCGGATTGTTCGACATCGAATCGGGCAGGATCTTCAGCGCGACAACTTCCTCAAGTTCCTTGTCGCGTGCG
This sequence comes from bacterium, assembly GCA_020444065.1. Taxonomy (NCBI): domain Bacteria; species bacterium. Next base: position 45,516 of record JAHLLQ010000005.1, on the reverse strand, counting down.
CGATAGACGATGCCCATGGCCCCGCGGCCGAGTTCGTCGAGCAATTCGTAGCGGCGCTTCGCATCCTCGCTCATCTGCTGGACAATGCTGGTTTTCTCAAACGCCATCGGATCGCTGGTCGAACCGGACAGCATCTCGAAGCGTGTCTTGACGTCTTTGTAGTCGATGTCCGCCGCGAACAACTGGCGATAGACGGTCTTGGCGCCAACGAGGTCCTTCTTCGCTTCGTAGCGCTGCGCCAGATCGTAGAGGAGTTCCTTCGTCTCGTCGTCGACGACGAGTTTCTTGTACTCCTGCAGCGCCAGGTCGAGCATACCCTTCGCCGTGAAGCACTTGCCGAGCATCTTAGTCGATTCGGCTTCCCAGCGATAGTCCTGTGCGGTCTTCTGGAAACAGCCGATCGCCTTGTCGTACTCCTGGCTCGAGAAGTAAATCCGTCCCAGTTTGAAGCGCACTTCCATGTCTTCGTTGGCCTTCAGCGCGGCCTCGTAGACCTCGCACAAGACGCGCGTCACGTCTGGGCTGCCGGGCTGCAACTGGTAGGCCTGCTCGAGCGTTGCACGTGCGCTCTTCGTGTCGTTCGTCGCGATCAACATGCGGCCCTTCTGGACCAGCGCGGCGACGTTCTTCGGATCCTTGGCGAGGATCTTGTCCAACGCCTTCAGGATGTTCTTCACGTGATTCGGATTGGATTCGTAGATGGTCGCGAGCTGGTCCAGCGCATCGCGGAAGTGACCGTACGCGACGAGCACTTCGCACAGGAACCAGCGCACGCGGGCCGCTTCGGGATGCGCCGCCAGCACCGCGTTGATGTGTCGGATTAACTGATCCTCTGAGCCCGGCCGCGCCTTCAGGGCGTGCTGATAATGCTCCACGGCCTTCGGCGCGTCCTTGCCTTCGACGCAGATGCGCGCCATGGCAAGGTGCAGTTCGGCATTCTCCGGTTGCACGGCGAGCGCCTGGCGAATCACACCGCCGGCCTCCTCGTCGTACTTGCCCTTCTGCGCGTACGCGAGCGCCAGGTGCACCTGCGCTTCCTTGTCGTTCGGGTTGCGCTTTAGGATGTTCTGATACTCGGCGACCGCTTCCTCAATCTTGTTGCCGTGCAGACTGGAAAGGGCGACAAGGCGATTCAGTTCCTCGTCGTTCGGTGCCTTCTTCAGCAAGTACTGCGCGAGCTTCAATGCGTCGTCGTAGCGGTTGTTGCGATTGTACGCGCGAACGAGCTGCGTCCCGATTTCCTTGTCGTCGCGCTGCGCATGCAAGTGGCGCTCGTAGATCGGAATCGCCTCGGGATCATCGCGATTCTCACTCATCAGAACGCGGGCCAGTGCGCCGAGCAACTTCGTGTCGTCGGGCTTGGCCTTCAGTGCCTCGCGATAGATGCGTTCGGCGCGTGTTTCGTAAATGCCCTCCGCGATGTAGGCGTACGCCAACTGCGCGTTGAGTTCCGGATTGCCCTGGCCCTGATGAATCAGGGCTTCGATGGAGCGAATAGCAAGGTCGTGATTGTTCGTCAGTCGTGCGGTCTCGGCCAATGCCTTCAGCGTTGGAGCATCATCGGGATTCTCTTCGTGGGACCGATGATAGATGTCCACGGCCTCCGCGTCGTAACGACCCTCGTTCTGGTAGATCTCCGCGACCATCCGCAACATCTCGGAATCGTTGGGGTTCATCTTCAATGCCTTGCGGAAGGCGGCGAGTGCCTGCTCGTCCGAGCGCGCCTGCAACATGTAGCAATGCGCCAACAGAGCGATCGCCTGCTCGCTGGTCGGATCGACTTCGTTCGCGCGATTGACTTCTTCGATCGCGCGACCGATCTCGTTCTTCTGCAAGTAGATTGCCGCGAGATGGCAGTACGCCGGGACAAACTTTGGATCGAGGTCGAGCACCATGTGACAGAGCGTCTCGACCTGCGAGTCTGTCTGCTTCGCATCCATGCAGGACTGCAGGTACGCCTGCAGGAACCGGGCATCTTCCTGACGGTTATTGAACTGCTGCTTGTAGACCGGCAGAGCCTTGGCGGAATGCACGCCCATTTCCAGGTACACATCGCAGAGCGCGGCGTAGACTTCATCCTTCGCAAGACCGCCACGCAACGCGGCGCGGAGGCGCTTGCCGGCCTGCTCGAGTTTGCCCTCGTTCTTCAGGCAAAGGCCGAGAGCGTACTCCAACAATGGCGGTTCGGAGAAGGACTTCAAGGCCTTCTCGTAAACGTCGTGGGCTTCCTTGGTGTAGCGATGATCCTTTAGCAGCGCACGTGCATACGCGTGCAGCAGGTTCTTGTTGTCGGGATCCTGCGCGAGTGCCTTCTGATAAACCTCGATCGTCTTCGGCTCGTAGTTACTGCGCGAGGTATAGACCAGTGCAAGCGTGGCGATGATCTTCGGGTTCTTTGGTTTCTTGGTGCGCAGTCGCTCGTACATGACCATCGCTTCGTCCCACTTCGCCTTTGTCACGGCCGCGCGTGCGCGACGTTCCAACCGGCGAACGAGAAGGAACCCAATCACAAAGTAGGCAACGAGACCCACAACCGCCAGGGCGAGCAATCCGGCCAGCGCCAGCATGATCATATTCCGGCGGATCCAGATCTCGCGGTGCTTGCTCTGGTATTCCGAATTGGCGGGGTTGAACTCGGCTAGCCATTCGGCCGAGACGAGTGCGTCGTCGTAATTGCCGGCCTGCATCGCCGCGTCCAGGTCGTCGAGCGTCTTCTGGTGAAGCTCCTCGAGTGCGATCTCGCGGGAGAAGTGGCGCTGGAAGTATTCCTGGTCAAAGCGGGGATTGTGACGCGATGAGCCGCCCCGCGTCATCCACGGCGTGGTGGTCAGTTCAAGCGGCGTTTCCGGCGTCGGAATTCCAACGAGCCGACCACTCTCGGTCATGCCAATGACCAGCATCTTCGTGAACTCGCCCTGATCGTCCTCGACTGTGACGACCAGCGGTGTGCCGTTCAGCCGATCACCGACGCTGACTTCCGGATAGCGCAACGCAGGGGCCGCTTGCGTGAACCAGGTCTCCGTATCGACAACGCGAACGACCTGGCCGATCCCCATAGCCACCGAGGGATAGCCCATCTCGCTCGGAATCAATGCCAGCGGCGTGTTGATTCCGCCAAAGCTCTTTGTGTCTCCCTCGGTCTTGCGCAAGCCGGTGACCGGGTTGATCGCCTCGAGCGTGCGGCCAGGATAGAAAATCAGTTGCTGAGAGAGCGGAACGCCGATTGTCCCGACGAGTGTGGGTTCACCCACGGGCGGGTTGTTGGAGAAATACTCCCACAGTTTCTCCAACTTGTTCCGATCGGTGTAGCGCAGCGCCCAGATGTCCCCATTGTCGAACGTCAGGACCATGTCGTCGTGCCCGTCCTGATTGATATCGATCAGCAGCGGGGTCGTCATGATGCTCTGCGTTTCGCGGACGTAGATCTTCTCGTGCGTGCCCATACGCGGATCGATGATGATCACATTGTTGTCGCTGGTTGGGAAGACGATATCGTTCGCGACCGGCTGACGCACGGTGCCGACGGATGCCGGCGCCGCGCCACGGCTGCCCGAGTTGATCGGCTCCCAGTAGTCTTCAACGTTGCGATCGTCGGTCACCACAACACCGTGGATCAATCCGCCCTCGTCGATCATGACAAGCCCCTCGCGCTGGCGCGCGGGATCGTCCTGCGGTGGCATCAAGGTCACGGTCGGAAGCAGCGCGAATGACCTGTCGGAGATCTTCGCCTCTGCAATGACATCGAGGGTACTTCCATCGAAGTAGATGACTCGGCCATCGGTTGTTCCGACGGCAATATCCAGCGTATTCCTGCCCAGGAAATCTCCCAGAACCGGTCCGGTCAGTGCCACATTGCCATCCACGGTGCGAGACAGCGCTTTGAATTCCTCTCCCGTCAGGGAATCGAACACCTTGATGTGACCGCGAACGTCTGTGGCGACGATCTCTGGCCGAGCGGTGTCGAACAGATTGCCCGCAGCGATGGTGTTCGGCTGCTCGAGCTTCGTGTCTTGGCGATAGAGCTCGGTGAGGGGCTGCTGGGCGACCAGAGGGGCCGCCAGTGCAACAGCCAGCAGCAGAATCGTCCAGGGCGGGCGGTTCTTCGTTAGGAGAGTTCGGGGGGTGCAGCTCATGCGTGCGTCGATCCCGGTTCGTCAGGATTCCTTCCCTCGGGCAATACCAAAATCCGCTCCTCGGCGGGCAGGGGCGCAAAAGAGGGCAAGGTTCTCCTGAACTTTGGTTGAGGGGCGAAAGTGCTGGCAACCCCATTCCTTGATTTCGGGAAGGAACCCGCCGGTTTTTTACGGCCCTTTCGGATCGGGAAAAGCCAGGATTCTCAGGCTTGCGCCTGTCTGCCCGTCCGGTAGCAATCGAGACTCCGCGGGACCGATTTCGACCCGAACTTCGAACGCAAAGGCCGAAATCCCCCTTGGCCTTGTGCCCCTTCCCGTAGATGGGAGAGAGAGCACTCACACGGAAGGACTGGCGCCGTGCAGGTCTTGATGGAAAAGCGACTGGGCGAGACCCGGGCCGTGGTGATCGGCGCGGGGGCCGGAGGGCTGGCGGCGGCGATCGCCCTGGCTGCCCGCGGGGCGCGCGTTCGCGTCCTGGAGCGCAATCCCCATCCGGGCGGTCGCCTGACTCCGATCGAGGCTCGCGGCTATCGCTTCGATCCCGCCGAGCCCTTCATCAACTACCCGCACGTCCTTGGACAACTGTTCGCACTGGCGGACCTGCGCTTGACCGATTTTCTGAACTTCATCCCGGTCCGGCCAACGACCCGACTCGTCTTCCCGGACGGCCAGACCCTCGACCTCTGGAGAGATCCACACCTGTTAGCGAAAGAAGTGGCTCGCTTCTCCAAGGAGGATGCCCGCCGGATCCCGAAGTTCCTGGCCGAGATGGAGTCATTCGCTTCTGTGGTCGAGGATCATTTCTGGGGCACAAATGGGCGCGGCTGGCGCGGGCCGGCGTTTCTGGCGGCACACCCGCGGTCGGTGCGGCACTGGCGCAAACTCTTCTCGCCGTTCTCGCTGGAACACCTCCTGCGCCGACGCTTCACGCACGATCGTGTTCGCGACATCTTTCGCGTCCTGGCCATGCGGCCGGGCGGCTCGCCGCGGGGGCCGGCGGCCCTGGCCTTCCTGGCTGGGACCGAAATCCGCCGCGGCCTCTGGTACCCGGAGGGCGGCATGCAGGCCGTCCTGGAGTCGCTCGTGCGGGTCGCCACGATGCTCGGCGTGCGATTCGTCTGGAACGCACGCGTAGAGAACATCGAGGTCGAAGGCGACCGCGTCCGCCGTGTCAGCGGCCAGGGCTTTCGGCCCCTGCGGGCGGATCTCGTGGTCAGCACCGCCGACCCGGCCCTGACGACTGGGCGCCTCCTGAGCGACGGCGAACCGCACAAGAAGCTGGCGACGCGATATCGTCCTCGCAAAGCCCGTCATTCTGGGCTGCTCGTGATGCTCGGTTGCTCCGAGCAATTCGAGGCGCTCGGCCAGCCGGAGACGGTCTTCGTGGGGGGCAATCCCTTCGAGGAGGCTCGCCAGATCGAGAAATGGCGAGTCGCCCCATCGGATCCGACAATCTTCGTCTCGGCACCATCGCTTCTGGATCCGAGCCTCGCGCCTGAGAGCCACCACGTCCTGCGCCTTTTTGCGCACCAACCGCCGGCCTCGAATCGATTCGTGTGGAACGAGGCGAACGCCGACGCCGAACGCGACCGGATGCTGCGCCGCGTCGAGAAGGCGGGCGCTGCAGGCATCACTGAGTCGATCCAGGAAGAGGTCGTGATGACGCCGCCGGATTTCGCGCGGACTTATGGGCTGACCGATGGAGTCCTGTTCGGTCCCTCGTTTTCGACACGCCGGGGCTGGATGGCGAGGCCGGGCACATCGGTTCCGGAAATCGGGGGCCTCTACCTGGCGGGTGCCGACACGCACCCGGGCCCGCGCCTGTCGGACGTCATCACCGGCGGCCTCCTCGTAGCCAGCCACGCGGCGTCGAAGACTAAGTCTTAGGCACTGAGGGAAGCTTGCTCCGCCGCTGACAACAGCCGACAGAGCGCTTGCTCGCGGTCGACGGCCGCTTCGTGGTGGTCGATGGACTCAGCCGGGGCAGCATCGATAGCCGGAAGCCGCAGATGGAGCCACTCGGCAAAGCGGAGCGCGCGATCGGGCCCCGCGCCGGTCATGTCGACGAAGAACGCCGCCATGCGGGGATGGTCGGAAATCCCATTGGCGTCCAGCAAGTCCGCCAGCAAGGCGTCGACTCGATCTGTGCTCGAATCTTCCGGCAAGGTCGCCATCATGACCGCGATCATGCCGGCCAACGTCTTGGGCAGTGCGACGGTGCCTGGCTCCCAGGCGATCGATTCGCTCATTCCCGCCAATCCGTCGTCTCCGAGCAGTTCCGCCGCATTCTCCGGCAGGATCAGCGGCGTTGCCAGCAGGTGACAGAGGCGCTGCGACGGCACAACCATCCCGTAGCGCCGGCGCCCGGCGAACTGCTCCGGCCCGGCATCGAAGATCGGCACGATGGCGTCCAGCCATCCATCGGCCAGGAACGCGACGGTTGCCGGGCCGCTCAGCATGGCGGCCAGCACGATCTGCGTCCACATATCCTGCACCTCGTCTGCCGACCACGGTTCGCCCTGGGACGGGTCGGCCAGCGGCCAATGCGTTCCGAACACGCGGCGAACGCCCTGCATGAATTCGTGAAAGGTGACGATCGGCGCACGCCCCACGCGGCGGACATCGCGCATCCGATCGGTCCGCGCGCTCAACGGCTCGGCACATCGCCCGACCTCGGCCAGGTGCTCCGCGCATGGGTGATTCCGCGCCTGGATCAGGGCCAGGCGAAACATGGTGATCTGATCGGTCATGCGCTGGCTCGCAGATCGACGAGGTGCATTTCCAGATTCGTTTGGCCGCGGAAGTGATTCTCCGTCGGCCGGAAGACAACGTCATACGGCTGGCCGGAGTTGCACATCTCCATGTACCGCGCCAAGCCAAACCCAATCGCCGCCATCGAACGATCGCCGAGGCGAACGTTCAGCTTCAGGTGATTCGACCCGACGATCCGCGGCGGGTACTGGTTCTGCACGCCGCGCATCAGGAACAGGGGCGATGGATTGTCCTCGCCGAAGGGCTGGAGCTTCTGCAGATCGCGATGGAGATCCCAGGTCAGCTCGCCGGGCTCCAGTTCCAGGTCGATCGCCAGTTCGGGCGTCAGATCGCGTTCGGCAAAGACGCCACGGGCGAACTCATTGATTGCGCCGCGGAACTTGGGAACGCGCGCGGATTGCAATTGCACACCTGCCGCCGCCGCGTGGCCGCCGTACTGGGTCAGCAGGTCGTGGCAGGAACAGAGCGCTTCGTGAATGTCGAAGCCGTTGATGGACCGCGCGCTGCCGCGGGCCAGCTCTTCCTCCATGCGCAGCACGATTGCAGGTCGGTGGAAGCGCTCGGTCAGGCGCGCCGCCACAATTCCGACGATCCCGAGGTGGTAGTCTTCGCCACCGACGACCAGCAGCGAATCGTCGCCGGTCGCCATTTGCTGGTCGGCAGCCGCGAGACAATGATCGAGGATCGAGTTCTCCTCTTCGCGGCGACGGCGATTCAGCATGTCCAGGTGGTTGGCAATCTCTGTGGCGCGCGAGGAATTCGTGGTCAGCAGGAGTTCCAGCGCTGTCACGGCGTGGTCTGTGCGGCCGGCGGCATTGATGCGCGGCCCCAGCATGAACCCGACGTGCTCGGCCCGCAGTTCCTTGCCCCGCAGGCCCGCCACACCCAGCAGCGCCTGGATTCCCGGACGCTCGCTGTCCTGCAGTACCTGGAGCCCGAAGTACGCCAGCACGCGGTTCTCCCCCGCCAGGGGCACCACATCGGCGATCGTCCCCAGCGCCACGAGGTCCATCAGGCTGCGAAGGAAATCCCGCGACTCCTCCGGCGGACGGCCGGCGGCCTTCAGAAGCGCGTGGGCGAACTTGAACGCCACGCCGACTCCGGACAAGCGCGCGCCCGCGTAGTACGACTCCGGGAGGTTCGGATTCACGATCGCGTGGGCGTCCGGCAGTTCACCCTCCGCAAGGTGGTGGTCCGTCACGATCACGTCCATGCCGAGGCGACGCGCAATGGCGATTTCCGCCGCGCAACTGACGCCGCAATCCACCGTGATCAGCAGCTTCGCGCCCTCCGCCGCCAATTCTTCCACGCGCCGGGCGCTCATGCCGTAGCCGTCGTGTATGCGATGCGGGATGAAGTACGACGGCGACGCGCCCAAATGCTGCAGCGCCAGAATCATCAGCGCCGTCGACGAGATGCCGTCGACGTCGTAGTCGCCGAAGACGGCAATCTTCTGTCCCGATTCGATCGCCGCGAGGGCCCGCTCGACGGCCGGTTGCATGTCGTTGAGTTCAAACGGATCGCGCAGGCTGCGCAGGCGGGGGCTCAGGAAATCGGCCGCCGCATTCAGGTCGCTCCATCCGCGCGCGGCCATCAGGCGCCCGACGGCCGGGTGGATCTGCAACGACGCCGCGATTCGCTCACCCAGCGCCTCGTCCACGGAACGCAACGTCCATCGCGCTGGCGGCGGAGCAAAATCAGAGCTGGGAGCGGGAGCAGTCATGGGCGAGCGGCCTTCCACAAGGTTCATCCCCCTTTGTCCCCCCGTGCCCGGTGCCGGTCAAGGGCGATGGGCGTCGGGGGTGGCGGGTTCGCGGGTGGTAAGGAATCTCGCGCAGAGACGCGAAGACGCGGAGAGAGGGAGTCTCTGCGTCTTTGGGCCTCTGCGCGATCCCCCTTTCCCCGCTTGCCTCCCGGGCTCCGTTCGCCGCATTCTCGCCTTCGGAATGGCAAGAACCCCAGGGGGCATTGATGAGCGAGTTGTTTGACGACAAGTTGCAGCCGACGGCCGAGGGCGAAATGCCCTCCGGCGTGCGCGATCGCGTGGATGTGCTCCGGCGGGAGATCGAGCACCACAATCTCCTGTACTACAAGCAGGCCGAGCCCAAAATCAGCGATCGCGAGTACGATCTGCTGGTCGAGGAATTGGAAGGGCTCGAGCGCCAGTTCCCGGAGCTCAAGGCCGAGGCCTCGCCCACGGAACGCGTCGGCAGCGACCTGCAGGAGGGCTTTGCCACGGTCCGCCACGCCGTGCCGATGCTCTCCATCTCAAACACCTACAACGAGGACGAGTTGCGCGAATGGGATGAGCGCAACAAGCGCAGCCTGGGGTCGCTGGTCGATGGAGAGATCGAGTACGTCGTAGAGTTGAAGATTGACGGCGTGGCGATCTCGTTGCGCTACGAAGAGGGTCGATTCGTCCAAGGCGCGACGCGCGGCGACGGCAGCCAGGGCGACGATGTGACGCAGAATCTGCGCACGATCGATGTCATCCCCGATCGCATTCCCGTGCCGGACGGTGCGCGCGTTTTTGAAGTGCGCGGCGAAGTCTACTACAAGCGCGATGCGTTTGATGCGATGAATGAGGCCCGCGCGAAGGATGGCAAGCAGGTCTTTGCCAATCCCCGCAACGCCGCGGCCGGTTCACTGAAGATGCTCGATTCCGCCGAGGTCGCAAACCGTCCGCTGACGATGTTTGCCTACGCCGCCGGCGAGTCGGACTACGACTTGCCTCCGACGCACTTCGAGTTCCTGCAGTTCATCGAAGAACTCGGGTTCTGCGTGAATCCGGAGCGAAGCCTTTGTAAGTCGATCGACGAAGTGATCGCGCTGGTCGACGTTTGGGAGAAGAAGCGCGGCGATCTGAACTACGACACTGATGGGCTAGTAGTGAAGGTGAACAACCGCGACTGGCAGCGTCGCCTCGGCGCCACGTCGAAGTCCCCCCGGTGGCTCGTCGCGTACAAATTCAGCGCCGAGCAAGGGCAGTCGAAACTCGAAAGCGTTGAATGGAGCGTCGGACGCACGGGTGCGGTTACGCCCGTCGCGAATCTCAGCGCCGTGCGGCTGGCCGGCACGACGGTGAAGCGCGCAACGCTGCATAACGTCGATGAACTGGATCGCCTCGGAATCAAAGTGGGCGATTCTGTCGTTGTCGAGAAGGGCGGAGACATTATCCCGAAAGTCGTGCGTGTGCTGGAGTCTCTCCGCACCGGCGACGAGCTGAAAATCGCCATTCCGGAGAACTGTCCGTCCTGTGGATCCAAGCTGGTGCAACTCGAGGAAGAGGTCGCGCTGCGTTGCGTGAATGCCGCGTGTCCCGCGCAGGTGCGAGAACGGATCATTCACTATGCAAGCCGCAATGCGATGGACATCGAAGGCCTGGGCGAGAAGGTGGTGGATTCCCTCGTCGATCACGCCTTGGTAACGGACGTGGCCGACTTGTATGGATTGCAGAAGGAGCAATTGATCGATCTGGAGCGATTTGCCGAGAAGTCCGCACAAAACTTGGTCGACGCCATCGACGAGAGCAAGACGCGCCCGCTGGCGAGTTTCCTGTTTGCGCTGGGCATGCGGTTCGTCGGCACGTCGTCCGCGCGCGATCTGGCACGCGAATTCGGAACGTTGGACAATGTGATGGCGGCGGATTATGAAAGTCTGAAGGCTGTCGAAGGCATCGGCGAAGTTGTCGCCCAAGCCATCTGCGAGTTCTTTGGAAGTGACGACAACAAAGCCTTGATCCAGCGCCTCCGCGATGCGGGCGTGAATCCGCCGACGGATGAATCCGCCGCGGAACGCGAGGCAAACAAGAGCGAAGTCTTTGACGGCAAAACGTTCGTCCTGACCGGCGAGTTGGAAGCCATGACGCGCGCCGAGGCGAAAGACGAGATCGAAAAGCGCGGCGGAAAAGTCACCGGTAGCGTCTCAAAGAAGACCGACGTCGTTGTCGTCGGCGATAGCCCCGGCAGCAAGTTCAAGAAGGCGCAACAACTCGGTATCACGATCTGGGACGAGACTGAACTGCAGAAGAACCTGAACGGATAATCGAGACGATGGCTGCAAAACCGAAGAAACCCAACTACGCCGACTACCACACGCAAAGCTCGTTGTGGGACAAAGTGGACGAAGGCCTGAAGGACCGCATCGGCAAACTGCGAAAGAATGCGAAGAAGTCGGCCGAAGCGCTCAAGATGGCGGAAGTTCTGCGTGGCGAATTCCCAGAGGCCGGGTGCGCGCTGCACTACAAGACGCCGCTGCAATTGCTCGTGGCGACGATCCTTTCCGCACAGTGCACCGATGAACGCGTCAACATGGTTACGCCGGCGCTCTTCAAGAAGTATCCCACGGCACTGGACTTCGCGAGCGCCCCTCCAGGCGAGTTGGAGAAGGACATTCACTCCACGGGGTTCTTCAACAACAAAGCGAAGGCCATTCGCGCGGCTTGCGCGGACATTCATGAACGCTTTGCCGACCAAGTTCCGGAAGACATGGATGAATTGCTGTCGCTGCGCGGCGTCGCTCGAAAGACAGCGAACGTTGTGCGCTGCAACGCGTTTGACTATCCCGGTCTCACGGTCGACACGCACTTCAAACGAATCACGAATCGCCTTGGCCTGACAAAGCAATCGGACCCGGAGAAGATCGAAGCGGAGATCGCGAATCTTCTTCCGCCGGATGAATGGTCGCATTTCTGTCACTCCGTCATCTTGCACGGACGCAAGACATGCAAAGCACGCAAGCCCGATTGCGCGAGTTGCGCGCTGCAGACGCTCTGCCCCAGCGCATTTAAGTCGGAGATTTGACGAACGAAGGAACGCCCCATGGCCGAAGAAAAAGCAACTGCTGCCCAACGCCTGGTCGACAACATCGAGAAGGTGATCGTCGGCAAACGCGAGACGATCGTGCAGACGATTTCCGCATTGCTCGCGAACGGGCATGTTCTCGTCGAGGACGTTCCCGGCACGGGGAAAACGATGCTGGCACGCGCGTTGGCGCGTTCGCTGGACGCCGGATTCCGACGCGTGCAGTTCACACCAGATCTGCTTCCGTCGGACCTGACGGGCGTTTCCATCTACAATCAGAAAGCCGGCGAGTTTGAGTTCCGCGAGGGCCCTCTGTTCAGCAGCGTTCTCCTGGCGGATGAACTCAATCGCGCGACGCCGCGCACGCAATCCGCGCTGCTGGAGGCCATGGAGGAGCGCACCGTCAGCGTCGATGGAGCGACATACAAACTGCCGGAACCGTTCTTCGTCATCGCGACGCAGAACCCCGTCGAACACCACGGCGTATACGATCTGCCGGAGGCGCAGTTGGATCGCTTTCTTGTGCGCCTGTCGCTGGGCTACGCATCTGTCGCGGAGGAGCGCCGCATCGTCGAGCACCAGCGCCTCGCCCATCCTCTCGAGTCGATCGAGTCCGTCGCAACAATCGACGAGATCGTCGCCGAGCAGCAGAAGCTGCGCGAGGACATCGCCGTCGAGCCAAACGTGAGCGATTACATCGTGCGACTCGTTGCGGAAACGCGCGAGCACCGCGATCTAATCCTCGGCGCCAGCGCACGTGCATCGATCGCGCTCTACCGCCTGTGCCAGGCCCGCGCGTGGATCGATGGCGCGGCATTTGTCACGCCGGATCTGGTGAAGCAGATGGCGCCGATCGTCCTCTGCCACCGACTGCTGCTGAAGCCGCAAAGCCGCCTGGGCGGGACGCAGCCGGAACAGATCGTCAACGAAATCCTCGATCACGTCGAAGTGCCGGTGGGACGGTTTAAATAGTCGCTGAGTATGGATCAGTTCTTCTGACTAATCTTCGGCTCGCCGCGATAGACTTTGTAGGCCTCGATCAAGTCCTTGAGCGCCTTGATCGTGTAACCGATCACGACGGCGTCATCGATGTAGCCCAATCCCGGGATGAAATCGGGAATGATGTCGATCGGCGCGATGAAGTACAGCAGCGCCGCGATGATCTTCGCCTTGTACGTCCAGTCGATCGTGAAGCCCTTATCCCGCAGCATCGCGTAGAGCAACTTCACGTTGGACAGCAGCCGCCCGACGCTGCCGCCGATGGCCTCGCCGGCGCTCGCCATTTTCTCGTCCAGCCGATCGTGAACGCGCTGCTCATCCTCGGGGGTGACGTCTTCGGGGCGGATTGTGTGTTCCATTGCGGTTTCCTTTTGGTCGGCCACTGCAGGGACCCTATACTCGTTATGGCCCATCGCCAAGGATATTCAGTCGCGTTTGCCATTGCCACGCCCGCGCCGACGGCGGCAGAGTTCCGCCGGAGTGAGCATATTCCCGGAGGATGTTATGCTGAAGTTTGTGGACCATATTGGAATTGCCGTCGAGGACCTGGACGCCGCGATCGAATCCTACAAGGGATGCGGACTGACCAATGTCGGGCCGATCGAGGAAGTGAAGGAGCAAGGCGTCAAGGTCGTGATGATCCAGTGCGGCGAGACATGCCTGGAACTGCTGCAGGCAACGGGCCCCGATTCGCCCGTCGGCAAGTTCATCGAGAAGCGCGGCTACGGAATGCATCATGTCGCCTATCGCGTGGACGATGTGGCGGCAGCGATGGACGCGCTGAAGTCCCAGGGGCGTCGCGCGCTCTCCGAGGCGCCGCGCCACGGCCACGCAGGAAGTCTCGTTTGCTTCATGCACCCGAAAGATATGGGCGGGGTGCTGACGGAACTGGTGGAAAGGCCGGCCGGTTCGCCGCAGGAACCGCCCTACGCTCATTGATGGCCGCAAGGTTCTGGCGAAATTCTGCCGGTCCCGGCGCGGCCCGCGTCACAGGAGACGGCAGTGAATCTGATTGAACTCGGTTGGGATGACGGCTGGGCGGAAGCCTTTGCACCGCATCAGGCGAAGGGGCACCTGCCCGGCCGCATTGCAGTACGTCACAAAGGTCAGTACGATGTGCTGACCGAAGAAGGACACGTCGTCGGGCGCATCAAGGGTTACCTGCGCCACACGGCGGAATCGCTCGCGGAACTCCCGGTCGTTGGCGACTGGGTAGCGCTCTCCCGCCGCGAACACGACCCCATTTTTCGCATCCAGGAAGTCCTCCCCCGCCGCACGCGCCTGTCACGTAAGGTTGCAGGCGTTCGCACACGCGAGCAGATGCTGGCCGCAAACGTCACCACGGTCTTCATCGTGATGGGACTGACGGAGGACTATAATCTCCGGCGCCTGGAACGCTACCTCGTGTTGGTTGAGGAGTGCGGCGCGCGCCCGGTCGTGGTGCTCAACAAGGCGGATCTTGTTAACGAAGAGCGTCTCGAAGCCGAAGGGATGGAAGCGAAATCGGCCGCCCCGGATGCGCCGATCCACGTGACCTCCGCCACGGAAGGACGCGGCATCCTCGATCTGCGCCAGTACCTCGGCCAGGGCGAGACGGCGATCTTCGTCGGCTCCAGCGGCGCGGGAAAGTCCACGATCATCAACCGACTGATCGGCTCGGAACATCAGCGCGTGGCGGAAGTGCGCGAGGCCGACGGCCGAGGCCGTCACACGACCACGCAGCGTGAGATGATACTGTTTCCAGAAGGCGGCGTCTTGATCGATTCCCCGGGCCTGCGCGAGGTCCAGCTCTGGGTCACGGAAGACATGGGGCTCGATGAAGTATTCCCCGAGATCGTTGAGCTGGCGGAGCAATGCCAGTTCCGCAACTGCGATCACGAGTCCGAACCGGGCTGCGCCGTGCGATTGGCAATTGAAGAAGGCCGCCTGGATCCGGCGCGACTGCACAGCTATCGACAGTTGCGCGACGAGTTGGAGAATGTTGCCAAACGCCAGGCACAGATCACCGAAATGCGCCGCGAGATTCGCAAGACCGGTGGCAAGCGGCGGCGCTAGATCGATTCGCCGATCAGCAGCGCGACGGGGAAGTTCTCCAGCGCCTGCCCGACCGGCAGCTTGCCCTCGACCTTGATGTCCGCGCTGGTCATCGCGTCGCGCCATCGCTTCGGAGCGCCATCTGGTAACGCAATCATTGTATTCTGCCAAACGGCTTCGCCAACCGGTGCCTGACCTTCATCCACGATCTGCGTGAAGAAGCGCGGCGCGATGACCAGCATCGTTACGCCTTCCAACTCGCGCGTGAAGACAACGAGGCGGTTGCGTTGCTCGCCGCTCAGGCGACACGGCATGTACCGCCCGCGTTGGAAGAGTTCCGCATTCTCCGAACGCGCCTTCAAGGCACGGTGTGTGACGAACATCTTCACGCGCCCATCAGCGTACGAGTCCATCAACTCGCGCGCGAACTTGCCGCACTTCGTGGCGGACTTGCGCACGATATCCTTTAGCATCGCCTGGCGAACTTCAAAGTCCACCGGCCGGCGATTGTCCGGATCGACCAGATTCAGGTCCCACAGTTCCGAGCCCTGATAGAAGTCCGGAACACCGGGACTCGCGATCTTCAGCAAGGTCTGCGACAGCGAATTCAGCGCGCCGTAGAACTGGACCTTGCGGGCAAACGGCATGAAACTCTTCAGGAACGAGTTGTTCTTCCGTGGCTCGAGAATCTTCTGGATGAATGAGGAGTAGGCCTGCTCGTAGTCATCGTCCGGCCGCAGCCATGCGGTGTGTTCCTTGGCCTCGCGAACGGACTTGATGGCGTAGTCGCGAACGCGCTCGACGAAATCTTCATCCGGCTCCGCGCCCGGTGGCAGGACGCCAAGCAGCGTCTGGTATAGGAAGTACTCGTCGTTCGGGCTCGGGATAAGTCGACTCTTCTTCTTCGGCTTGTGTTTCTGGTTCGAACGTCGCCACCTCTTAAGTTGCGCATCCCACTCTTCCGGAATCTCCGACAGCACATTGATACGCGCGCGCACATCCTCGCCGCGTTTCGTATCGTGCGTCGAGGTTGTGCTCATCGAATTCGTCCAACGCTGCATCCGGTTGATGTTGAACGCGTGGAACTCCTCCGGCGAGAAACCAAACTTCGTCAGATTCGCTCCGACTTCATTCAACGACACGAGACGATTGAAGATATAGAAGACCGTGTCCTCGATGCCCTTTGCCATCAGCGGCCCGGTGAACTGCTGAACGCGCATGATGAAGTGAATCCAATCCGCGCGCTCTTCCGGATTGATCGTGCCGTGGTAGCCGGCGAGGACGAACTTTTCGAGAAACTCGAATTCATGCACGAGCACGGGTGCTTCGGCGCGGCAAACGTTGAAGACGCCTTCTAACACGGTTGCATCCTGCTGCGTAAAGTTGTCGGGGCTGATGTACGTCCGATAGTGCGGGAACTGCGTCAGGAATTCGACGAGCGCACGCCGCAACGCATACAACGTCAGGTCGTTCCCGTCGCGATAGCGGCTGGAGATGCGCTTCAGCAAGTGAGCCAGATTATCGACATCGCCGGCCATGTGCTTTCCGATAATCAGTCGTTTCTTCTCCTGAATCAGGTCCTGGTATGGGATCTTCACATCGGCGAAGCGTTTGTAAATACGATCCAGCTTGGTCACATTCTGCGAATCGCAGAAGAGCCCGTTCACCATGTTCAGAAATTCGTAGCCGGTCGTTCCCTGGATTGGCCACTGCGGCGGCAACTCCTCTTTCAGTTCGAGGATCTTCTCCACCACCAGGTACGTTGCGCCGGTCTTGTCACGCAGTCGTTCCAGGTACGTCGTCGGATCGTACAATCCATCGATGTGATCGATGCGCAGGCCATGAATGCGTTGGCGCCGCACAAGATCGAAGATCAGTCGATGCGTACGCTCGAAGACCTCAGTGTCTTCCATTCGAAGCGAGATCAGATCGTTGATCGAAAAGAATCGCCGGAAATTCAGTTCTTCCGTTCCGACCTTCCAGAATGCCAGGCGGTAGTGCTGCTTGTTGAGCGTTTCGTCCAGAAAGTGAAAGCTCTCTGGATCGCCGGGGCGGCCATTGAAAGTGGCAACATTCTCGTCAATAAAACGACGGATCTCGTTGTTGTCGTTGTACAGTTCCCACAGCAGATGTTTGACAAACGCGATCTGATCGCCGCGCTCCTCGTCATGCTCCTCATCGCCTGCTGCAGGCAGGTTCTTGATGAAAAACGTTACGCCCAGGAACTTCAAATAATCCGCATCACGACTGCCAAGCGTACGCTTCAGCCGCGCCTGGTTGTACGTCAGGATGTCGAGGTAGGACGTCAGGCGAAGCGGGAATCTCAGGTCGTAGTAATTGACCGAGAATCCCCATCGATCGTACTTGAGTTGAATCTCACCCTTCTCCAGGCAATCGCCGTAGAAACCACCCAGGAATGGCGCAAGCACGCGCCCTCGAATGCTCTCGTATGGATGATTCCATTCGATGTCGAAGAACTGATAGAAGCGCGAGTTCGGCCCATTCTCCAGCACATCCATCAGAATCAGGTTTTCTTTCGCGAACGCCATGTGATTCGGCACGACGTCCTGCAACCACGCCATCTCGTGGGCGCGCAACTCGCGGCTCAGTTCCTCGAAGCCTTCTTCGCCGCCGAGTTCGGGATTGATTTTCGCCATGTCGACAACGTCGTAGCCGTGGCTGCTGCCCGACCGCGCCTTGAAGATGGGCGACGCGTAAAGATCCGACACGCCCAACTCCGCCAGGTACGGCACGATCTTCTGTGCATCCTCGAATGCGAAGTCGGGATGAAACTGAATGCGGTATGTGGAAACAGGCAGATGCATAGTTATCGTTTTCCCTCCCGGAGTTCACTGCGTCTTCGGGGGAGTTCTATTCAGTCCTTTGTGCGAACGTACAGCGCCAGGGATTGCGGCGGCATTTCGATTGTCGCGCGGTCCTGCCACTGCACGAGCGCCGTGGCACCAGTTCCACCCCAGGAGTCGGCCGCAGAATCCAGCCGCCGCATCCACCGCCCGGGCGCCCTCTCGATGGAAATAGCCTCACTCTTCTGCGAGAAGTTGAACAGGACCTTCACACAGGAAGTGCCTTGCAAGCGCGTCATCTCCACAACATCGCCGTGCAGTGTAGTCTCGACGCTTTCCTTCTCCAGGTTGCTCAGCGCAGGCAGGCCGCGCCGCAAGGCGATCAACTCGCGATAGAAGTCCAGCAGCAGTTTGTGCTCGCCCTTGCCGCGCAATTTCCAATTCAGCTTTGACAGCTCGAAAGTCTCTTCGGCTTGCGGGTCGGGAACTTCGCCCTGCCAGTCGAAGGACTCGAACTCCTCGCGCCGCCCGTTGCGCACGGCCTCGATCAAGTTCGCATCGGAGTGGTTCACGAAATACAGGAACGGGGCGTCCTCGGCGTACTCCTCGCCCATAAACAGCATAGGGACAAACGGCGAGATCAACATGCAGCCCGCCGCCAGCTTTCGCCCTTCGTGCGTCAGCAAGTGCGAAAAGCGCTCGCCCGTCGCGCGATTCCCGACTTGGTCGTGATTCTGCACACAAACAACGAATTGCCGGCCTGGGCGCCCGATCGGCGGACGGCCGTGATTGTGATTGCGAAACTCCGAATGGTCCCCCGTGTAAACGTACCCCGTTGATAGGGCCTTTGCAAACTGGGCCGGGCTGTGGAAGTCCATGTAATATCCATCGCGCTCGCCGGTTGTCAGCGCGTGAACGATATGATGAAAATCGTCGCTCCACTGCGCGTCCATGCCGAGACCGTGCTCATCGAGTGGTCGCAGAATCCGGGCATCGTTCAGATCGCTCTCCGCAATCAGCAGCCGCGGTCGCCCGTCGTGCTCGCCGAATTCGCGCACGCGCTCCGCAAGCTCCTGCAGAAATGGTCGCGCATTGATGTCGAAAATCGCGTGCGTCGCATCCAATCGCAAAGCATCGATATGAAACACGCGCAGCCAGTACAGCGCGTTTTCGATGAAGAAATTGCGCACCTCGTTACTTCCGGCGCCGTCGAAGTTCATCGCCTGACCCCATGGCGTGCGATAGCGATCCGTGAAGTACGGCCCATAGCAGCCGAGGTAATTTCCCTCTGGTCCCATGTGGTTGTAAACGACGTCCAGAATCACCGCAATGCCCCGCGAGTGACAGGCATCGACCAGGCGCTTCAGTCCCTCTCCCCCGCCGTAGGATTTTTGGACGGCATACGGATACACGCCGTCGTAACCCCAATTGCGCTCGCCGGGATTCTGAGCCACGGGCAACAACTCGATCGCATTGACACCAAGGTCACGCAGGTCGTCCAGGCGTTCGATGGCGGCATCGAATGTTCCCGCGTCGGTGAAGGCACCGATGTGGAGCTCGTACTGGATCATCTCTTCCAGAGGCACACCCTTCCACGCCCGATCGCTCCAGCGAAAAGTACTCCGACCCACGAGTTCCGACGGGCCGTGCACACCTTCTGGCTGTGAACGTGAAGCGGGATCGGGACGATCCTGGTGCCCGTCGGGTTGGAAGAAATAGCGCGCCCCAGGCTCCAGGCCTTCGAGCGTCGTTTCCCAGTAGCCCCGATCGCAGCGTGTCATCGGGACGATACGATCCTCCGGCGCAACGAGATGCAGTCGCACGTCGTTGCTTTCGGGCGCCCACACACGGAAGTGCGCAAGCTGATCGGAATTGTACCAGGCACCGACTTCGGCCACGGGAAAACCTCCTGATCGAGTTCGCCCGAATCGTAGGCGAATACCGGGCCGGACGCAAGAGGGGGAGATGCAGAACGGGCCGCCGGCGATTGGCAGGCGGCCCGTGGTTGAAGCGGTCAGAAGGTCGTTTTGGGCTTATTTTGCAGGCAGATAGTCGAATTCGCCTCCGCCGATAGCCCACAGATAAAGCGCTTCGCTGTCTGCGCGGTCCACATCGCCATCGCAGTCCACATCCCAGACCGGCTGGTAGGACTTCCAGTGCATCGCCTTCTCGCCGGTCAAGCGCGAGAGAAGGACGGCATCAAGCACGGTCGTCGCTCCGTCCCCATCCACGTCGCCGAAGGAAGGACGATGATTCGGGTCCTTCGGAGAGGCACCCAGGAAGACTTCCAGTTCGTCGCCAAACCCGTCGCCATCCGTATCGCGCGTACTGCGCGTGAACGGAATCGTGTCGTGCACGTAAGGCGACTGGAAGCCGATGTCGAACTGGCCAATGCGGCCTCCATCCGCGCCGTAAACGGTGGCGAGCGATTTCACATACCAGCCGATCGCGCCTGGGTTCGGATGGTAGGAGTACTCCATGGTGGTCGAAGTGCCGACATCGGAGGCGCTCATCACGCCCGTACGGCCGTTGTTCGTCGTGTACAGCGGCGTGATGACGCTGCGCGACGTCGTGAATGTCTGCTCATAGAAGATATAGTCGTACATCGTATCGGAGCCGGTCGGGCGAGCATCCGCCAGGCGCAACGTCACCGTTCCGTCCTCGCTCCTCTGCACGTTCAGCACCTGCATGTCCGTCGAAGCGATTGGCTGACTTCCCTCGGTGCCGAACACGCTCTCGCCCGTCGCATCGAAACCGGAGTACGCCATGATGGTGTAGCTGTAGTCGCCTTCCCACGAAGTCGGCTCCGCCGGGTCGACCAGCGGCAGATCGAACACCGGCGTTTCGCCAAAGCGGGCAGATCTGATGACCGGCGTCGGATAGTTGACGATCTCTTCGTGTACCCACGTGCCCGTCGCGGTCACGCGCGCAACGCTGATCAGGTAGGACGAGACACTCGTCGGCCGATCGTCGCGGAAGGACACCATCGCCCGGCCCGGGGAGATCGGAATCAGCGCGCTGTTCACAATGTGTGTCTCGGGCTGAGCCTGCGTCGTCACGCGCACGCGCATGCTGCTGGATTCGTAGATTGGTTGCAGCGAGAAGCCTTCCGGCAGGTTGATGCCGACGACTTCGTTGAACGTGCCGGATCCGACCTCGAAGAACAACAACGTGAACTCCTCGTTTTCGCTCGGCGTGTAGCCATTGAAGACGACTTCCAGACGACCGCCAAACTCCATGATGCCAATCGACATCTCGTCATTCCCAGAAGCGCTCGGAACGATGCCGCGATGATGCTCGCGATGCTTATCGAGCGGGAAGACGTCAAATGCCATCGTGCCGAGCGATCCTTGGTGCAGCGTTCCCGACACGCCGATCGATGTGTCCGGCGCGATCAAGCCGGAGACATTCGTCAGATTGCCACTGATGAAGCCACTGCCGGCGAGCGTGCCATCGTTCAACGTGAACGTGTTGTTCACGCTGACCTGGCCGGTCCGCAGTTCTGTTGTCCCGCTGTTCTGCGCGAGATCCTGATCCGCCGTCAGCGTCGATTGATCGATCAGAATGTAGCCGAGATTTGTGAACAGGTTCGAATCGGTTATGCTGATCGTCCCGGGAGAAATGGCCTCTAGAAGCCCCATGTTCAGGAAATTGTAGCCGCTGCGAATGTCGAAAGACATGCCGGGTTCCAAGTTCGCAGTCATCCGACCTTCGTTGATCAGGCCGCCCTGATTGAGAATCATCTGGCCGGCGCCCTCGATGCTGTGATTCAAACCGTGCCGCATCACCGTGTCGAGTGCCGGGAAAATGCGATTCTGGATGGAGCCGGTCAGACTCATGATGCCGGTGCCGCCGAGTGTATTCCCACCGTTGACGATGATATTCGTCTCGTTCGCGCCCCCCTGCATATCCCAAGGGCCATTCTGCGCGAAGTACCCATCCGCGATCGTCACAGTCGAATTGTTGTTCTGGACGACATGGCCGGACATTGCCACCGTGCTCAGCGAGTTATTGCCACTAAAGGTCAGCGTCCCTCCCTCGAGCGACACATCCGTGTCGGATATTGAGGAGTTGGTCACGCCGATGTTGCCGCCTCCCAGCGCACTCACCGAGGTGGTGTTCCCGAAGTAGCTGGAGTTCTCGATGAAGAGCTTCGAGCCATCATGTATGATCAGCGGCGCTCCGCTGTTGTCGAAGTTCGATGTATTCAGGATGAGCCCGCCCGGGCCGACCGCTTCCACGATGCCGGTATTCACAAAGGCCTGTGGCTGGCGCGTATCGATCGTCAGGGCGCTTGTGCCTTCGGCGATGAGTTTGCCTTCATTGTAGAATCCGCCGTTATTGACGCCCAATTGACCCGCTCCAGAGACTGAGACGTTCGGCCCAAAGGTCATCTCCCCGTCCAATTCCGGATAGATGCGATTGTTCACACTGTCCGAAAGAACCAGATTCATCGGCCCATAGAGCGTTCCGTAGTTGTTGATGATGAGATTCGTCCAATTCGTAGTCCCCATCATGTTCCATGTTCCATTCAGGAACTGATCGCCGTAGATATTCACAGTCGACAGGTTGGTCTGAACGATGGTGCCGGTTGCGGGGACATCGCTCAGATTGACGTTTCCGCTCAGCGTTGCCGTCGTATTCTCCGCCAGCAATTGCACGCCCAACACGGTCGAGTTCGTCACAGCCAGAGGTGCCGGAGCCTGCAGAATCAACTCTGTCCAATTGCCGTCCAGTGTCGAACTATTGATCGACATCTGCGAGGTTGGCTCCACAACAATCGGGTTGGTGTAATTGTTGAAGTCAGTCGTATCCAACAGCAGGCCACCCATGCCGGCTGCCCGTACGGTCCCGTAGTTCTCGAAGGACATCGGCTGGCGCGTATCGATTCGAAGTAAGTTGCTGCCCGATGCGACGATCGATCCCTCGTTGTAGAAACCGCCGTTGTTCACGCCGAACTGACCGGCGCCGGAGACTTGCACATCGGAAGCAATGAACATGTTCTCGTTCAGTTCCGGATAGACCCGATTATTTGAGGAGTCCGAAAGAATCAGGTCCATCGGTCCCCACAAGCCATCTCCATCATATACAATCAGGTTTGTCCAGTTGCCGCCCCCCTGCATCTCCCAGATGCCATCATGGTGCAGGCCGCCGTAGATATTGACCGTCGAGGCATTGCTCTGCACGACGGTACCCGTCGAATTGACGTCGGTGAGATTTACATTACCGGAATAAACGATATCGGCTATGCCGCGCCCGAACAGGACACCTGAGACAATGTCGGCGCTGTGAATGGAACTGTTTGTAACCAGCATCTGCGATCCGGCTGCGAGCAGAACAGCCAGTCCATTGTTGTACAGCGTGGAATCGGACACTTCCAATTTCGAACCGGTATCAACGATAATTGGATCATTGTAGTTCACAACGTTGGCAGTGCTAAAAATGAGACCGCCAGGCCCTGTCGCAGAGAGCTTCCCCATATTCTCAAAAGCCATCGGCTGGCGCGTATCGATTCGAATCGCCGCAGTGCCGTCCGCCGTAATGGTCGCCTCGCTATAGAAGCCGCCTTCGTTGACACCCAACTGGCCCGCACCCGAGATCCAGATGTCAGGCCCAAAAGTCATCATCTGATTGAGCTCGGGATAGATGCGGTTGTTTCCGGAGTCGGAGAGAATCAAGTCCGAGGTTCCAAAGAACCCGCCGCCTCCATTCACAACAAGATTCGTCCAATTGCCGCCCGCATTCATGTACCAGGGACCGGTGTGCAAAATGAAGTCTGCAACATTTACGGTCGATCCGTTCTCCTGCACAACGGTGGTCGTCGACACGACATTGTCAAGATTGACGTTGCCGGAGTAGGTAACCTCGCCGGCGGCGCGCTCGGTCGGCAAAACAATGAGCATTGATCCGATTTCCGCATTTCGAATCGTCGAGTTCGCGACATTCATTTGCGCGCTGTTGGCCAATGAAATACGCAGCCCATTGTTGTCGAGTGTCGAGCTATTCATGTCGAATCGCGAACCGTCGGCCACAAGAATCGGGTAGTTGTAGTTGTTGACATTGGCCGTGTTCAGGTTAAACCCGCCAGTCCCAGTCGCTTCCATGTGACCGTAATTCTCCAGGGACATTGGCTGGCGCGTATCGATTGTCAGGGGATTGGCTCCATCGGCAACCAGGCTGCCGTATATGAAGAAGCCGCCTTCGTTGACGCCCAAGTGACCCGCGCCGTGGAGCCACGTTGCATTGCCGAGCGTCAGAGTTTTATTCAGTTCCGGATAAACTCGGTTGTTCATATTGTCGGTCAGAGCCAGTTCGAGAGTTCCTTCGGATGCTACGTCGAGAATGCCATCACCCCTGACAACCAGGTTCGTCCAGTTGCCGCTTCCCAGCATGTTCCAAACGCCATCGAAGGCCAGGTCGTTATCGATGTAAACGGTCGAACCGTTGTTCTGATCAAAGACACCGTATGATCCCACTGCGTCCAACGTGCAGGTGCCAAAGAAATCGACGACGCCTGCCATCATGTAAATGAACGCATCGCCGATCGTCGAGTCAGACACGGACATCGCTGCGGTGCCTTGAAGGTCGATATCCTGTCCGTTGTTGTAGAGCTTAGAACTTGTCAGGTTCAATTTCGAGCCATCAGACACCGCGATCGGAGAATTGTAATTGTTCACGTCGGATGTGTTGAGGTGAATGCCACCCGTTCCTTCCGCTGCCAGCGTCCCGAAGTTATCGAAACTCATCGGCTGGCGCGTATCGATCGTCATGGTCGCCGAGCCCTGCTGGGTGATCTGACCGTGATTTCCGATTCCTCCCTCATTGAGGCCAAACTGTCCAGCACCGGTGATCGAGATGCCGCTCTCGATTACCATGCTCTGATTCAACGAGGGATAAATGCGATTGTGTGCTGAGTTCGACAGAAAGATGTTCGCCGGTCCGATCAGGCTACCGCCATTGGCAATGATGAGTGATGTATCCTGCAAACTTGCATCCATCGTCCAATCGCCATTGATAGGAAGGTCGTTGATCGCCTGAACGGTCGAACCGTTCTTCTGCGTCGCCTGACCAGAATAGCTCGCGCCATTGAGCGTGTTGCTCCCCAGGAAATCCGTCATGCCGCTGCCGGCCGTCAGCGCCAGGTCGTAGATCGTCGAGTTCTCTATGTTCAAATACCCGGAGCCATTGACCTGGATGGCGTTTCCATGTCCATAGAGGGTCGAATTTCTGACGTAGATCTGACTTCCCGAATCCATGAAGATGGGGTTCGAGTAGTTCTGCACCGTCGCCGTGTTCAGCCGCAGTCCCGCCGTGCCAGTTGCGCGAAGTGCGCCGTAGTTCTCAAGCGTCTGGGGCTGGCGCGTATCGATCTCAAGATAGTTTGTATCATTATTGGCATCGATGATTCCATAGTTGACGAAACCACCTTGGTTTCCCGCAAGGTGACCGGAACCTTCGACTGTCAAACTGGGGCCGAACTCAAACGTCCCGTCGAGAGTCGGCATCACCCAGTTGTTTGAGTTATCGCTCAGTTGAAGAACGCCGGATCCGCTGACCTCTGAGTCATTCAGCAAACTCAGTTGCGTCACGCTTCCTGTCGAAGCAACGCGGAGCACGCCGTCGACCTCCATCTCGCCACCATCGATCTGGAAGTTGTTGCCGTTCAACACTTCCACCCGATCGCCGGTCGTCACCGTGCCAGTCGTGATCTTGGCGTTGAAATTGACCGAGGCGATTGAATCGGTTCCGGTGTCGCCGTCGATGATCGCCCAGTAGGAATCGACGCTGTTCGTCGGGACTTCGCCGAGACTCCAGGCAGCAGTGTTGGACCAATCGTCCGTTCCGCCAATCCAGACATTGGTTTTCTCCGCCGCCTGTGCGGTCGAGAGCGCCAGTGGCGCCGCGGAAACCAGGGCACCGAAGATCAATACGTTTCGAAATCGAGCAGAATGCTTCATGGGGGAATCTCCATGCTGTGTAATTCAGTCGCTGTTTCGTGAGGCTTGTTGCCGAATCGGGCACGGAGAATGGCGGGCGTCGGGGACGCCGCACCGCATCCTATCCCTCTCCAAGGCAGGTCGCATCATCGTTGTTCCAATCCTGATAAGTGTAAGAGAATGTGAACGAGGCGTCCGGGTCAATCTGGAAGGAGAGGGAGGCGGGTTGAGAACCTAATATTCGCACGGAGGAATGCAAATCTCCCATTGCCGTCTGCCTCCTCCCTGTCCACACTCCAGCGTTAACGGTTCAAAGTCGTTCGGGTGTGGCCCCTCAGGCCCGCCCGGCGGGAGCCAATATTCGGCCATGGCATCGATAATGTCCAAGAAGTCTACCAAGCCATCGGACACTGCGGACGCGACGCCCGCCAACGAGCGCCAGCGCATCCTCGGCCTTCTCCGTGGATCTCCCCTCTTCGAGGAGATCGACGAGATCGACCTGGAAACCATCGCCGACCTGTCCAGCCTCTTCACAACCTATCGTGGCCAGACGCTCCTCGAAGAAGGCGAAGAGGGGCGCGATGTCCTGATCATTGTCTCCGGTCGCGTCGGGATCCACATCGAGTCCATCGCCCCATACGTCGAAGTCGGGATCACCCGGCTTGGCCCCGGCGAAGTCATTGGCGAGATGGCCCTTGTCGGCGGCCAGGTCCGATCGGCCACCGCCGTCGCCATCGACCCCTGCGAGATCCTGGTCGTCAACGGCGAGGAGCTCTGCCGCATGTTTGACGAGCAGCCGAATCTGGCGATGCGCATGATGCGAAACGTCTCGCGCATCCTCTCCGAACGCCTGCGCCAGATGAACCGCCGCATGGTCAACCTGATGCGCGCGCGGTATTATTGATGGAGGTGGCTCGGGCATCCCTGCCCGAGAGACGATCCCGGCGTGGCGGCAATTGCAGGAACATCGGAGTGCAACCGCAGAGATCAATGTCCTGAACCCTCGCAGAAGGATTCCCGTCCCTGGGGCTTGAGCAAGATGCTCAAGTCACCTCAACAGTCGATATACAGATAAGGCGGGCACGTGCCAGGCCAGAGCGTTCCGCGTAGGCTGATCCCTACCCGAGAGACGATCCGGGCGCGGCGACACAGTGAATACCGCTACCCCAATGACAAAAACACGCCGAAGTCCCTGGGATTCCGGCGTGCTTCAGTCTGACAAGTTTTAGAGGCTCACTCTTCGTTCATTCGAGCTTCTTCCTCGAGTGAAAACGGAATCGTGCCGTCTTCGTTGACGCGGACCGGCGGACTGTGCCCGTACAGTTCCGCGTCGTGGACCGAATCGTTCGGATTCGAGCTCTCCTTTGGCTTCTTGTCGGTCGGCGTTGCAGCGGGAGGCATAACACCGCCTTCGTCTGTCAGCACCGCCTCCATGATGCTCTTCAACTGCCCGACGACGATCAGGGCGTCCTTGTACTTGATCGTCCGCCCGGTCATCTCGCCAAAGAAGAAGACCTGTGGAACGGAGTGAAAGTTCTGCCGCACTTCCGCCAGCAGGCTGTTGAACATCTTGGCCGTATCGTCATCCACGATCTGTGTGGGGTTCAGTTGGGCAATGAACCGAATATCCGAGTACAACTGACAGGCCATCTTGTTCAGGAGCACTGTCGTCTTGGGCATCATACGACTCCCGGGCAAGCGCTGCAGAACTCAGGGCTGCAACGCATAGTAGATTTCGCAAACCTGATCTTCAGATACCCCCAAAGCCTTGATCTTGCCAAGCCTTTCCTCGTGGTCGGCCCGGTTCTCCTCGGGCAGCACGTAGATTGCGTACCCTTTCCCGCGCTCCGTCGGCTCCGATCCGAGGGCCTCAACCAACCCATCCAGATCTGCCGTCCGAACTCGCAAGTACCGCTTAGGCAAGGACTCACGCTCCATCGCCGGGTGGCTGTTCCCGTGTGGAATCCGCAGCGGCATGAGCCGCTTGATCGCCGCCGAGTCGGTGGCCTTCGCGATCAGCATGATGTCCGCCAAGACGCCGCTACCGGTCGATCCCTGGCCCGCCCCCTGGCCGTAATACATCGTTGGCCCGATCGGTTCCGCCTCGACCCAACACGCGTTCAACACGTCGCGAACGCGACCCAGGATATGATCGAGCGGGATGAACGTCGGACGAACCGAGAGTTCCACGGTCCCATCCTTGAGTTGCTCGGCGCTCGCCAGCAGCTTGATCGTCTGGCCGCTCATCGAGGCAAACTCGATATCCTCCGGCGCAATCCGCGTGATGCCGACCTTCTCGACGTGCTCCTTGCGCAAGTCCTGGCCGAATGCCAGCGATGCCAGGATCGCGATCTTGTGCGCCGTATCGTCGCCCTCGATGTCGAGCGTTGGATCCGGCTCCGCGTAGCCAAGTTGCATGGCCTCTTTCAACGCCGTCTGGAAATCGACGCCAATCACGTCTTCCATCGAGGACAGGATGTAGTTACACGTTCCGTTCAGGATGCCGTACACGTGGTTGATGCGATCGGGCAGCAATCCCGTGTGCATCGTGCGGATAACCGGAATGCCCGCACCGACACTGGCTTCGAAGAGCAGGTGCACGCCGCCGTCGTCTGCAGCGTGGAAGAGCTCGCCTCCGTACGTCGCGATCAGCGCCTTGTTGGCCGTCACCACATGCTTGCCGGCCCGCAGGGATTCTTCAACGATATCGCGCGCCACGCCTGTACCGCCTACCAGTTCGACGACAACTTCGATCTCTGGATCGGCAACGATCTCCTTGTAATCGGAGGTCATCTTGATCCCGTCCGTCGGAACGCCGCGGTCTGTCTCCAGATCCGTATCGCAGATGGTGGTCAACTGCATCGGCCGCGGAAGGCGGCTGTTCATCAAATCGCCGTATTCAGCGAGGTGACGCACCAGGCCGGTGCCGATATTACCAAATCCTACGAGCGCGATTTTCAGTGGCTTGCTCATGGTTGTATCCTGTTCGAGGCGTGAGAGTTTCGGGCTTCACCCGGCTTGGTTCAGAGTCCCAGGCCGGTCAGTGTTTTCGAGTTCAGATTCGGAATCCGTGTCATGCTCAGGAGAAGATCGACGCGCGACTGGATTTCGCCCGGCTTGATGCGCGTCATGCGCTTCAGGCTGAAGTCCTCGACGACGAAGCTGGCCATGGTGCTGCCGACGGCGACCGCGCGATGGATGTTATCTTCCGTCACGCGCCCCAGGCGGGCCAGGTATCCGGTCAGCGTCCCCGCGAACGTGTCGCCGGCACCGGTCGGGTCCTTTAACGTTTCCAGCGGAAATGCCGGAACGCTCAGGATCCGATCCTTCTGGAAGAGCAGGCTGCCGTGTTCACCCTTCTTGATCACAACCGTGTTCGGCCCGAGAGCGAGCAGACGCTTTCCGGCCTTGATCAGATTCGCCGTTTCGCAGTACTGCCGCGCTTCCTCTTCATTCATCAGCAGCAGCGTGCACTTCTTGATGACCTTGGTCAGCTCCGACTTCGTTCCCTCGATCCAGAAATTCATCGTGTCGAGCGCCACGAACTTCGGATCCTGCAACTGGTTCACAACATACAACTGCAGTTCAGGGTGAATGTTTGCGAGGAACACGAATGGAGTCCGCGCCTGGCGCTCGTTCAGATCCGGCCGGAAGTGCTCGAACACATTCAGGCAAGTCGTGTTGGTGTGGGCATTCTCCATGGTGCGTTCGTAGAAGCCGGACCAGCGGAAGGTTTCGCCTTCTTCGTAGACCAACCCATCGAGGGAGACGCCGCGCTTCTTCAACTGCGTCACGTACTTACGGGGGAAGTCCTGTCCAACCACTGCGACCAGTTCGGCCGGCGCGAAGTACGACGCCGCCACGGAACCGTAAGCCGCCGATCCGCCAAGAATATCCGTTTCACTACCGTATGGAGTATCGACGGTGTCCAGGGCGACGGATCCGACGACGAGTGCATTCGACACGGCAATCTCCTTGAGAAGTTGGGAGTTTTCCTCGTTCCAGAGGGATTGCCAAGAAGCCCGGGAGGGCGTTGCGCTGTCAAGACGAGAGGGCACGATCATCGCCGGACATGCCCAGCAGTTCGTGCCATAAGCCAAGAGATTTCAATATGATGAACGAATCGCCATGATTGGGGGGCGATCGTTTGATTTACTGATCACCGCGGAAGAGGCAGTTCGTAATCCTGCGTCCCATCGTCTGTCCCAATCCGAACGATGAACTTGCCGGACGCCGAATCGGTCAGCCGGTAGGTGTACTTCTCACCGTCGATCGGACTCGCGCCATCCGGAGATTGCAGGACCTTGATGGTGGATTCCTCAGCCTCAAAGAACCCGGGGGTATAAGCTCTATTGGGAGTGGGCCGATACTCGAACGGGCCGCGGGACGAGACGGCAGCCACACGGACGCGATCGCTCGATTCGCGCAGCAGGAAAGGGGCACCAATCGTCATGTGAACCTGAGCAGACGGCTCTCCCCGACCACCTTCGGCGTTCACGGGAACGATTCGGTAGTGGGCAAAGACCGGCTGGTCCGCAACGTAGTCCTCGACCAGTAGAAACTCCGTCTCCTGCGTTGTTGCCAGCAGCGTTGGGTCCAACACGCCGTGTTCCGGCAGCCGCAGTGACTCGGCACTGGCGTGGAAACCATGCACATTGCTGCCATGAACCTCGTAACTCACTGCACCCTCCACCGGTTCCCATGCGAGGGTCAATTCACCGCGTCCGGCATCGATGCGAATATCGCGCACCATCGGCGGCGCAAATGTCGTGAAGGAACGCACCTCGCTCCAGTCACTGTGCAGCGCCTTCGAATCCGCCGCACGCACACGCCAGTAGTACGTCTGCCCCGGGCGGAAGAGCTCCGGTGCAAACGGTTGAAACTGCGTTGGGTCCCCATCGGCTTCGGTCGGCGTGTAGCGTCGGAACTCGCCAATCGGCCAGCCCGTGAAGTCCGGCCGATCGTTGATCTCGATGAAGTAGTTCTGGACCTTGCGATCATCGCGGCCGGCTGAGGGTTCCCATCGAAATGCGAAAGCCGGATCCGGCAACTGCGCCCCATCGGGCGGAAATACGAGAACGGGCGGCTCCGGCGCGAGCGGTTCGGTGTACGTCAGCCACTCAACCTCCACCCGCATATCCGGGGTCCCCCTCGTCTTGCCGCGAACCTCCAGACGATTCGCGCCACGCTCGACCACAGGAAGCATCAGCGGATTAAACTGCACGTCAAAGGTAGCGTTGGCAGCTCGCAAGATCGGTTGGATATCGGGGGAACTGCGCTCAAGCCGAATTTCGACGACAGGATTCTGCCAGGGACGCTTGAAGATCTTCAGTTCCGGGGCCAGGTCGAAGGAGACGACCCCGTCAAACGGCCCCTCGCGCAGAAACTCCACACTGTTGTCCTTGCCCAAATGAACCTCAACAACGAGACGGCTGCTTTCGGGCAACGAGACATCGGCGTCTATTCGACCGGCAAACGCAGGATAACGCGCGAGATATTGAGCGAGGAGCCTGCCGGACAGTTCGCCATCCTGGACAACAAGGCCCTTTCTCAGTTCCTGCTCAAGTGCCAAAAGGCCGCTCGTCAGTTGCAGATCTGCCAACGCAATCGTTGCAAAGTCCGCATTCCACTCGAACTCGCCGACGGTAAAGTACTGTGCCTTCTCCAGGTCGATCCCCGGACGGGCGTGCCCCATGAACTTCAGTTGGTTCTCCCGCGATGTCATGAATCCGATACGGCTCTCCTGAAATCCCCAGTGAAGACTCTGGCCGGGTCCCAGAACGAGACGGAATTCATTCAGGGTACCCTTGGTGACCTCGTATCCGGGTGGTTTCTCATTGCCATAAAGACCGGCAGAGACGATCCGGCGAAAAGCAGGGATATCCCGCCGCTGATCGAACGTCCAGGGGCCGTATGGGTGGACTCGAAATGCAATGTCGCGATCGTCGTAGATATTATTCAGTCCGGCTAATGCTCCGCCGCCTCGAATGGGATAGATCAGTTCCAGATCTCCGTCGATCACAACCGGGCGGCCATCGAGCAGGTACTCGGCAACCACATGACCGCTCAGATCAGTGAACATGGACTGTACTCCCATCGAACCCGCCAGGCCCTGAAAGGCCATCACATCCTCGTTGCAGTGCCCCTCCCCCGTGATGTTCAGATACCCAAGGACGTGCTCTGTCAGACTCGAGCGCGGCATACCGTGGAACCGCCTGCTGAGCATGAAGCGATGGAGCCGAACCACCTTCTCCTGCTCCGACATGTCATCGGTCAGGCCTGCCTGCTTGTAGACATCCTCAAGGCTGAACGCGGGACCTCGCCCATTGATCGACAGTCCGGTGACTTGGAAGACACCGCCCCCGCGGTTCTCCAGATGAATACCACGGTCGGTCTCGAAGTACTGACGAACAGGCTGAAACGACGGCTCGTCGCGCGCCGTCCAGGCGTCGAGTGTCGACTCGGATTCGAACTCAGCGGCGAACGTATCGCCCTCGAACTGCCAACTATGACGATCGACGATTGGATCAGCCGCCGCCACGATGCCTGCAAGGCATAGTGTGAAGAGAAGACCAACTCCAACTCGGACTGTCATGTGTTCGCGCACTCCCTCAACAAACGATCGTTGGAGACTGACAATCCCGCGACCGTCGGTAAAGGAGAAAACGAACCGCCCCGGCGCTAACCGGGGCGGTCAAGGCGCTTCGTTTGGTGGGTTCAGTTATGCGAGCGCAACTTGCTCGACGTTGGCTGAGTACCAGGCCCGGAAGTAACGTCCGAACCAGTCCTGCAGAGCTGTTCCTTCCGGATCGGCCGGATTACGCTCTGTCCAGATGTCGCGTCCGGCCTTCTCGGCCTCGAGCCAGCGATGCCGCTCCACCTCTGCGAACAGGCAGTCGACCTTGCTGTACGGTACCATGTCCTGCACGCCGAGGCGCTTCTGGATCATGCGATACCGGCGGTGCCGCTGCAGGAACATGCGGATGCGTTGCACCAAAGTGAGTCGGGGCATGCGCTCCCGTTGCGCCATGCGACGCGATTTATGAAGTAGCTCCATCAGATAGGACAGAGCGATTAGTGGCGAAGCGCCTTGAGACGCGATCGGCAGCGTATATGCAGTCGACAGCCAGCGGGGCGTCTCGTATTCTGCGGATTCGGTATTCCCGCGTTCATTGCTGAGGTTCCACTCGTGATTCATTCCTAAATCCTCCTTTCGTGGAGGTCTCTGGAGAGGACGTTGCCTCTCCGCCCAGCGCCGAGTGGATATACAAGCCCGATGCCAATCGTTTCGTTGGACCGCAGGTCGCCGGTCCAAAATTGGATTTGTTAGGGACACATTAAGAAAAGAGCGTCTCTGTCAGTCCAATATCAGCGGAAAATGGACGACAGATGGCAGTATGCAAACACGAGAATGGTCGCTTTTTGCAAGATGGCGCTTTTTGAGCCGCGCGTGGCGCGGATGAGCCGAGGTCTCGACTCACCCGTGCAACGTGGGTTCTTTCCCCATCAGGCGCCGGTGAATCTCCAACGCGTCCACCAGCGGCCCGGCACCGAATCGACAGGGATCCGTCGCCGGCAATTGTGTTTCATCCGCCGCGGCCCGCACGGCCGCGTGTGCATCCGTATCGCCCAGTCCCCATGTATTCACGGCGACCCCAATCACACGCGAGGGCTTCAACGGAAACTGCACGTTCTCATAGTAGCTGACTGCATCGGCCAGCGGCGGAATCGGGATGTGCTCGCGCTTCGAGATGTGCGTCCGTCCCGCCTGGTGGCAGAGAATCATGCTGTCCGGACAGGCGCCATGCATCAGCCCCAACGTTACGGACGAGAATCCCGGGTGGAACAACGAGCCCTGGCCTTCGACATATACGATATCGCACTTCCCATCCACCTTAAGGATATCGGCTTCGACGCAACCCGCCATGAAGTCGCCCGCGATCGCATCGACGGGATGGCCCCAACCCGCAATCATGATTCCGGTCTGGCCAGTGGCAACAAACTCTGCACGGCTGCCGCGAAGAAGGCTCTCCTTCCGCATCTCCAGCACCGCCGTCATTTTCCCGACGGCGGCGTCAGTTCCGACGGCCAGCAGCGTGTACGACTGCGTGTTGCAACACAGCCCGGACCCGACCGGCAGGTCGCGCGCCGGCTTGCGGACATCCCAAAGCCGCACCCCAGCCTTTTTCGCCGCGGCGGAAATCTCCGGGTCGTCGGCGAGGAAATGGTGCAAGCCACTCCAGACATCCATCCCGGCCTCGATTGCGGCCAAAACATGGCGCCGCATCTCCGGGGGCAACTGCCCTCCCACCGGCGTAACACCGATAATCAGCGTATCGGGCCTGCTCTCCCCCGGACCGCCGAGGAATTCGGACACCTCGGATCGGATTGGCAGACTGCCGCCGGCACCGAGCAAGTCCTGGCACTTTTTGCCCACATTGGCCGAATCGATCATGCCAATCGAGCGATGTTCGGAATAAAGAAGCACACCGCGGCTCGTCTTTGCGCTTCGAGGCGAAAGGGAGCCTTCCACTAAGTGCAGCAATCTGCGACGTTCTGTCGAATCGGAGCCAGGTTGCGTCATACATGCCTCACATTCAGGGGTTCAGGACTGATTCTCAAGTGCTTGGGCCCAGTTATCGCATTGCCAAGCCGACAGGCTCTGTTGGATAAAAAGAGCCACATAATCACCAAAGCCGATCGAATGACCGCCAATCCCACCAGCCGACATACTGATCATCTCGAGGTCCTCTACAAGATCTCGAATATCATCAATACGACCCTGGACCGGCGCAAGGTGCTCAAGGCGGTCCTCAAGGAAGTAGTCCGTATCACCGGTGCCACCTCCGGCAGTATCGCGATGCTCGATGTCCGCCAGGGCATCCTCAACATCGAAACGGCGATCAACATTCCACGTCAAACGTGGAAGAGACTCAAGCTGCAGTTGGGGGTCGGTGTCACGGGCTGGGTGGCATACACTGGCAAACCACTGCGGATCGACGACGTCCGGCGGGATTCGCACTACGTGGCTATCCGTCCCGACGTCCGATCGGAGTTGGCCGTCCCGCTGATCCTCGAGGACGATCTCATCGGGGTGATCAACGTCGACTCGACGCGCAAGGCCGCCTTCACCGAGGATGACGAGCGCATGCTGGTCTCCGTGGCGAACCAGTCCGCCCGCGTGATCGAGACGGCGCGCCTGTACGAGGAACTCCAAGGACATACGCAGCAGATGGAGTCGCTCTTCGGCTTGGGCAAGCACCTCTCCTCGCCCGCCCCGATCGATGCCATGACCAGTCGCGTCGTCCGCGAAGGTCGCAAACTGCTCGAAGCGGACGCCTGCCTGCTGTTCACACTGAGCGATGATGGCAATCACCTGGTCGCCGGTTCGCACGACGGCATCGAACTGGAAGACGATCGCGAATGGGTGCTTGAAGCGGGAAGCAGTCCACTGGCACCGGTCATCAAGCGCGGACGTTCGATCGTCGTCGAAGACGTCAATGAGTTGAACCAGGACGGCACGCGCGGCCTGCTTGGCGCGGGGCGGATTCGCTCCTTTATGGCCGTGCCGGTAACATTCGGCGACCAGGTCCGCGCGGTTTTGCTCGCAACCGATCGGAACAAGCGCAACTTCCCCAAGAGCCAAGTGACGCTGCTGAATCTGCTGGCAACGCAATGCGCGATCGCCATGGAAAACGCCAGCCGCCAGGAACGCCTCGCCGCGATGGAAGATCGCATGCACCAGGCAGAACGGCTCTCGTTGCTGGGCACGTTGGCGGCAGAAATCGCGCACGAGATCCGCAACCCCGTCACGATTATTAACCTCCTGCTGCATGGCATTGCCGAAGCGACAGAGGACAACAAGGAAGTCGCCAACGATCTTTCCATCGTCCGTGAGAAGATCGACCGCATCAATCGTATCGTCGACCAGACGTTGAGCATGTCGAAAGATCGCGAACCGCAGTTCGAGATGCTCGACCCGAACCATGTCGTGAATGAAGTTCTGATGTTCCTGGACTACAAGTTCGCGAAGGCCGGCATCGATGTGAAGACGTCCTTCGAGGAAGACCTGCCGCCCACGCCGATCGATCGTGGCCAAATCCAGCAGGTGCTTTTGAATCTGCTGATGAACGCGATGCAGGCCATGGGCGGCAAAGGGAAGCTGACGGTTCGCACGCATGCCACGGTCAACGATCGCAAGGTCGGGCCGTGCGTCCAGATTTCGATTCGCGATACCGGCGGCGGAATTGCTGCCGAAGAAATTCCTGCTCTGTTCGATCCGTTCTTTACAACCCGCGCCGAAGGCACCGGCCTGGGTCTGTTTATTTCGAACAAGATGGTGAAAGCCCACAAGGGTGAGATCCGCGTGAAGAGCCGCGTCGGTCGCGGCAGCACGTTCACCATCCTGTTGCCACAATCCCCGAAGGAGGTCGTGGAGCCTTGATTCAGACAATCCTGGTCGTCGACGACGAGCCCGACTTCATCACTGGATTCCGCCGGGTTCTGGCACACGAAAGCGCCGAAATTCTCGCCGCACACAGCGGCGAGGAAGCACTGCGCGTTCTGCAGGAACGCCGACCGGACGTGATCTTTATGGACTTGCGCATGCCCGGCATGGACGGACTGGCGACGTTGAAGCGCATGCGCGAAATGGATCCTCGCTTAATCATCATTTTGATGACGGCCCACACGACAACGGGGACCGTGATCGAAGCGATGAAGTCCGGCGCATACGATTTCATCGGCAAGCCTTTCAGCGCAGAGAAGCTGCGCATGTTGACGCAGGAAGCGTTGAAGGTCGCCAATGACATGCGCTCGGTGGTCAGCTACCAGGCCTATCAGGCCCAGGCGCCCGCAGACGAAATGATCGTCGGCAATTCCGACGCCATGCAGCAGGTCTACAAGTCCATCGGCCAAGTGGCGGCGAGTAACGCGACCGTGTTGATCACGGGGGAAAGCGGCACCGGCAAGGAGCTGGTGGCACGCGCAATCTATCACCACAGCGATCGGGCCTCGAAGCCCTTCATCGCCGTCAACTGCGCGGCAATTCCTGAGAACCTGCTGGAGAGCGAACTGTTTGGCCACGAAAAGGGCTCGTTCAGTGGCGCAGTCGCC
Source organism: bacterium (assembly GCA_020444065.1). Taxonomy (NCBI): domain Bacteria; species bacterium. Next base: position 8,920 of record JAHLLQ010000005.1, on the reverse strand, counting down.
CGCAAGCCCGGCAAGTTCGAAGTCGCTCGCGACGGCACGTTGTTCCTGGACGAAGTCGGCGACATGTCGCTGTCGACGCAGACGAAGATTCTCCGTGTCTTACAGGATGGCACGTTTCAGCGCGTCGGCGGCACGGATACGTTGCACGCGGACGTGCGAATCATCGCAGCCACAAACCGCGACCTGGATGTCATGATCGAAGAAGGGACGTTCCGCTCCGATCTGTATTACCGCTTGAACGTTGTGCATGTTGCGATGCCGCCGCTTCGCGAACGGCGCGAAGACATTCCATCTTTGATCGAGTACTTCCTGCGCCGCGTTGGCCGGGACGTTGGACGCGAAGTCCCCGCGATCTCCGCCGCCGCAATGGATCGGCTCCTGAACTATCGCTGGCCAGGCAACGTCCGTGAGCTCGAAAACGTCATACGCAACGTGGTGCTGACGGCCAAAGCCGACACAGTTCTGCCGAGCGATCTGCGTCTGCGTGAAGACGGCGATCGCACGGCGAGTGCGCCGACTGCTCCGCCGCCTTCTATGTCGATCAGCCAACCTGTCGCCGCTCCTCCCCCGCCGATGGAAGAAGAATCGGAAGAGGAAGACTACGTCGTCGATTCCGGAGTTTTCGATGATGTCGAACGTGCCGTGTCGCCGATTTTCTCGTCGCTGGTCGAAGCACGCGATCGTGGCCACAAGTTCAGCACCTTCGACGTGATTGAGCGCGCCCTGATCGTGCATGCGTTGAATCGCGTGAAAGGAAATCAGGTCCAAGCGGCCAAGCTTCTCGGAATCACACGCAGCACACTGCGCAAGCGCATCGCGCGCTATGGGCTGAAGATCGACACGCGCGTGCGATAATTCCTGCGCAGCGCAGAGAGTCGTGCATACCCAGGCTCTGCTGAGCCTGGCTCTCTTCCGACAATTCGGATTGTGTTTGTCGCCCGCCATCGTTCCAATACCCTGTTGAGTCTGGGTGGTGAAGGTTGGGGTGGGAGATGCAATGAGGAGGAGGGTGCGCCATGACGGCGTTTCGTCTGGGTGTCGCGGTATTTCTGGCAGGTCTATGTTTTTCCATCGCAAAGGCTCAAGATCCTCCGGGTCCAACCCCAATGGGGCTTCCCCCGGCTGACAAGGAAGCGATCGCCGCGGCGAAGGCGCACGCGATGCCCCGCGAAGCCGTCATGGCTCGCCGGTCGGGTGATTTGCCGTCGCGCTGGGTCAATCACGAGTATCTTCCCGTCGTTAACCAGCAGCAGTATGGCTCGTGCGTATCCTGGGCGACTTGCTACTACATGAAAGGGTGGCAGGAGGCCCGCGAGCACGGATGGACGCATCCCAACGAAGCGTCCCAACTCCCCAGCCCCGCCATGCCTTACGAGATGCTCGCCGCCGATATGGGATCGGGCATTCATTTCTATCGCGCGCTCGATTTCCTGGTTAATCACGGCACGTGCAAGTACGACGAATACACAGAGTCCGATATCTGGGAAGGTTCGCCTCAAGAAAGTGCATGGCGCAGCGCGGCGTACTTCCGCGCCGATTCCTGGAGCACGTTCACCACAACGCCCGACGATGGATTCGCAACGCTGAAGACGATGCTCGCCTCTGGTGAACCGGTCGTTGGCGTGCTGGATGTGACCGAGAACATTGCGGACTATTACGGTAGCGCGGCCATCTCGAGTTCCGGCGTCGATAACAGCGTCATCTTTGCGCAAACCGGAGACCTCCTGGCCGGCCATGCCGTTTGCTTTATCGGATATGACGATAATCGTGAGTACTTCGACGGCACCGAGATAAAACACGGTGCTTTCCTGGCTGTGAACTCGTGGGGAACGTGGTGGGGCGCGGAATGCCTCGAACGTGGGTCGACCGGTTTCTTCTGGATGGGCTATGATCTGATGGCGACTCGTCCGCCAGTCCTGGACTACAATCCCCTCGAGTTCTACACCATGGTCGATCGCACGGGATATCAGCCCTCCACATTTGCGCTCTTGGACTTCGAACACCTCCGCCGAGTCGAACTCGGCATGGTCCTCGTCCAAGGCGAATGGGAAGATCCGGACTGGTCGCGCGAGGCCGTCATGATGGGGGGATCCCGCGAAATCAAATGCCGTGCGGCCATTGACTTGACCGATAAGTTCCCAACATTGCCGTGCGCCCTTGGCCTTCGAATCACGGACTACGTCATTCCGTACTTCGATGGCCTCCTGGTTGGGCAGGTGAATGACTTCTATCTAGAAGACGCCGCTGGACACAAGCTACTCAGTGAAGGCCTTCCACTCGTCACGCGCGACATGACGGAGAACCTGTACGGGGACTTCATCAGCGCGTCGATTCTCAAGAGCGAATCCAGCAACTTCAACGTGACAGCCAGATCCGCGGCTGCCTCCGCAGACATCGATGGAGACGGAGACGAAGATCTCGTCATCAACTGGCAGGTGTATCTGAACGATGGCGCCGGTGATTTCTCTCCCTACGGGCGCCCCATGGCGCGTTGGACAGCGATCGATGGGGGCGAGGGGTGTGCCTTCGGCGACTACAACAAAGATGGTCGGCCCGACCTGGCCGGCGCTTACTACAATGAGCCTGCGGATCGGATGGAGATCATCGTCTTCGCGAACGAAGGCGGCGGTGATTTCCGCGAACTCCTCGATCACATCGTCATCCCGAACTACGAGAGCACCAGCCAAGTCGACTGGTGCGACTGGAACGGCGACGGACAACTGGATCTCGCTACGTCGACGTTTGTGTTCCTTGGCAACGGAAGAGGCTACTGGAAACAGTGGGAGACCCCTCTGCCCGAGCGCCCGGAATACGGGTGCGCTCCGATGGACATTAATGGGGACGGAGTCCTCGACTGGGCGTGGTTTGAACGCCAGGCGGATGACTCGTTTGTAGAATGGTCGTTCGATGAAGGTGCGGACCCGATCGCGACGGTCGATTCCTACACGATGCGCGACTTCACTGGCGATGGATATCCGGACCTCGCAATCATCGGCGACTATGTTTACGAGGATGAGTACGGCGGAGTGAAGCTACTCCCCGATATGCGCTTGTATCGCAACGACGGCGATCGGTTCACGCTGGTGGACAAAGGCTTCACGTGTGGAAGACAGGCGCCCCGAATGCAGTTTGCAGATTTCAACGCGGATGGCCGTCTCGATTTGTTCGCCGTTGGTACTCAAACCGTGCCCTCCGGCGTGTACACGCATTGGATTCCGCGCGTGCAATTCCTGGAGCAACGCCCAGACGGCACATTCCAGGACAGCGGCCAGGACTTCGTCGGCCTCGGCCAGGGTCCGCTCTGCATCTTCGACATGAACAATGACAGCGATCTGGACGTCTTCTATGGAGGCTCAACGATTGTCGACTCGGATCACCCGCAGTTCAACTACGAGAGCGCGACCGCGACGAACCTCTGCACAGACGCCAATGGATACAACGTCACGAATACACCACCGACGACGCCGGAAACTCTCGACGACTTGACGGGTATCGGCTCGATGACATTGCGCTGGAATGCTGCCACAGACGCGGAAACGCCGGCGGGCAGTCTTCGCTATCGCCTGCGCGTCGGTATGCAGCAGGGCGGTAATGAAGTCGTCTCCGCCGGCGATGAACGCGATCTCGGCACGTGCCTTCTGCCGGGCGGCGGACATGGCTATACGATTACCGGTCAGCCATCGAGCTACTACTTCTGGAGCGTCCAGGCCATCGACGACGGCGGCGCCTGTTCCGCCTGGAGCCCTGAACGTCTCGTCATTGTTGAGAATTCCACAACGGGCCTCCTCGGCGACACAAACTACGACGGCAAAATGGATATCGCGGATGTCCGCCGATGCGCCGACATGAAGAATGGCGCGATCGGCCCCGAACCCGCCACGGCCGACCTCGATATGGATGGTTCTGTGACCGAGGACGACATGTTTGCCCTGGCAGGCACAATCATCCAGGGCGGCGGGCCACTGCCGGATAATGCAGAGATCATCGGCCCCGAGGGCGGAACAATCTCCGTCGATGGGTTTGAACTCGCGATCCCCGCCGGTGCATTCAGCAAGGAGGCCTTAATTCGAGTGACACCCGGAACGCTGTGGGATTTCGGCACGCTCGAACTGCCAGTCGTTTACAGTGTGACCGGCATTCCAGCGACTTACAGCCAGCCGCTCGATCTTTGGCTGGAAGATACGCGCACGTACTACATCACGCCACCGCTGATCGTGTTCGGAACCGAGGGCTACTCGCGCACAATGGATTCGGTCGAGCCATCTTACAGCATTCTCTCGCCCGACGGCGAGGATGACACCTGGTTTCACCTGACAATTGAACCGCCAAACGACACGAAGATCGGTCTGCCGCGATCGGAGGACGACTGGACGTTCGATTTCAACGCGGGCGTTCTCGGCGGCTACTATGCGTACATCACGGACCACTTTAACATCGCCTTCCCATCATCGACGCAGCCCGAACTCATCGAGAACTTTGGCCGCTATCTGGAAAATGCGTACGAACGATTCAAGCAACCGGACCTCGGCTTCAGCTACTCGCGCCGATCGAAGTGGCCGGTCAGCGTTTGCGTGAAGACCGGCATGGGCACGACGAATGGGTATCAGACAAACGATATTCGTGGGATGAACTATGGCATGTTGTCGTTCAACGTCAATGTGCTGAGCAACGATGAACTCGCGCGTGCGACTGCCGGGCACGAGTTCTTCCATCTCGTGCAATCCTTCTACGATCCGCGGAATCGGTTCAGTGCCGCGTGGTATGCTCCGCCGCACCTGTGGTTGGATGAAGCCGCCTCGCCGTGGTCCGAGGAACTCTTCGCGGGGACACCCGGGGTGTACGTGCCCGACGTCACCGCGAATGACATGAAGGCCCCTTTCCCGAGCCTCCCGCCGAAGGAAGGGCTCGATTCGAAAGAAATCGCCGCGCACGGCTATGGGACGGCGTCTGTGATTCGCTATCTGCAGAACAGCTCAAGCTACGGCGGCATGGATACCGTGCGGAAGATGTACGAGAAAATCTACGCCGGCAAGAAGCCGATCGATGCACTCGGTGGAGCCAGCACAATGCCCAGCTTCATCTGGTTGGACGCATGCTACCAGGCGATCATCCGCGGCGACGTGTACAATTTCGAAACCGACGCGCTGGTTGCCGCATTGGCGCCGAGCAAGAAAGCCTACCGCATCGATTCGCCGGACAAGAACTACTGGGCTGTCGAATCCAAAGTCGCTCCACTGGGGTGCTCAATGTACCGCGCCTACGCCGTCACAGGCTACGCGGGGTTCGATCCCCAGGACGCACTGGTCATCAGCCTGCGAGCGGAGAAATCCACCGACTTCGCACTAATGAAGTACACCTCGACCACAAAGCCGGTCACGGTCGACACGCGCGTGGTGCAAGAAGACCCGGTATACTTCGAAGTCTCCTCTGCCGCGACGACTCTTGCTGCAGGCGAAGTCTATCTTCCGCTGATCACGAGCGCCGACGACAGCGATGACGCGGAGGAGAAGCCTTTCCGAATCGCAATGGGCATCGCCAAGGAGGGCACCGTCGATCTCGGATCGTGGGATGTGATCGGTCAGTTTTCCGGCGCGTACTCATCGTATGTTGATTTCCCAACATTCAGTATCGACAGTGCCAGCGTCGATGGCGGGATGCTGACGGAACTGATGCGATTCACGTATGATGGCGGCGGCGGAGGCGGCATGCTCATCCAGGCCAGCACGATGTGGGGGCCTTATCCGCGCAACGTACACCTATCTGTGCCCACGATCATGTCGATCTCGTCGCTCCAGTTGAACGATTCCACACTCTCGGCCAGTGGTCCCCTGTACTGCGAGGCGATCCTGTCCTGGCTCGACGAAGACGGCGCGGACTACGAACTGACCTACGCATCGAACGAGGACGGGACATTCGACATCTCAATCGACAGTTCGATGGCAAGCGCGGGAATCGAGATCATTGCCTACTACGACGTGACGGAAACGCCGAAGGACACGTCCCGAGCCCCACGGACGCAGCGCCTGTGGCAGCCGCTGCTGTCCACAGGATTTATGGTGGAATGACGCCGGTCTATCCCGAAACGGGAATGGCGCGGGTCTCCCAATCCTTGACTTGACCCACCGCCCCCGGCGCTATCATGGTCGGTAGTTGGTATGACATAATGCGGTTATTCGAATCACCGCACACCACCGCGCGGAAGGCAGCGACACGATGGCAATCCTTGTTGATGACAACACCAGACTCCTAATCCAGGGAATCACTGGACGCGAAGGCCAGTTCCACGGCCAGCAGATGATCGACTACGGCACAAAAGTCGTTGCCGGCGTCACGCCCGGCAAGGGCGGCGAGAAGACTCTCGGCAACGTTCCCGTCTTCAACACGGTGGAATCGGCTGTCAAAGACACCGGCGCAAACGCCAGCATTATCTACGTGCCGCCGGCATTCGCCGCCGACGCCGCGCTCGAGGCCCTCGAAGCCGGCCTGAAGGTTGTCGTCATCATCACCGAGGGCATCCCGACCCTGCAGATGATGCCCGTTTACCACGAGTCGAAGCGCCGTGGCGCCCACGTGGTCGGTCCCAACTGCCCCGGCGTCATCAGCCCGGGCCGCGCCAAAGTCGGCATCATGCCCGGCCACATCCACAAGAAAGGCCGCGTCGGCCTGATTTCCCGCTCCGGCACACTGACCTACGAGGTCGTCTGGGCCTTGACCGAGTCCGGGCTGGGCGAGACCACCTGCATCGGCATCGGCGGCGATCCGATCATCGGCACCAATTTCGTCGACGCCCTGGGGCTGTTCGAGAACGACCCCGAGACAGAGGCCGTTGTCGTGATTGGCGAGATCGGCGGTAATGACGAGCAGGATGCCGCGCGCTACGTGAAGGCCAACATGACAAAGCCGGTCGTCGGCTTTGTAGCCGGCCTGACCGCCCCCCCAGGGAAGCGCATGGGACACGCCGGCGCCATCATCAGCGGCGGCGAAGGCACCGCGCAGGAGAAACTCCAGGTTTTCCGCGAATGTGGCGTGCCCTGCTGCGAACTGCCCTCCGACATCCCGAAGAAGGTCAAGGAGCTGATCGGGGACACGGCCACCTGAGTCTGTCTCATCCCGGAGTTTGCATGGAAAATCGGTCCGCCCAGCTCTTCTGCCGGGCGGACCGCTCCATATTACACACACCCTTTGCCCTGCTCCGGGAAAGCGGTTGACTCCCGCTTTGGCCCCTCAACACGCTGGCATCTGAGATTATCCAGTCATGTGCTCGATTTTTCACGACCGGGTCAAGCCGGCCGGGGCGTGCATGAAGATGGTCTCGTCAACTCCGTACACGGAAAGGCGAGGAAATGCGCCAATTCAGAAGTCTGTTCTTACTGCTGCTGCTCGCGGCCTGCCCGCTGGTTGCGATGGCCCAGGTTACCGTCTCCACGACGAACATCCAGGGCGATCCCTACGCACCATCGGGACTCTGGAGCGTCGATATTGCCGTCACTGGAAACACGGGCGCACCTGTTGCCAGCTACGCGCTGCGGATCTACTACGATCCGTTGTCGACAACGCCCACGAGCATCGCCGATGGAAACGTTGGCGGCGCCTCACCGGCATTCACAAACAGCGGTGTCCCCCAGGTAGATGCGGGGGGGACTTACAAGACGTTTGCGACGCTTGGGAATATCGCCGCCACGGAACAGAACCCGACGCTGTGTACGCTTACCTTCACAAATCAGCCCGCTCCCCTTCCGGGTTACAGCGTGCGTGTGGCGGCAGATCCGCCGAACATCTCGCTGATCGGCACCGATTTCACACCGATCGTCGTCGCAGGCGGCTACGACAACTCATCGACGGATCCGCTTGTCCCGGCGACGCCGACCCCGACGCCCTCGAATACGCCCAGTCCCACGCCGAGTGACACGCCAACGGCGACCCCTTCGGATACTCCGTCTCCCACGCCGTCTGATACACCCAGTCCGACGCCAAGCGATACGCCATCGCCCACGCCATCGGATACCCCAACGGCCACGCCGAGTGACACGCCGTCTCCGACACCGTCCGATACTCCGAGCCCAACACCCTCGGATACCCCAACGGCCACGCCGAGTGACACACCGTCTCCGACGCCGAGCGATACTCCCTCGCCCACGCCTTCGGACACTCCAAGTCCGACACCGTCGGATACCCCAAGCCCGACACCTTCGGACACACCGACAGCAACACCTTCGGACACGCCGTCACCCACTCCGTCTGATACGCCATCACCAACGCCTTCGGATACGCCGACGGCGACCCCGAGTGATACTCCGTCTCCGACGCCGAGCGATACTCCGAGCCCCACGCCTTCAGACACACCGACGGCTACCCCGTCCGATACTCCGAGTCCAACACCTTCGGACACCCCGACGGCCACTCCGAGTGATACGCCTTCGCCCACTCCGTCGGACACGCCCAGCCCAACGCCTTCGGATACGCCGTCCCCGACACCCTCGGATACTCCGAGCCCCACGCCTTCAGACACACCGACGGCTACTCCGTCTGATACTCCAAGTCCGACTCCGAGCGACACACCGTCACCCACTCCCTCGGATACACCCACGGCGACCCCGAGTGACACTCCGTCTCCGACACCGTCGGATACTCCAAGCCCGACACCTTCGGACACACCGACGGCTACGCCGTCTGATACGCCTTCTCCGACGCCAAGCGACACTCCCTCGCCCACGCCTTCGGACACGCCCACGGCGACCCCGAGTGATACGCCTTCGCCCACTCCGTCTGATACGCCATCACCAACGCCTTCGGATACGCCGACGGCGACTCCGTCAGACACTCCAAGTCCGACGCCAAGCGACACACCGACGGCTACGCCGTCTGATACTCCAAGTCCGACTCCGAGCGACACACCGTCACCCACTCCCTCGGATACACC